>JBBSVE010000016.1:0-31509 GCA_038233815.1 Rhodobacterales bacterium
AGAATGCCGCCGCATAGGGCGTCATGCCCGACAGGAGCACCGTCACCAGCACGATCAGCGGCACGACCGTGAGCCAGCCCTCGCGGAGCACCTTCCAGATGTCGGGCAGCTCCTCCTTCGTGAGACCGCGCAGACCGCGCCGGCGCGCCTCCAGATGGACCTGCGTCAGGACGCCGAAGAAATGCATGAAGGCGGGGACCAGTGCCGCCGTCAGGATCGTGGTCAGCGGCACGCCCAGATATTCGATCATCAGGAACGCGACCGCCCCCATCACCGGCGGGGTGATCTGCCCACCGGTGGAGGAAGCCGCCTCCACCGCCGCCGCGAAATGGCGCGGATACCCCACGCGGATCATCGCGGGAATGGTCAGCGACCCCGTGGTGACCGTGTTGGCGATGGAAGAGCCGGAGATCGAGCCCAGCAGCGCCGAGGACAGGACCGACACTTTCGCGGGCCCCCCCGCATAGCGCCCCGCGATGGCCGAGGCCACGTCGATGAAGAGCTGCCCCAGTCCGATCCGCGTCGCCAGCACGCCGAAGAGGACGAAGTGGAATACGTAGGTGGAGATCACACGAAGCGCCGTGCCGTAGATCCCCTGACTGGTGAGGTAGAGGTGGTTGACGATCCCGCTCCAGCTTGCGCCGGGGTGGACGAGGATGCCGGGCATCGAGCGGCCCCAGTAGGCATAGGCAATGAACAGGATCGCGATCACCGGAAGCGGCCAGCCCATCGAGCGGCGCACCGCCTCCAGCAGCACGACGATCAGGACGGTGCCCATGATAAGGTCGATGGGCAGCGGATTGCCGACGCGGAACGCCAGCTCACTGTAGATCCACGGCACGTAAAGCGCCGAGACGAGCCCTGCCAGCGCCAGCGCCCAGTCCCAGATCGGCAGGCCGAGCGGGCTCCAGACCCGGTTGACGGGGGCGCTGCCCGGACCCCAGACGCCGAACGCCATGAAGATCAGCGCCAGCGTGAAACCCATGTGGAGGCCCGCATGGGTCGTCATGGGCGGAATGCCGAAGCCGGAGGTGTAGTAATGATAGCACGACAGCCCGAACAGGATTGCGCCCGACAGGATCAGGACCGGACGCGATTGCGGGCGAAAGCGGACCTCGCTGTCGAAGCTCTCCTCGAGCTTTTGCAGCTCTTCGGCGGTCAGGACGGCCGGGCGGGCCTCGGCAGGGTCGTCAGGCATCCATGGGTTCCCCGGCGGTCAATGGGCGGGTGTCGGGGCCGGACGGACCGGCCCCGCGCGGGTCATTTCACGAGACCCGCTTCCTTGTAGAACTTTTCCGCCCCGGCATGGATCGGAATGCCGATCCCGTCGAGCGCGGTGTCGGTGGTGATCGCCTTGCCCTTGGCGTGGCCCGCGTCGAGGAACTTGCGGGTGTTGTCGTTCCAGAGCGCCTTGGTGATCCCGTAGATCAGATCATCCGGCTGGTCCGCAGAGGTCACCCAGAGCGCCTGAACCGAGATCGTGGGCACGTCCGCGTCCACACCGTTGTAGGTGCCCGCCGGGACGTTGTCCTTGGCAAAGAACGGATAGTCGGCGATGGCCTTGTCCGCCTCCGGCCCTGCGATCGGGATCAGCGTGATGTCCTGCTGGCTGGCCAGTTCCGCGATGGCACCGGCCGGAAAGCCGCCGACGAAGAAGAACGCATCCATCGCCCCGTCACGCATCCGGTCGCCCGCCTGATCGGGCTTGAGATATTCGGCCTGCACGTCGGATTCCTTCAGCCCGTAGGCGCCGAGGATGATCTTGGCATCCACCAGCGTGCCCGATCCCGGCTCGTCCAGCGAGACGCGCTTGCCCTTGAGGTCGGCCACCGTCTTCACGCCCGAGGCTTTCGAGGCAACGAGATGGATCGATTCCGGGTAGAGCGCCGCAATCGCGCGCAGCTTCTCCACTGCGGGCTTGCCTTCCCATACGCCGGTGCCGGTCTGTGCCCATGTCGCCACGTCGGACTGCACGAAGCCCGACTCCAACGTGCCGCCCATGATGCCGTTGATGTTGGCAACCGACCCGTTGGACGACACTGCCGTCGCGATCACGCCGGGCGCGCCGCAGCTTCCGCCCTCCTCGCAGCCGCGGCTGCCGGGCGGGTTGGAGATCGCGTTCGCGATCAGGCCACCGATCGGATAATAGGTGCCCGCGGTGCCGCCGGTGCCGATGCGAAAGAACTGCATGTCCTGAGCCCACGCGCCAGAGGCGAGAAGGCCGGGGGCGATCAGCCCGGTGGCGGCAAGGCCGAGTAGCAGGGATCTGCGCGTGGTCATGTCGTCTCCTTTCAGATGTCTGGCCGAAGCAGACCATGCCCGGGCCTCCGTTTCAACTGCATTGACAGGGGGGCGCCTCAGAAGGCGTGCAGCGCACCGCCGTCGACGGCGAGGATCTGGCCCGACACGTAGCCCGCCGCGGGGGACAGGAGGTAGACCATCGCCCAGCCGATATCCTCCGGCGTGCCGAACTTTGCCATCGGAATACGCGCCATGATCCGGGCCAGCCGCGCGGGATCGCTTTGGGTGTTCTTGCGCACCATGTCGGTCCCGATCCAGCCCGGCGCCACGCCGTTCACGCGCACGCCGGTGGGCACCAGTTCGGTCGAGAGCGCGCGCACCAGCCCCACGATGGCCGCCTTCGCCGCAGAATAGCCGATCACCTGCGGGATCCCAAGATAGGAGGCCATCGACGCGGTGAAGAGCACCGACCCCCGCCCCGATGCCGTCAGTTGCGGCAGGAACGCCCGCGTCAGCGCAAAGGCCCCCGCCACATGCGTCTCCATGACGGAGGAAAAATCACCGTCCGTCATCGCGGCTACCGGCTTTTTCACCGTGTTCCCGGCGTTGTTCACCAGTGCCGTGACCGGCCCGAACTCCCGCTCCACCCGTGCCGCCAGCGCCGCCGCCCCGGCCTTGTCGGTGACGTCGTGAACCACCCACGGGACGCTTCCGCCCAGATCTTCGCAGGCGCGACCGAGCTTGTCCGCACGCGTCCCCGACAGGATCACCTCCGCGCCGCAGTCCATCAGGCAGCGCGCGATCCCCAGCCCGATCCCGCCGCTGGCCCCGGTCAGAAACACCCGGTGCCCGGCGAGCGAGAAGGCGGCGAGCCCCTGCGCCATCAGTCGGCCCCCATGTCGACGACCAGCTTGGTGACCGATGACGGATCCTCCGACCAGTCGCGCATTGCGGCGGCGGCATCATCCAGTCCGGGCATCCGGGTGACGATGCGGTCGCCGAGCGTGGGGTCGGTCTTCATGAAGGCCACCACCTCGTCGAAATCGGCCAGCGTGGCCCCGCGCGAGCCGTAGATCTCGATTTCCTTCATCGGGAACAGGCGCGTCTCATAGGCAACCTCGGTCTTGGTGTAGCCCACATAGACGACGCGGCCGCATTGGGCGACGGCATCGACGGCTTGGCGGAAGGCCACCGCCGATCCGGCCGCCTCGATCACCACATCGGGCCCGTCGCCGCCGGTCAGGTCCGCCAGCCGTGCGACCGCGTCGCCTGCGGACGCATCCACGCCTTCGTCCGCGCCCAGATCGCGGGCGAGGTCCAGCTTTCCGCGCGACAGGTCCACCGCGATCACCCGCGCGCCGCGGGCTTTCGCACCCAGCAGGACGCCGAGCCCGATCATCCCAACGCCGAGCACGGCGACCGTCTCTCCCGCCTGAACGCCGCCCCGTGCAACGGCATGGAAGCCCACGGCAACCGGCTCGATCAGCGCCAGATCGCGCTGCGCCAGACCCGTGACCGGGATCACATGCGACCGGGGCACACAGACGAGATGCGCCATGGCGCCTTCGCGCTGCACTCCCATCGTCTTGTTGTTGCGGCACGCGTTCGGGCGCCCCTTGCGGCACGCGACGCAGGTGCCGCAGTTGAAATAGGGCAGCACGGTCACCGGCTGACCGGGCGAAAGGTCGTCCACGCCCGCGCCAAGGGACCGGACCCGGGCCGCGATCTCGTGCCCCGGGATGCGGGGGAATCCCACCATCGGGTTGCGCCCCTCATAGCTGCTCAGATCGGAGCCGCAGTAGCCGACATGGGTAAGTTCGAGGCAGACCTCCCCCTCGCCCGGAACCGGGCGCGGCACCTCGACGAGCGCGATGTCCCCCGGCCCCTCCATGCGGATCGCCTTCATCATGTCCGTCATGTGTTCTCCTCAGGCAACGTTGAACCTCTCAAGCGCGTCCGGTCGCAGGGTCGTCCCGGCCCCCGGCTCCCGCGGGACGACATACCAGCCGTCCTTGACGGTGGCGGGCTCGGTGAAACAGTCCCGCAGCCACGGGATGTATTCGAGCATCGTGCTCCCCGGATGGCCGATGGCGGTATGGAGATGCGTCTGCATCATGTCGCCCACATGGCTCACCACCGGAATGCCGCGCGCCATCGCCATGTCGGCGACCTGAATCCACGGCGTCACACCGCCCAGACGTGCCACGTCGGGCTGCGCGTAATGGACAGCACCGGCGTCGAAGAAGGTCTGGAAATTATGCACCTGATAGAGCTGTTCGCCCAGCGCAATCGGTGTGGCGATGGCTTGCGCCAGCCGTGCATGGCTCGCCACATCGTCATACCAGAGCGGCTCCTCGAACCACATCACGTCGCAATCGGCCAGATGGCGGCCGAACCGCATCGCGGTCGGCAGATCCATCCGCCCGTTGGCATCGACCGCGAGCGTGACCTCGGGGCCGATGGCGTCCCGCACCGCCTCCAGCCGCGCGATGTCGGTGGACAGGGTGTCCGACCCCACCTTGATCTTCACGCCCCGGTAGCCTTCGTCCACCAGCCGTTTGCAGTCCGACACCAAGGTCTCGCGCGACCAGTTCAGCCAGCCGCCATCGGTGTTGTAGGCGAGGATCGCGCGCGCCGACCCGCCCATGTGCTGCCAGAGTGGCTGACCTGCGGCTTTCGCCCTGATGTCCCAGAGCGCCACGTCGATGGCCCCGATCGCAAGCTGCGTGATGCCTCCGCGCCCGACCCACTGGACGGGGGGAAACCGCTCCATCTCCCGGAACAGCGCCGCGGTCTCTCGCGGATCCCGCCCGACGATCCAGTCGAAACAGGTCTCGATGCATTGGGTGATGAGCCGGTCGGACGGCAGATGCGCGTGAGTGCCGGAATAGCCGACGCCTGTGATGCCCGCGTCCGTCTCCACGATCACGCCGGGCGCGCCCCAATGGGTCAGCGTGTGGGTGCTGTCGGCGATCCCGTCGCGGGTGACGGGGACATGCAGGATGAAGGTTCGAAGCGCGGTTATCTTCAAGGTCAGATCCTCAATGTTTCATGAGACCGGGAAGCCAGAGGCTGAGTTGCGGAAACTGCACCAGCAGCGCCAGCACGATCAGGAGCGGCACGATAAACGGCAGCGTCGCGCGCACGCACTGCTCGAACGGCACGCCGGACACGCGCGACAGCACGAACAGCACCATCCCCACCGGCGGCGTCAGAAGCCCCAGCATCAGGTTCAGGACCAGGATGATCCCCAGATGCACCGGATCGATGCCGACGGCACTGGCCACCGGCAGCAGGACCGGCACAAGGATGGTGATGGCGGCAATCGTCTCCATGAAGCAGCCGATGATGAGGACCAGCACCATGATCAGGAGGAGCACCAGCTCCCGGTTGTGGGTGATACCGAGGACGGCACTGGCGAAGGCCTGCGCCGATTGCGTCGCGGTCAATATCCACGCGAAGATCGCGGCCCCCGCGACGATGAGCAGGATCGAGGCCGTCGTCTCCAGCGTGTCCATTGTGACCCGCACCAGCGCGCGCGGCGTCAGCGTGCGGTAAACCACGGTGCCGAGGAACAGCGCGTAGGCCACGGCGGCCACCGCAGCCTCGGTCGGCGTGAAAACCCCTGTGCCGATACCCCCGATGATGATCGCGGGCGTGCAGAGCGGCAGAAACGCCCGCCGGAACGTCAGCCATGCGTAAGACAGTGAGAACGCCCGGTCGCGCGGATAGCCGCGCCGATGCGAATACCAGGCCACCATGATCATCAGCGACACCGCCATCAGCAGACCCGGCACGATCCCCGCAAGAAACAGATCGCCGATGGAGACGGAGGCCGACACCCCGTAGAGCACCAGCGGCAACGACGGCGGAATGATCGGCCCGATGGTGGAGGAGGCGGCCGTGATGCCCACGGCAAAGTCCGTCTCGTATCCGGCATCGCGCATCGCCCGGATCTCGATGTTGCCGAGCCCGCCCGCATCCGCCACCGCAGCCCCCGACATGCCCGAGAAGATGACGCTCGCGCCCACATTGACATGGCCGAGCCCGCCGGGCAGCCAGCCCGCGATAGCGCGCGCGAAGTCGAAGATCCGCACCGTGATGCCGCCGGAGTTCATCAGGTTTCCGGCCATGATGAAGAACGGCACGGCGAGCAGTGAGAAGCTGTTCACCCCGTTGATCATGTAGTTGAGCGCGGTCAACGGCGGCAGTCCCGCCATCAGGATGTAGAGCAGCGACGACGCCCCCAGCGCCACCGCGATCGGCGCGCCAATGGCGATCAGCAACGCCAGCACGATGAAAAGGAGCGCCAGCGCCACGTCAGCGACGCCCCCGGAAGCGGATCAGATGGACCACCAGCATCAGCGCGCCCAAGGCCAGCGCCGCCACCACGATCCAGTAGAACACCCCGCGCGAGAGGTCGACACTGATCAGCCGCTGGCGGTCCATGCGCAAGGCCAGCGTTACCCCGGTCCAGGCCAGTCCGCCAAAAAAGATCGCCGTGACCAGATCTCCCGCGAACCGCAGCACGCGGGCGGGCCGCTCCGCCAGCCGGTCGAGCACAATCTCCAGATGGATGTGGCTGCGTTTGCGGATGCAGACCAGCGCCCCGGTGAAAGTCAGCACGATCAGCAGATAGCGTGCGATCTCCTCCGTCCAGGTGATCGAATTGTTGAAGACGTAACGCGAGAAGAACTGCAGGAACACCACGATCATCAGCCCCCAGAAGACCGCGAGGACCGGATAGTCCCACCAGACCACGTCAGAGATATCCTCGGCCCCGCGGTCAAGCTCCCCCGCTATGTCGGGCTCGGGCCCGCCCACGGGGGGCCGGCCGTCGATCCGGGGCTCCGGCCCGCGCACAGCGCCTCAGCCGCCGAGCGCCTGAACCGCATCATAGGTCTTGGCATCCCACGGCACGGATTTGTAGTCCGTGAGATAGGGCTTCACCGCATCGATGAAGGGCTGGCGGTCGACCTCGTGCACCTTCACGCCCTTGCCCTTGAAGAAGTCGACCAGTGCGGCTTCGTTGTTACGGACCTCCCCGGTGCACCATTCAGCGGCGTTCCGCAGGGCGGTGTCGATGGCTTTGCGGTCCGCCTCGGGGATCTTCGCGGCCGTGTCGCCCGACATCAGCGTGACCAGCGTCGCAGTGATGTGCCCGGTCAGGCTGATATCGCTCTGAACCTCGTAGAACTGGGCGGACTGGATCGTCGGCAGCGGGTTTTCCTGCGCGTCGACAGCCCCCTGCTGGAGGCCGAGATAGACCTCCGCGAACGCCATCGGTGTCGGATTCGCGCCGACGGCTTTCGGGAACATCAGATAGGCCGGCGCATTCGGCACGCGGATCTTCAGCCCCTTCATGTCGTCGGGCTTCAGGATCGGTTTGTTCGACGTCACCTCGCGCTCGCCGTAATAGGTGCTCGCCACGAAGATGTTGCCGGTCGCGGCGGTGTATTTCTCCATCATCCCCTTCAGCAGATCGCTTTGCCAGAAGGCCTTCCAATGATCAAAATCGCGAAACACGTAAGGGTAGTCGGAGATCGAGACCTCGGGCACCGACTGCGCCATGAAGGCGGGCCCGGTGTAGATCATATCGATGGAGCCGAGCGCCAGCGCGTCGTTGATCGCCTCCTCGCTGCCCAGCGACGAGGCGGGAAAGACCGCGAGGCCGTAACGTCCCTCGGTGGTCTTCTCGATCTCCGCCGAGGCCCGCTCGATCGCCTTGTCGAAAATGGAATCCTTGGGATAGACATGGGCGAACTTCAGCTTGATCTCGTCGCCGAACGCCGCGGGCCCGATGGCCATCGCCGCCCCCAGCACCAGAGCCCCCATTGCACGCGCGATCGTCTGCATCCTCATCCTCCCAGATCCGAGATGTCGTTGGGATCGAACGCTAGCACCCGCCCGACATCGCGGACAAGGCGGAAGATCGCGCGCCTCCGGGCGCGCTGAGGTCGACCATTGCCCCGGTGCGCGCCGTCCGCGATACTGGGGAGCTGTTCCCAGCGGTCCGGTGCGATGATCAAGCTCCTGCAAATCCTGGCGATCCTCGCCGTCATCGCGGGCAGCGGCATCCTCGTCGCGCGCTGGGCCTTTCCGTTGCCCGACATCGCCGGTCGCGCGACCGAGGCGGCGATCCCGGCCAGCGATGCCAATGTCCTCGGCCGGCTGATGGCGGAGGGGGCCAGTGCGCACCCCGGCCTCTCGGGGGTGATCCCGCTCAGGAACGGGCATGACGCGCTGGCGAGCAGGCTGGCCCTGATCGAAGCCGCCCGGGTGTCGATCGACACGCAATATTACATCTGGCACGACGACACGTCGGGCATCCTGCTTCTGGACGCACTCCACAAGGCCGCGGCGCGCGGGGTGCGGGTTCGGCTGCTGCTCGACGACAACGGGATCACCGGGCTCGACCCCACCATCGCGGCCCTGAACCGGCAAAAGAATTTCAGCGTCCGACTGTTCAACCCCTCGACGATCCGCAGCCCGAAATATGCGGGCTACACGTTCGACTTTTTGCGCATGAACCGGCGGATGCACAACAAGTCGCTGATCGTGGACGGGGCGGCCGCGATCATCGGCGGGCGCAACATCGGCGACGAGTATTTCCAGGTCGGCGCGGAGGCGTTCTACGTCGACATGGACGTGATGGCCACGGGTCCGGTCGTGCCCCGGACGGCGGCCGTGTTCGACGCCTACTGGAACAGCGCCTCGGTCTTCGACGTGGCCCAGGTCATCGCAGGCGCGGGTGACCTCCCCGCGTTCGAGGCGCGCGCGGCCGAGGTCCGGGACAGCGAGGCGACGCACCGCCTGCTCGACGGGTTCCGGGCCGACGCGGGGCTCTATGCCGAGCGCGCGGCGGAGATGGAGTGGACGACCGTGCAGGTGGTCGCGGACGATCCCGTGAAGGGTCAGGGCATCGCCACGCCCGACCAGCTGATGATAACCCGTCTGGGCGACATCATGGGGACGATCGAGCGCCGGTTCGACGTGGTGTCGGCTTATTTCGTGCCTGGTCCGAAAGGCACGCAGGTCTTCACCGATCTGGCGCGCGCGGGCAAGGACGTGCGGGTGCTCACCAATGCGCTGAATACGACCGACGTTCTGATGGTCCATGCGGGCTATGCGCGCTACCGCCGCGAGCTGCTGGAGGCGGGCGTCAAGCTCTACGAGCTGAAGCTGCGCGGCGGCATGGCGTCGGAGAAGACGTTCCAGAGCAATCCGTTCGGCCTTTCGGGGGCGAGTCTCCATGCCAAGACCTTCGCCGTCGACGACGCCCGCGTGTTCATAGGGTCGTTCAACTTCGATCCCCGGTCCGCGACGCTCAACTGCGAGATGGGCTTTCTGATCGACAGCCCCGGGATCGCGAACCAGGTGAGCCGGGGGTTCGAGGAGCGGCTGGACCAGATCAGCTATCGCCCGATGCTGACGCCCGAGGGCAAGATGGTCTGGCGGGAACTGGAGCCCGACGGCTCCACCACGATCTATCAGGAGGAGCCGGGTGCGACATGGGTCCAGCAGATCTCGCTTGCCGTGATCGGCGTGTTGCCGGTCGAATGGCTGCTGTGACGGACCGGGGGTCGGGCGATGCGTGACGAAACGGCAATCGCGGTCTTCGACCCGGACGGCACGAAATCCGCAGACGTGGACCGCGGGGAGGCTGCGGCGCGCCTGTCGGCGGTCGATCTGCCGCTCACCCTGCCCCATGCTCCGGACCGCTGGCCCATCGCCGCCGCGATGCTGCAGTTCCCGGGCGTGACGGCGGACGGCACGACGATCCGGCGGGCCGGTCCCCGACGCTGGCACCGGGATCTGGCCACGATCGCCGCCGAAGGCTTCGGCGCGGTGGAGATCCCGAGCCCGTGGCTCCCCCTCTGCGATCTGGAACGAGGGGAGATCGACGACCTCCGCGAGATCCTGCGCACCCTTTCCCTCGACGTCTGCGCGACCTCCGTGGTCCGCTGCAGCATCATTGAGGCGGGGCGCGAGCAGGAGAATATCGCCCTCACCCACCGGGCGATCGACGCGGCGGCGGCGGTTGGCGCGCCGGTCCTCTGCCTCGGTCTGCATCAGGCGCTGATGCAGGCCCAACGCGATGCGACATGGTTCTGGACGCAGCCCACGCACCGCAACCCCGACGACCGGGCGGTGTGGGCGCAGGCCGCCGCCGGATACCGAACGCTCGCCGATCACGCGGCCTCGGTCGGGGTCGCGCTGTCGCTGGAGCTTTACGAGGGCACCTATCTCGGGTCCGGCGACAGCGCGGTGGCGTTTCTGGCGGAAATCGACCGCCCGAATGTCGGCCTCAACCCCGATCTGGGCAACCTCATCCGCGCGCAGATGGCCATCGAGCCGTGGGAATCGATGGCGGTCAAGACGCTGCCGCACGCGAATTACTGGCATGTGAAGAACTACACCCGGATGGAGCGACCGGAGGCGGGCCTCGTCCTTACGGCGCCTGCGCCGATGGAAAGCGGGCTCATCGACTACCGCCGCGCCATCGCCTTCGCTGTGGCGCACGGGTTCCGGGGCGCGTTCCTTTGCGAGCATTACGGCGGCGACGGGCTGTCCGTGACGGCGGAGAACCGGCGCTACATCCGGCGCATCCTCAGCCGAATCGCGGCCTAGGGCCTGCGCCAGACCTTGCACCGGTGTCCGGGGCGTCCGAAGATACCCCGGACGCTCCGTTTTTCAAAACCCGACCGTGGAGCCGAGGATGCCCGAGGACCAGACCGCCCGGATGCAGGTGACGGGCGATATCGCGGCCCCGTCCTTCGTGCCGTGGATCGCGCGTCATGCCGGCAGGCTTGGCCTGCGCAACTGCGCCATCGCGCGGAAAGGCCCGCATCTGTCCATCAAAGCCACCGGCGCGCCGGAGATGCTGGAGGCGCTGGCGCTGGCCTGCACGCTCGGCCCGGCGGAGGTGATGGTCGATGATGTCCGGTGCGATCTTGACGGCTGGACGAACGGACCGCCCCCGGATTGAGGTGGGCGCGCATTTCGGCGACACTCGCGCGGCGAGGGATAGAGCAGGAGGTGGCAGCGATGATCGAGGGATGGACGGCGCTGGCCCTGTCGGCGGACCTGCCGCCCGGCGTGGCGGTTCCGGGTCGGTTGCGTGGCGAAGATCTGGTGATCTGGCGCAGCGCGTCGGGGCGGCTGCGGGCGTGGGGGGACCGGTGCCCGCACCGGGGAATGCGCCTCTCGCACGGGTTCGTGCGGGGTGAGACGCTGGCCTGCATCTACCACGGCTGGACCTATGACGGCACCGGCGCCTGCACGCTGATCCCCGCGCATCCCGATCTGGAACCGCCAAAGTCGATCCGCACGCAAGGCTATGACTGCCGGGAGGCCGCGGGCGTGATCTTTGCCGCAGCCGAGGGCACCGGGGCCGCGCTTCCCGATCCGGGATCGCTGGCGCCGGTGCGCTCGCTCCAGATGGAGGGCACTACCGATGCCGTCGCGCGGGCGGCGGGGATGGGGACGCTCGCGGACGGGATGGTGCGCGGGACGGTCGATCTGGACGGCGCGGTGGCGGTGGCCCTGTTCCTCCAGACCTCGGGGGCGGGGATGACGACGGTGCACGCGCTGGCGGACCGGGCGCCGCTGGCCGTGTCGGACTGGCTTGAACGGATTCGCGAAATCGTGGAAGGGTGACGGCATGATTACCGAGGCCAACCTCTCCGCATGGTATCCCGTCGGCATGGCCGCCGCGGTCGGTCCGGCACCGGGGCGTGCCACGCGGCTTCTGGGGCGCGCGATACGCCTGTTCGCCGACGCAGGCACTGTCCGGGTGACGGACGACGCGGGGCATGAGCTGTCCGTCTGCACCGCCTACGGCCATGTCTGGGCCTGCCCCGGCACGCCCGCGGGCCCGGTCTTCGCACTGCCGGAGGCCGACCAGCCCGGACGGCGGCTCGTCGATTGCGGCCGGGTGCAGGTGCGCTGCTCCGCCCTGCGTGCGGTGGAGAATTTCCTCGACATCGCGCATTTCCCGTTCATCCACGCAGGCATCCTCGGGGCCGAGCCGCATACCGAGGTCAACCGCTACGAGGTCGCCATCCGCGAGGAGGTGGACGAGGTCTGGGCGACCAAGGTCAGCTTCTACCAGCCGCAGGCCGCGCGGTCGGCAACGGGCGGGGTCGACGTGGAATACATGTACCGCGTGGCGGCACCGACCTCCGCCGTGCTCTACAAGACCTCGCCGCCACGGCCCGGCGAATGGGATGTGATTGCGATCTTCGTGCAGCCGCTCGACGAGACGACCTGCGACTGCTGGCCGTGGATGGCGCTTTACGACGACGACACGCCGTTGGCCGAGCTGATCCAGTTTCAGCAGACGATCTTTCTGCAAGACCGCTCCATTCTGGAAAACCAGATCCCCGCACTCCTGCCGCTCGATCCGGGGATGGAGACGCCGACCCGTGCCGATCTCACCTCCATCGCCTATCGCCGTTGGCTGAAGCGGCGCGGCCTGACCTACGGCGCGCAGGCCGTCGCCGCATGAGGCCGCGGCTCCACGACTATGCGCTGAGCGCCAGTTGCTACAAGGTGCGGCTTCTGGCGGCGCTGCTTGACACGCGGCTCGACGTGGTGGCGGTGGACTTCCATCCCGGGCGCGAACACAAGACGGCTTCGTTCCTGACGCTCAACCCCGCCGGAACCCTGCCGGTGCTGGAAGCGGACGGCACCGTGATGACCGACACCGCCGACATGCTGCGCTGGCTCGCCCGCACGCACGATGCGGTCTGGCTGGGCGACGGGACGCGGGTGCAGCCGTGGCTCGACATGGCGATAAGGCTGAACGAGAGCCTCGGGATGGCGCGGCTCCATGACATGCTCCACGCCGACTGCGACATCGGGACGGCGCGCAAGGCCGGAGTCGCGGACCTGCGGCGGATCGAGGCGCATCTCTGGGCACGGCGTCAGGATGGCGAGATCTTCCTCGCCGGGCCGCGCGCGACGATTGCCGACATTGCCTGCTTTCCCAACGTGGCGCTGGCTCCCGACGGCGGCGTGAACCTCGATCCCTACCCCTCCATCCGGCTCTGGATGCGGGCGGTCCGATCCTTGCCGCGGTTCGTGGAGATGCCGGGCATCCACCGGCTGCACGAACTCTCCCCCGTGCCGGACTATGCGGCGGCGTCGCAGGCATGACGGCAACGCTGCTCAGGAATTGCGCGGCCGTGGTCACCGGGACGGATGCGGGTGTGCTGCGCGACCGCGACATCCTGATCGAGGGCAACCGGATCGCCCGGATCGGCCCCGGACCGCTGCCGGACGGCGCGCAGATCATTCCAGCAGACGGCTGGTTCGTCTATCCCGGCCTCGTCAACACGCATCACCATTTCTTCCAGTGCTTCGTACGCAACCGGGCCGAGCTGGACTGGACGCGGCTGTCGGTGCTGGAATGGATCGACCTGATCTATCCGGTATTTTCCCGCCTGACCGAGGACAGCTTCTACCACGCCTCCGTGGTGGCGATGGCGGAGCTGATCAAGCACGGCTGCACCACCGCCTTCGATCACCAATATTGCTTTCCCCGCGATGCGGGCAGCCGCATCGTCGATCGCCAGTTCGAGGCGGCAACGCTTCTGGGCATGCGGTTTCACGCGGGGCGCGGCGGCAACACCCTGCCGAAATCGCTGGGCAGCACGATCCCCGACGCGATGCTGGAGACGACGGACGCCTTTCTCGCCGATTGCGAGCGCCTGATCGACGCCTATCACGACCCCGCCCCCTTCAGTATGCGGCAGGTCGCCGTGGCCCCCTGCCAGCCGGTGAACTGCCACCGCGAGACGTTCGTGGAATCGGTCCGACTGGCGCGCGACAAGGGCGTCCTGATGCATTCCCACGTCGGTGAAGGCGAAAGCGCGGTGATGGCCGCGCGCACCGGCCTGCGCACCGTCGACTATTGCGAGAGCCTCGGCTTTGCCGGTCCCGACGTCTGGTATGCCCACGCCTGGGAACTGTCGCGCGCCGAACTTGCCGCCATGGCGCGGTCCGGCACCGGCGTCTCCCACTGCCCGGAGCCGGTCTATCTGGTGGGTGCGCAGGTGACGGACATCCCGGCCATGGCGGCTCTCGGCCTGCGCATCGGGCTTGGCTGCGACGGTGCGGCGTCGAATGACAATTCCAACCTGATGCACTGCGTCCATTCCGCCTACATGCTGCAATGCCTGATGGCGTCCGGTCGCGCCGATCCGGTGCCCCCGGCGGCAGCATTCCTGTCCTATGCCACGGCGGGGGGTGCGGATCTGCTGCGGCGCCCGGATCTCGGTCGGCTGGCGCCGGGCATGGCGGCGGATCTTTTCGCCATCGACAGCCGCAAGCTCGACTATGTGGGCACACGGCACGATCCGGCGGGTCTCATCGCGCGGGTCGGCGTCGGCACCCCCACCGACATGACCATGATCGACGGCCGCATCGTCTGGCGGAACGGCGAATTTCCCGGCCTCGACGAAGGCGCGCTCTTTGCCGCCGCGGAGGCCGCCGTGCATGCGATCATACCCGCTCACCGAACCACAAAGGATTTACTATGACCCATCCCAACGGACGCCGCCGCTTTCTGACATCCTCGCTCGCCGCGGGGGCCGCGATGGCGCTGCCGCTGCGCGGGATGGCCGCAGACACGGCGCTGGAGATGGTGCTGATAACGCCCTCGCCCGCCGGTGACGTGGGCTGGTCGCGCACGCTGCTCAGCGGCGCGGAGGCGGTGGTGGCCGAGCATGGCGACGCGGTCAAGTTGCAGTTTCTGGAAAGCATCTCCGAGGGGCCGGACGCGGACCGGGTGATGAACAAGGCGGTGGCGCAGGGCGCGAAGTTCGTGATCCTCGGCTCGTTCGGCTACCAGAACGGCGGCGTGCAACTGGCGAAGAAGAACCCCGATGTGAGCGTGCTCCATGCCTCGGGGTTCGAGGTGACGCCGAACTTTTCCCCCTTTGCCGCGAAATACTGGCAGGGCACCTACCTGATGGGCATGGCCGCCGCTGGCCTCACGAAAAGCAAGAAGCTGGGCATGGTCGGCGCCTTCGCGATCCCCGAGCTGATCACCTCGGTCAACGCCTTCGCGATGGGCGCGCGCGCGGTCGATCCCGAGATCACGGTCGCCAACGTCTGGGTCAATTCGTGGTTCGATCCGGCGGCGGAGCAGAACGCCGCCAAGGCGCTTCTGGCACAGGGCGTCGACGTGATCTTCTCCAACGCGCAGGACACGCCGTCGGTGATCGGCGTGGCGGAAGATGCGGGCGCCTATGTCTTTAACCTCAACTCCTCGATGAAGTCCTATGCGCCGAAGAAGTATCTGGGCGTCGTCGGCACCGACTGGGCGCCGTTCTTCAAGACGAAGGTCGACGCGCATCTCGCGGGCAGTTTCAAGGGCGAGTTCTCGTGGCTGGGTCTGGCCGACGATGTGCTTTTCGTGGCGGACTGGAGCCCCGACATCGCCGCCGACGCGAAGGCGAAGATCGAGGCCGCAGAGGCCGCAATCCGCGACGGCAGCCTGACGGTCTTTGCCGGACCGCTCATGGACGCGTCGGGCAAGGAGCGTGTCGCGAAGGGTGCCGCCATGACCGACCCCGAAATCCTCGCGATGGACTGGCATGTCGCGGGCATCACGACGCCGCTGCCGAATTGACGCGCAGCCCCCTTCTGACACTTACTGGCGTGACCCGACGCTACGGCGCGGTCACGGCCAATGCAGGCATTGATCTGGCCGTCATGCCCGGCTCGATTCACGCCATTCTGGGGGAAAATGGGGCGGGGAAATCGACCCTGATGAAGCTGATCTACGGGGTCGAGCGTCCGGATGCGGGGCGGATCGTCTGGAAGGGGGCGGCCGTGTCCCCCGCCAGTCCGGCCGATGCGCGGGCGCTGGGGATCGGGATGGTGTTCCAGCACTTTTCGCTCTTCGAGACGATGAGCGTTCTGGACAATGTGTCGTTGATCGTTCCGGGACGGCGGGCCGATCTGGAGGCGCGCATCCGTGCTTTGGGTGCCGATTTCGGGCTGACCGTCGATCCGCAGGCGATGGTCCACGCGCTGTCCGTCGGCGAACGTCAGCGGGTGGAGATCATCCGCTGCCTGCTACTCGACCCCGAGCTGCTGATCGTGGACGAGCCGACCTCGGTCCTGCCGCCGCAGGGGGTGGCCCGGCTTTTCGGGACGCTGCGCGGATTGCGTGACCGGGGGGTGTCGATCCTCTTCATCTCCCACAAGCTGGAGGAGATCCGCGCGCTTTGCGACACCGCCACGGTGCTGCGGGCGGGACGGGTGGAGGGTGTGGTCGATCCGCGCGCCGTCTCCGCGCGCGATCTCGCCCGGATGATGATGGGGTGCGACATGCCCGCGCCGCTTCCCGCCGCCGTCCGCGCGCCGGGGGAGGTTCGGCTGGCGCTCGCAGCACTGGACCATCCGGCCGATGCGCCCTTCGGCATGGCGCTGGCCGGGATCGACCTCACCGTGCGCGCGGGCCAGATCGTGGGGATCGCGGGCGTGTCGGGGAACGGGCAGAAGGAACTGGCGGCCCTGATCTCCGGCGAGACGCTGGTGGCGGGGTCGGTGCAGATGATGGGTGCGGCCGTGGGCAGGCTCGGCCCCGACGCGCGCCGGGCGCGGGGCTTTGCCTTCGTGCCGGAGGAACGTCTGGGCCGCGGCGCCGTGCCGGAGATGTCGCTGGCCGACAACGCGCTTTTGACGGCGCACCGCTGCGGCATGGTCCGGCACGGCCTGATCGCGCGCGGACGCGAACGCGCCTTCACCGCCCGCTGCATCGAGAGCTTCGACGTCCGCACCCCCGGTCCGGGGGCGGAGGCGGGCGCGCTGTCGGGCGGCAACCTCCAGAAATTCATCATGGCGCGGGAGATGTTGCAGGAGCCCGCGCTTTTGCTGGTCTCACAGCCGACATGGGGCGTCGATATCGGTGCCGCGACCGCGATCCGGCAGCGGCTGGTGGCGCTGCGCAATGCAGGCACCGCGATCCTCGTGATCTCGGAGGAGATCGAGGAGCTGTTCGAGATCTGCGACATTCTCCACGTTCTCCATCAGGGCCGCCTGTCGCCTCCGCTCCCTGCATCGGAAGTGACGGTGGAGGAGGTCGGCGCGTGGATGATGGGCGCGGGGGGCGTGGCCGCGTGACGATCCGCCTGATACGCCGGGACCGCGCGTCGCGCGCATGGATGATCGCGGCCCCCGCCGCCGCCATGGCGCTGAGCGTGGCGACGAGCCTCCTTCTGTTCGCCGCGTTGGGCAAACCGGCGGGCGCGGCGCTGTTTGCGTTGCTGATCGACCCGTTCCTGACCTGGTATGACTTTTCCGAAGTGCTGATGAAGATGTCGCCACTGCTGCTGATCGCGCAGGGGCTGGCGATCGGCTACCGCGCCAACGTGTTCAACATCGGGGCGGAGGGGCAACTGATCCTCGGTGCGATCGCGGCCTCGGCGCTGCCGGTCTGGTATCCCGAGGCCACATCGCCGCTGATGCTGCCCGCGATGCTGGTCATGGGCGCATTGGGTGGGCTGGTCTGGGCGCTGATCGCCGCCGCACTCCGCACCCGCTTCAACGCGAGCGAGATCCTCGTGACCCTGATGCTGAGCCTCATCGCGGTGCAGGTGCTCAACTATCTGCTGCTCGGGCCGTGGAAGGACCCGCGCGGTTTCAACTTTCCCCAAAGCGTGATGTTTCCCGACGCGGCGATGCTGCCCGCGCTGCTGGAGGGCACGCGGACCAATATCTCGCTCCTCTTCGGGCTGGTGGCGAGTGTGCTGGCGTGGGTCCTGATGGGGCATTCCATGGCCGGATTCCGGCTGCGCGTCGGCGGTCTGGCCCCGGCCGCCGCGCGCTACGCGGGCTTTTCGGAACGCCGCGCGGTCTGGCTCGGGCTGGCCGCGGGCGGGCTTGCGGCGGGGCTCGCCGGCGCGTCGGAAGTGGCGGGCCCGCTGGGCCAGTTGCAGCGGTCGGTGGCCAGCGGCTACGGCTATGCCGCGATCATCGTGGCCTACGTGGGCGGGCTGCATCCGCTGGGCATCGTCGTCTCCGCCTTCGTGATCTCGGTCATCTATATCGGCGGCGACGCGGCGACGGTCAGCGCCGGTCTGCCGGTCGCGGCGGTGGAGGTGTTCCAGGGCCTGCTCCTCGTCTTCTACCTCATGTGCTTTGCCTTCATCCGCTACCGCGTGGCCGTCGTGCGACGGGCCGCTGCGTGAGCGCGCTGGCCTTCATCATCGCCGGCATGCTCGCCGCCGCGACCCCCCTGATCCTTGCGGCAGTGGGGGAGATGGTGGCCGAGCGGACCGGCGTTCTCAACCTCGGCATCGAGGGGATGATGGCGCTGGGCGCGGCGGTGGCCTTCATCGTGGTGACGCTGACCGGGAGCCACCTTCTGGGCTTTGCCGCCGCGGCGGTCGCGGGGGCGTTGCTCGCAATGGTGTTCGCGCTGCTGGCACTGGGGTTTCTGGCCAATCAGGTGGCGGCCGGTCTCGGCATCGGCGTCATGGGGCAAGGCCTGTCGGCGCTGGTCGGCAAGGAGTACGAGAGCCGAACGGTGCGCGGTTTGCCGGACCTCCACGTGCCGGGCCTGTCGGATATCCCGTTCCTCGGGCGCACGCTCTTTTCGCAGGACATCGTGGTGTGGCTCACGATCTTTGGGGCGGTGGCGATCTGGGTGGTGCTGAACCGGACCCGCGCGGGGCTGGTGATCCGGGCGGTGGGCGAAAACCCGCACGCGGCACGCGCCGTGGGCTTTCGCGTCATCGCCATCCGCACCGCCGCACTGGCCTTCGGTGGTGCCATGGCGGGGATCGCGGGGGCCTATGCCTCGACCGTGCTCACCACGCTCTGGGCCGAGGGGATGATCGCCGGGCGCGGTTGGATCGCCGTGGCGCTGGTGGTGTTCGGCACCTGGCGCACCGGGCGCGTGGCGTTCGGCGCAGTCCTCTTCGGCGCGTTGTCGCTGGGGGAGCTGGCGTTGCAGGCGGCGGGCGTGCCGCTGTCCTCGCAGGTGCTGGCGAGCGTACCTTACGCGGTCACGATCCTCATGCTGGTGGTGATCTCGTCCGACCGCCGCCGCATGGCGCAGAACAGCGTGGCGTCACTGGGGCAGACCTACCACGGCTAGCGTCGCTGTGCGCGGTGCGATGCGAAGCTCGATCGGCGGGAAGGTCCGGTCGGCGCGAAAGGCTGACCGCCCCGCGCGGGCCATGGCGTAGGCCTCCTCATAGCCCGCGATCATCCGGTCGGTGGTGTACAGCCGGAGCACCCGGTCGCGCACGGTCCGGCGCGGGATCGCCATGGCGGCGCGCAAGGCATTGGCCAGTCCCGACACGTCATCTGCCTGCGCGTAAGTGCCCGCCTCGCCGATCACCTCGCGCACAGCGCCCATGTCGATGGCCGCGACCGGAACGCCGGTGGCCATCGCCTCCACCGCCGCGAGGCCGAACGGCTCCTCCCAGAGCGGGGTGAAGAGGAGGACCGACGCCGCCCCGATGGCGGCGGCCAGCGCCGCGCCCTCCAGATGGCCGCCGTATCGGATGTCGGGGCCGAGGAAGGGGCGCACCGTCTCCTCGAAATAGTCGCGATGCTCGATCGTGCCATAGAGAGTGAGGGGCACGCGGGCCATAAGCGCCGCCTGCACGGCAAAATGCGTGCCCTTGGTAGGCGTGATGCGGCCCGACCAGACGGCGGACCCGTCGCCCGTATCCCGGAACGGCCAAAGGTCGGGTGCGATGCCGTTGGGCACCACATGCGCCGCCTCCGGTGCGCCCATCGGCCACCAGACATCCGCCTGCCGCCGCGACGGCACGGTGAAGCGGCACCACGCGGCGGCGCTTTCATGGACCGCGCGGCGCAGCGCATCGAAGGGCGGCACATGCAGCGAGGTCACCATCGGAAGCCTGCAGGCGCGTGCCAGACGGGGCGGATAGCGGTGCAGCGAATTGTTGTGGACAATGTCGAAATTGCCATCCAGCAGCGCGCGACAGACCCCTGCGAACCCGTCGTCGACATGGTCGTTCAGCACCTGTGAGCCGTGATAGTCGTGCCATGGAAACCGCTGGTCGTAATGCTCGGCGAAGGAGGGGAGGACCGTCACCCCCGGCGGCGGGGCGCTGTCCCCGCTCGCCATCAGCGTGACCGCGTGGCCGCGTCGCGCCAGCGCATCGGCGAGGTGCCACGAATGCGCCTCCATCCCGCCCCTGAACGGGGGGGCTATGGGGTGGCGGACGTGGGCCACGACCGCGATCCGCATCAGCCAGCGGGCTGCGGGGCCGCGGGGGTCAGAAGCGCCTCCTGCGCGCGGGTCATGCGGGCGTGACGTTCCGCCATCGGGGCCGCGTCGGGGGGCAGACCCACCTTCGCGCGCGCCCGGTCCTCAAGGATGCGGAGCACCCTGCCCGTTGCCGCGTAGGGCATGTCAGCGCCTTGCGCGCAAAGCGCGAAATCCTCCGGCCCGGGCTCCCTCACCATCCGCAGACCGGTGCTGCAGGTCTCCACAAGGCCCATCATCCGGAACGCGTGGATCCAGTGCTCCATCGTGCGGTGGCCCCATTTGGAGGCGAAGATCTCGGTGTTGCGCAGGATCGAGGCGACGTGTTGGATCGGCGGCATGCAATGCGGGTGATACTGGTGATAAACGCGCGCGCCGCGGATCCACCAGATCGGCATACCCGCCTCCGCCAGCGAGCGGCCGAAATCCGTATCCTCGCCGCCGTAGCCGGTGAAGCGTTCGTCAAAGCCGCCCGATGCGTGCCAGTCGTCCCGGTGCATGGCGAAGTTGAGCGACCAGAAACAGCGGTAATCGGTGCAGGCCTGCTTGCCGTCGTCGGGCGGGCCCTGCCGGTCGGAATGGCGCACGGCGACAGGGGGGAAGTCGCCGAACGTCCAGCCGGGGGACGATGCGCCGGCGGGCAGATACAGAACCTCGCCCATGACAAGGCCCGTCCCCCGCTCCGCCATACCGAGGTAATCGGCGCCAAGGTTTGGGTCCGGGATGCAGTCGACATCGAGGAACGCCAGAACGTCGCCCAGCGCCTCCGCCGCCACCGCGTTGCGCGCGCGCGACAGCGGCAGAGCGTCGCCCTCGACGGGGATCTGGCGGATCGGGAACGGCGTGTCGGGCAGATCGCGGTAAGGCTCGGCCTGCATCACGCCGATGATCATCTCGAGCGGCAGGGTCCGCTGCTGGGCCAGACCCAATACCACGTTGCGCAGGTTGACCTCCCGGCCCCTTGCGAGGGTCAGGACGGAAAGGCTGGGCGCGGGGTCGGGCTGCGCGGTCATCGGGGCCTCCTCAGGTTCGGGATCGGGGTTCGAGGGGAATCGCGACCGGCGACACCCTGTCTTCGGGTTGCAGACGGTGTGCCAGCGCGTCGAGCCAGTCCGCCGCCAGCGCCGCCGCGTCGGGACGGGTCATCGACCGCTGCAAGTCCGGGTCGTGCCCGGCAAGCGCGCTCTCCACCGCCCGCCGCCATGCCTGCGCCGACGCGGGCAGCGACGGCAGCACCATGGCCACGCCTGCCTCGCCCAAGGCCCGGGCTTTGTGCACCTGCTCGTCGAAATAGCGCCATTCCGGCACCGCGATCCATGGCAGACCCGCGGTGAGGATCTGCTGGCAGGTCGTGTTGCCGGTGGACGCGACGACGAGGTCCGCCGCCGCGAGGTGATCCGCCACGCTGTCGACCCAGCCGTCGTGGCGCAGGTTCGCGGGCTCCATCGCGTGCCAGTCGCGCGCAAGCGTGCCGACGGTGATCCAGAGCACGTCGGGCAGCGCGCACGCACCCACCGCGATCGGCGCGGATGCGACCCCGGCCCCCCCTGCCCCCGACTGCACGAGGATCACCGTCCGCCCCCCCCCAATCCCCAGCCGCGCGCGGGCGGCAGCACGGTCCAGAACCGTCATCGCCGCGCCGAGGCCCGGCGCGAAATGGGTTTTGGCGACCATAGCAGGCGTCCAGTCTGCCTGCGCCAGCCGGGCGTCGCCGGGCACAAGAAGGCCCACCGCCCCGTCATAGGCCGCCCGGTGCCCCGGATCGGTGCGGTCGCCGTGCTGGACCACGGCAACATGCGGAACCGAGCAAATGCGCGCCAGTTGCGCGATCTCCGCCGACACGTCGCAGACGATGAGCGCGGGGTCCGCCCTCTCGAACCAGTGCGCGAGGCTCGCCATGGCGCTCCGGATCCCGGGCCAGCCGAGCGGCGCGCAATGGACCGTATCTGGCACGCGGTCGGCGTCGAAGATGCGCTCCGCCCCCGTCGGCTCGAACAGCGACGGGATCGCCGCCACGGTCACGCCGTCGCGCAGTGCGGGCAAGATCTCGGGCCGGGCGCAGAACACAGTCACCGGACGGCTGGCGGGCAGCGCATTGACGAGCGCCGCACACCTCTCCGCATGGCCCCGGCCCTGATGGTGGGCGAAATAGCCGATCGGTGCCCGCGCGGCGTGCCGAGGTGGCGTCAGCGCGTTCACGACACACGCTCCGCGATGGCAGGCCGCGCCGGGCCGTCCATGAGGCTAAGCACCGCCAGCCCGTCGAGAACGCCCGCCGCATGGGGCAAGCGACTCCGGTGGATATGCGCGCCTGTCAGCCGCCCCTCCGTCTCCGGCAGCGCATTGGCCACAAGGATACCCGCGCCCGTCGCATTCAGCATGTCGATGTCGTTGCCGCTATCGCCTGCCGCGATACAAGCCTCCAGCATCAACCCGACGCTGCGCGCCACGAAGGCGAGTGCTGCCGCCTTGCCGCCGTTCGCGGGCAGAATGTCGATCAGCCGGCCGTGCGAGAAGATCACACGCGCGGGAAAGCCTCCGTCCGCCAGCGCCTCCGTCACTCGCCGCGCGTCCGCGGCACTTCCGCAGCAGCCGAGCTTCCACTGGCGCTGCTCGATCGGCGATTGCAGCGTCGCGCCACTGTCTTGCAGGCATTGGATGATGCCTGCCCGGTCCCACGTCCGCCCGAGGCGCTCTGCATAGTCGGCGCTCAGGTCCAGCCGCCCGGAGGCGCCACGCATATGGACCTCGGTCCCGACGGCGGTGATGAAGACGTCGGGATCGGGCAGATCCCATTCGGCCAGCACCGCACGCGCTTCCGGGATCGATCGTCCCGTCGCCACCGCGAACAGCACGCCGAGGCCCGCCCGGTCCCGCGCCCAGTCGGCAAACGCGCGCGCTGCGGCCCTGTCCCCCGTCAGCGTGTTGTCAATATCGCAGGCGAGAATGCGACGCGGCCTCAGGGCGGGGAGGTGGCGGATGCGGATGTCGTCATGCACGCGCTGCGCATGATGCGCCCAGCGGGTCCAGTCGAACGCGCCGATCCCGGCTTTCCCTGCGGCCGACGCGGCATCCCACGCCTCCCGGTTGGACAGCAGCGCGCGGATCGCCCCCGCGACCTCGACCAAGCTTTCGGGGTCGACGAGCCTGCCGTGGCCGAGGGTGCCCACGATATCGGACGGCCCGCCGTTGCGGGTCGCGACTACCGGCAGCCCGGCCGCCGCCGCCTCAATGACGGTGAGGCCGAACGGCTCGTGCAGGGCCGGGTTCACGAATACGCCGCGCCCCCGCGCCGCGATCCGATAGAGCGCCGCCACTGTGCGGGGTCCGTGCGCCGGGGGAAACGCCACCGAGCGCTCGAGACCGCCCGCAGCGATCGCATCGCGGATCCCGCCCAGCACGCCTTGGGCGTCGGGGTCGCCCACCAGCCCGGCATCGTGCTGTCCGGCCAGAATGACGAGGTTCGCGGTCCGGCGCAGCGTCGGGTCATCGGCAAAAGCGCGCACCAGCAGGGCGAGGTTCTTTTTGGCGACCGGGCGCGCGATGGCGAGGATGATGGGCAGCGACGGGTCCGCGAGCCAGGGCGCGATCAGCGCCTCGGCCTCCACGATCTCCGCCGGAGTGACCTCTGCGAGTGCCGCATCGACGCCCGGATTGATCCGGTGCACGCGGCCGGAGACACCCGCACCGTAGGCCTCGACCTGCGCCTCCGCCTCATCGCGCGAGGATACGATGACCGCGTCCGCCCCGGCGAGTGCTGCCCGCTCCTGCGCGACCCGCAGCCGGTCCGGCGACGAAAGCCCGCATTGCTGTTTGTCGAGCGCCAACGAATGCGGGGTGTAGACATGCGGGATTGCGAACGCCGTCCCCGCCGCCCGCGCAAGCCGCGCCGCGTCGGAGAAATGCGCGTGGATCACGTCGGGCCGGACGTCCATGGCCGCAAGACACTCGAGGAACGCGACCTCCAGCGCCGACACCGCGTCCGCCAGCGCACGCTTGGACAGATAGCCGGTCGTCTGCGTCGACAGCCGCCGGATACGGAGCTTCGGCCCAAGGATCTGCGTCGTCTGCGCGTGGATCACCCCCAACACAGGGTCGTCGAACGCCCGCGTGACGATCTCCACCCGACCGACATCGGCCCGCTTGCATTGCGCCGCCGCGGCCCCCAGAACATAGGCGATATGCCCGCCGGTATCCTCCGTCAGCCCGTATCGGACGGGTGGCGCCGTGAGACAGCCGCCAAGTGCTATGTGCATGATATAGATGGGTTTGTCCGCGTCCATGATCCGATAACGTCCTCCCCTCCCCCGGGTTCCCGCGCACCGTCCCTCGGTACGGCGCGCACGTCCCCCACCCTGCATTCCGGCCCGACATAGCGTTCGGAGGCCGCCGGGCCAGAGAAACGCCACGCATTCTGACCGTGGCATGGCGCTGCCCCACCGCTATCGTGTTATCGGCGGCCCCCACCGGTCGGGCTCGCGGCCGCCCGCATGCTTGACCGCAGGCATCGGGCGCGCGCCGGTCTGGTGCGGGGCCAAGCAGATATCGTTCGCGATCCCGCCGCCACGATGCGGGCGCTGGCGGCATTCCTGCCCGCCGCCCAAGGTGCCGGTGCGCTACAGCACTGCAAAAGACCCCGGGACGCCTCACCCCTCCCCGGAGCACACAAGCGGCGTGGCCCTGTGCCTGGAACCCGGCTTGCGCCATCCCCTGTCCCGATCCGGGCGGCCACGGCGGCGGCGCTGTCCCCCGCGCCATGATCCCTGTCGGACGGGGCGCGGTCCTGCTACATCTGCGCCCGGGCGGGGAGGCCCGCCCGGAATGCCATCCATCGCAACACGCCCGTCCGCACCATGAGCCATGCCCGCAATCTGGCATCCGGCAGCATCGCCGATCATTTCCGCGCCCTCGCGGTGCCTGCGGCGGTGGGGATGGTGTTCAGCACGCTCTACAACGTCGTCGACGTCTGGTTCGCGGGGAGGGTCGATACCGGCGCGCAGGCGGGGCTCGCCGTGGCCTATCAGGTGTTCTTCCTGCTGATCAGCATGGGCATCGGTCTGGGATCGGCGATGGGCGCGCTTGTCGGCGGGGAGATCGGGCGCGGGGATCTGCCGCTGGCAGAGCGGTTCGCGGCGCAGGGCCTCGTTCTGGGGATCGCCGCATCAGTCGTGCTGACCGCACTCGGCTTTGCGTTCGGTCCCTTGGTGATCGAGGCGCTGACCGCGGACGGGCGCTACCGCGACTATGCCACCGACTATTTGACTCTCCTGATGATCGCGGCGCCGGCTTTCATCCTCGCGTTCGGCGCGAACGGGATCCTGCAGGCGCAGGGCGATACGGTGTCGATGCAGCACGCGCTGATCGCCGCATTCTTTGCCAACGTCGTGCTGAACCCGATTCTGGTCTGGGGCATCCCGGGTCTGATCCCGGGTCTGGGCTTCAACGGCATCGCGCTCTCTACCGTGGCAAGCCAGATCGGCGTCATGGCATTCATCCTCTGGCGGGTGGCGACCTCGCCGTTGGGCCGCAGCCTGTCGCGCGCGCACTTCCGGCCGGCGCCGGAGGATCTGCGCGCGATCGCGGTGCAGATGCTGCCCGCGACCTTCGCGCTGGTGGTGATGATCTTCTCCGGCTTCCTGATCCAGCTCTATCTCAAGTCGTTCGGAGAGCCCGCGGTCGCGGCCTACGGAATCGCATTGCGGATTGAGCAGCTGTTCCTGCTTCCGGTCTTCGGCCTGACGGCGGCGCTGCTGCCGATTGCCGCAGCGAACTACGGCGCGGGGCTGGCGGAGCGGGTGCGCCAGTCGGTCCTCGCATGCTGGCGGTTCGGGTTCCTCTTCATGGCGGTCGCCTGTCCGGTCCTGTGGCTCGGCGCGCCCTATCTCATGCGCGTCTTCACGCAGGATGCGGAGGTGGTGGAGATCGGCATCGGCTACCTCCATGTCGACGGCGTCTTGCTGCCCGCCTACATGGTCCTGTTCTCGATCAACTCGTTTCTCCAAGCATTGCGAAAGCCGCTCTGGACGCTGTGGATCGGGCTTTACCGGCAGGCCTTCGGGGTCGCGGTCTTCGTCTGGATTTTCGTGCGCGTGCTGGATTTCGGCGTGCCGGGGGTGTGGTTCGGGATCGCGGCCAGCGTCCTGTCCGGCCTCCTTTTGGCGCTGGTTCTTGCGCAGGCCATCTCGAAACCGCTGATCGGCGGACTAGTTACCCCGAAGCCGGCGCGGGTGGTCGGCGCCTGACCCGCACCTGCGGGTGGCGCGGACGGTGCCGCATGCTATGATCGCGGGCGAAATTGCGGAGGCGGATCCTTGGAAATGACGTCCGTGACCGAACGGGGCACGAAGGCTCAGGTGCCGCCGGACATCATCACGATGCGCGGCGTCGCCAAGTATTTCGGCGATTTCCGCGCGCTCGACGGCATCGACCTGTCGGTGCGGGTGGGCGAGCGTGTGGTCATCTGCGGGCCATCGGGGTCCGGCAAGTCGACGCTGATCCGCTGCATCAACCGGCTGGAGGAGCATGACGAGGGTCGCATCGTCGTGGACGGGGTCGAGCTGGGCCCCGAAACGCGCAACATCCGGGCCGTCCGACAGGAGGTCGGGATGGTGTTCCAGCAGTTCAACCTCTTTCCGCATTTGACCGTGCTGGAGAACCTGACCATCGGCCCGATCCGGGTCCGCAAGATCCCCAAGGCCGAGGCGATCGCGAGGGCACGCACCTATCTCGACCGGGTGCATATCCCGGAACAGGCCGACAAGTTCCCGGCACAGCTGTCAGGCGGGCAACAGCAGCGGGTGGCCATCGCCCGCTCGCTTTGCATGGAAAGCCGGATCCTGCTCTTCGACGAACCGACATCCGCGCTCGACCCCGAGATGATCAACGAGGTGCTTGACGTGATGGTCGAGCTGGCCGACAGCGGCATGACGATGGTCTGCGTCACGCACGAGATGGGGTTCGCCCGCAAGGTCGCCGACACGATGGTGTTCATGGAGGACGGCCGCATCCTGGAGATGGCGCCGCCGGACCGCTTCTTCAGCGCCCCCGAAAGCGCGCGTTGCCGTGCGTTCCTCAGCCAGATCCTGGAGCATTGAGCCCGTGACCCGGTCCTCCGCCGCTGCCCCTGCGATGCTCATGGCGGCCCGTTACCGGCGGGTGCGGCCACGTCTGACGTTCGCGCGCCTGCAAGGGATGCGGTCGGTGGCGGCGGTGCAATATGCAGTGCTGATGGGCATCCTCATCTATGCCGCCGTGCACGGGGCGCAGTCGATGGGCTACAACTGGCAATGGTACCGGGTGCCGCGTTATTTCTACAACGTCACCGATGCCGGCTTCGAATGGGGGCCAATCCCCAAGGGCCTTCTGGGCACGCTTGCAATTTCCTCCGTGTCCTTCGCGCTCGCGATGGTGCTCGGCTTTGCGGTCGCGGCTTTGCGGCAATCGCGTCTGATCGTGGGCCACGCCGTCGCGGTGGGATTTCTGGAACTGGTGCGCAACCTGCCGCTTCTGGTGCTGCTCTACCTCTTCTATTACGTGCTCGGCCCGATCTTCGGGCTCGACCGGGTCACGGCCAGCATCGCCTGCCTCGGCGTGTTCCACGCGGCCACCATCTCGGAGATCGTGCGCGCCGGCGTCGCCTCGGTGGAGCGCGGTCAGTGGGAGGCCGCCACCTCGATCGGCATGAGCCGCGTGCAGAGCTTTCGCTACATCGTCCTGCCGCAATCCGTGCGCTTCATGCTGCCGCCGATGACAGGCGAGGTGGTGAACATGATCAAAAGCTCCGCCATCGTCAGCGTGATCGCGGTGGGGGAGCTGACCACGGCGGGCCGGACGATCATTTCCGACACCTACCTCAGCTTCGAGATCTGGTTCACCATCGCGGGCGTCTATCTCGCGACCACGCTCCTGATCTCGATCGCCGCGTCGCGGCTCGAGACGCGCTATGCCGTGCAGACCTGACAACCCAACTCCAAGGAGACCCCGATGACCATAGGAAGACGATTGCTGACACGGATGCTGGGCGCGGTGCTTGCGTCCGCACTGGTGGCCCCGGCGCTGGCGCAGGACGCCACGCAGGCGCTGTCAAAGGAAAGCGTGATCGAGACGATCAAGCAACGCGGCACGATCAAGATCGGTCTGTCGCTGTTCCTGCCGTGGTCGATGCGCGACACCAAGGGCGACCTGATCGGGTTCGAGCTGGACGTGGGCCGCAAGCTCGCCTCGGACATGGGCGTGGAGGCGGAGTTCGTGCCGACCGCCTGGGACGGGATCATCCCGGCGCTGGTCGCAGGCAAGTATGACGTCATCATCAGCGGCATGTCGATCACGGCGGAGCGGAACCTGACGGTCAACTTCTCCGACCCCTATGCCTATTCGGGCGTCACGATCCTCGCCAACAAGAAGCTGACCGAAGGCTTCACGCTGGAGGATTACAACAAGCCCTCCGTGACCTTCGCAGCACGCCGGGGGGCCACGCCCGCCACCGTGATCGGTCAACTTTTCCCCGAAGCAAAGCTGCTGCTCTTTGACGAGGACGGGGCCGCCACGCAGGAGGTTCTGAACGGCAACGCGAACGCCACGATGGAAGGAACACCGTCGCCCACCGACGAGGCGCGCAGGTATCCCGAAACGCTCTATGTCCCGTTTGACAAAAACTTCCTCGCGACGGGGGAGGCGTTCGCCTATCGCAAGGGCGACCCGGATGCGACGAACTTCTTCAACAACTGGATCGAGGTCGAGTGGAAGAACGGCTGGCTGCAAGCCCGCAACGACTACTGGTTCAAAGGCGATGCGTGGAAATCCCAGGTTGCCGAGTGACACCCGACGCGGACCGGGATCGCCCCCGGTCCGCACCCGCACGGCGCGCAGGCGGCTCCACTGGATCGACTGGCTGATCCTCGCGGTGATCGCGGCCTTCGTCGCGACCGTCTGGCTGCGCATCTCGGGCGCGCTGAACTATCACTGGCAATGGTCGCGGATCCCGAACTACGTCCTGCGCTGGGATGCGGAGGAGGGGCGCTGGGTCGCGAACCTGCTGTTGCAGGGCCTGATCGCCACGATCCGGGTGAGCCTCTATGCCAGCGTTCTGGCGCTCGCCTTTGGCACGCTGCTGGGCCTTGCGCGGTGTGCGACGAACCTGACACTGCGGATGATTGCACGGACCTATCTGGAGCTGTTGCGCAATATCCCGCCCGTCGTCGTGGTGTTCGTCTTCTATTTCTTTCTGTCCGAACAGATCACGCAGGCCTTCGGGATCGAGGATTGGGCCCGCCAGATCGCACGGCAGGACGACGCGGCCGTCTGGACCTTCTTCTTCGGTGACATGCGGCGGTTTCCCTCGCTCGTTTCCGGCGTGATCGTTCTGGCCCTGTTCGAGAGCGCCTTCGTGGGGGAGATCGTGCGCGCCGGCATCCAGTCGATCCCGCGCGGCCAGCGCGAGGCCGCCCGCTCCATCGGGATGACATGGGCTGACGAGATGCACTTCATCGTGCTGCCGCAGGCGCTCCGCAAGGTGATCCCGCCGATGGCGAGCCAGTTCATCTCGCTGGTCAAGGACAGCTCGATCATTTCGCTCATCTCGGTGCAGGAGCTGACCTACAAGACGGTGGAGCTGGTCGCCTCCACCCGGATGATCTTCGAGGCGTGGATCACGACAGCGGGGCTCTATTTCGTGCTGTGCTTCAGCCTGTCGATGCTATTTCGCAGGCTGGAACGGGGCAGTCCGGGGCGGGGCTGACGGGTCAGGATGCGTCGGCCACCAGATGGCCTGCTGCCACCTCGGTCATCCGGTGCGGTGCGACGCGGGTGCCAACGGGGTGGATCGGGTTCGGCACCTCGCCCGCCATCGGAACCGTCGCGGGGCGCTCGAAATCAGGATCGGGCACCGGGACGGCCTCCATCAGGCGGCGCGTGTAGGGGTGACGCGGATTGCCGAAGATCTGGAACGCCGCGCCGACCTCCACGATCTGGCCCAGATGCATCACCGCGACCCGGTCGGAGATATTCTCCACCACCGCCATGTCGTGGCTGATGAACAGCATCGCGATGCCGAACTCATCCTTGAGGCTTCGCAGAAGGTCGAGCACCCGCGCCTGCACGGAGACGTCGAGCGCCGACACGCTCTCATCCGCGATCACCAGCTTGGGGGCCGTCGCCAGCGCGCGCGCGATGCAGATGCGCTGGCGCTGACCGCCGGAAAATTCGTGCGGGTAGTTGTCGAGCTGCGCGGGGAGAAGCCCGACCTGCACCATCAGATCGCTGGCCCGCGCCCCCCGCCGCGCCGCATCGGTGAGGCCGTGGATCAGGAGCGGCTCCGCGATCAGCTCGCCCACCGTCATGCGCGGGTCGAGCGCCGCCATCGGGTCCTGAAACACGATCTGAACGGCAGCGCTGAGGGTGAGGCGCGCCGCCGCCGTCATGGTGCCCACGGTCTGATCCGCAATGCGGATCGTGCCGGTATGCGGCTCCAGCCCGACCATCGCGCGGGCGATGGTGGACTTGCCGCACCCGGACTCGCCCACCAGCGCAAAGGTCTCGCCCGCGCGGATGTCGAAGGAGACCCCGGCCACCGCATGGACCCGGTGCGTTACGCGGTTCAGTACACCGCCCCTTATGTCGAAGCCCACGCGCACGTCGGAAAGCTGCGCCACCACGGCGGCATCGGTGCGGGGACGCGGCGCGCCGCCGGTGCCCATGCGCGGCACGGCGCCCAGGAGCGCGCGCGTGTAGGGCCGTGCGGGGGCGGCGAAGATCCGGCGGACGGGGCCCTCCTCCTCCATCCGGCCGCCCTGCATGATGACCACGCGGTCGGCCATCTCCACCACCACGCCCATGTCATGCGTGATGAGCAGCAGCGCCGTGCCATGCGCGCGCTGGAGGTCGCGCAGCAACTCCAGCACCTCGCGCTGCACGCTGACGTCGAGCGCGGTCGTGGGCTCGTCGGCGATCAGCACCTCGGGCTTCAGGGCCAGCGCCATCGCGATCATCACGCGCTGCCGCATCCCGCC
>JBBSVE010000017.1:0-31146 GCA_038233815.1 Rhodobacterales bacterium
ACCTCAGCCCGAATTTATTCCCGAAAGTTTACGTCAGGATTATTTTGAAGCCTGCCTCATCTTGGATTTGAGCCCAAAGGCGTGTGCGACTTTGGCAAGACGCTGCCTTCAGGGCATGATACGTGATTTTTGCCAAATCAGTGATAAAACTCTCGATGCTGAAATTAGAAAACTCATGGTAATGGAAAGAGAGGGCAATGCACCTAAAGGGGTATCTCCGGAAAGCATCGAAGCAATCGATCACGTCCGAAGAATTGGAAATATTGGCGCACACATGGAGAAGGATATTAATTTCAATATTCCCGTTGAGCCAGAAGAGGCTAAAATTTTGATTGAATTGATAGAGACGCTTTTTGATGAGTGGTATATTGCTCAGAATAAGCGCACACGCCGCTTTGAAACTTTACGAAATATTTCCGATGACAAGCAGCTTCTAAGAATAGAGGGTATCGAACAGCGATCAATATCCGATGTATAGGAAATTTCACGGTCTAAACTGCTTATCGAGAAGTTAACGTTTTTAAATAGTTCCTAAATCTACTGCGTCCCTTGACCCCATCCCGCACTCGCTTCACCGTCCCGTCCGCGCCACCCCGGCGCCGCAACCGGAGTCTCTCCCATGCTGAAATTCTACTACCATCCCTCCCCCAACCCCGCCAAGGTCGCCCTCTTGCTGGAGGAACTCGGCACCCCCTACGAGGTCGTCCCCGTCGATACCCGCAAGGGGGAGCAGCATGCGCCCGCCTTCCTCGCCATCAACCCCAACGGCAAGACCCCGGCGTTGACGGACGGGGATGCGGCCCTGTTCGACAGCACCGCGATCCTCACCTACCTCGCGCAAAAGCACGGGAAGTTCCTGCCCGGATCGGACGACAAGGCGCAGGGGCGGTTCCTCTCGTGGATGGCGTTCATCTCCAGCGGGATCGGGCCTTATTCGGGGCAGGCGGTCCACTTCAAGCATTTCGCGCCGGAACCGAAGGACTATGCCGTCAACCGCTATGATTTCGAGGCGGAACGGCACTGGACGCTCATCGACGCTGAACTGGGGAAGGGTCGCTATATGATGGGCGACAGCTACACCATTCTCGACATGGCGGTCTGGGGTTGGGCACGCGCGGTGCCCTTCATCCTCGGTGACGGCGCGTGGGAAAAGCTGCCGAACCTCAAGCGGTTCATGGACGAGATCAACGCACGCCCCGCAGCCAAGGCCGCCGAGGCGCTGGCGGGCAAGCACGCCTACAAGAAGGATATGGACGACGAAGCGAAGGCCGCGATGTTCCCGCAGAACAAGCGCCTCGCATCGGCGTAACGTAATTGCGGCAGGGCGACCGTCGCCCTGCCTGCCCGGCGGATCGTCCGTCCGCGTCGCGCGCTGCGATCAGATCGCGAGATACTCCTCGCGCAGCGCCTTGTTCTCCAGCACCTCCGCCGCAGTGCCGTCGAAGACGATGCTTCCCGTGTCGAGGATGATCGCCCGATCCGCGAGCTTGAGCGCGCGCACGGCATTCTGCTCCACCAGAATCGTCGTGATGCCCTGCGCCTTGATCAGCCGCATGGTCTTTTCGATCTCGTCCACGATCACCGGGGCCAAGCCCTCGTAGGGCTCGTCCAGCAGCAGGAGCTTGATGTCGCGGGCCAGCGCGCGGGCGATGGCGAGCATCTGCTGCTCCCCGCCCGAAAGGGTGACGCCATCCTGGGTGCGACGCTCCTTCAATCGGGGAAACAACTCATAAATCCGTTCGAGCGACCAGCCCACGGGCTTGCAAATCTGCGCGAGCTTCAGGTTCTCCTCCACCGTCAGCCCCGCAATGATGCGGCGATCCTCGGGCACGAGGCCCACACCCGCGATCGCCGCCTGATGCGCCTTCATCGTGTGGAGGGCGGCATGGTCGAGCCAGATCTCGCCGTGCTTGACCTGCGGGCTCGCGACCCGCGCGATGGCCCGCAGGGTGGAGGTCTTGCCCGCCCCGTTGCGACCCAGCAGTGCCAGGATCTCGCCCTCATGGACGTTGAAGCTGATGCCCTGGACGATATAGCTCTCGCCGTAATAGGCGTGCATGTCCCAGACCGACAGAAAGGCGGGCGCGGTTTCGGCATGGTTGCGGTGCTTGGAAAAATCGCCGCGCTCGTTCATGCGGCCTCTCCCAGATAGGCTTCGCGGACCTTCGGGTGGCCCTTGATCCGGTCCGGCGTATCCTCGACCAGCGGCGTGCCCTGCGCCAGAACCGTGATCCGCTCCGCGAGCGAGAAGACGACATGCATGTCATGCTCGATGATGACCATGGTGATGTCGCGCTTGGACTTGATCTCGCGCAGAAGGTCGATCGTGTTGTTGGTGTCGGCCCGCGCCATGCCCGCCGTGGGCTCATCGAGCAGCACCAGCTTCGGCTCCTGCACGAGGCACATCCCCATTTCCAGCCGCCGCTTGTCGCCGCGCGACAGCGTGGCCGCGTGCATCGTTCGCTGGTCGGCCATGCCGAGGTCGGCGAGGATCGCCTCGGCACGGTCCACGATCTCCCGGTCGTGCATCATGGGCGTCATGGCGTTGATGCGGAACGCGCCGTCGCGGTGGGCGAGGCACGGGATCATCACATTTTCCAGCACCGTGAGATCGCCGAAGATCTCCGGCGTCTGGAAAACCCGTGAGATCCCCATCTGGTTGATCTGGTGCGGCTTCTTGCCCAGCACGGAGCGACCGTTGAAGGTGACGCTGCCGGTGTCCGGCATCAGCTTGCCGATCAGGCAATTGAGCAGCGTCGATTTGCCCGCCCCGTTCGGACCGATGATGGCGTGGACGGTATTCTCCTCCACCGTCAGGTTCACGTCGGAGAGCGCCTTAAGCCCCCCGAACCGCTTGTTCACGCCGCGCACGTCGAGAATGCCCATGTCCGTTACTCCGCCGGTTCGGTCTTGGTGACGGCACGCTCCGCCGGTTTTCTGCGAAATAGCCGACCGATGCGCTGGCCGCCCTCCACCAGCCCGCCGGGAAGGAAGATGACGACGAGCATGAAGAGGATGCCCAGCGTCAGATTCCAGCCCTTGCCGACGAATGGATGGATGAATGTGACAAGCATGTCGTTCATCCCGTCGGGCAGGCCGTTGAACCAGCCGTGAAGGACGGAGTCGTTGATCTTGGAGAAGATATTCTCGAAATACTTGATGAAGCCCGCGCCCAGAACCGGACCGATAAGGGTTCCCGCCCCGCCGAGGATCGTCATCAGCACGACCTCTCCCGACGCGGTCCATTGCATCCGGTCCGCCCCCGCCAAGGGATCCATGCAGGCCAGAAGGCCGCCCGCCAGACCCGCATACATCCCCGAGATGACAAAGGCCGCCAGCGTATAGGGCCGCGCGTTGAGGCCGGTGTAGTTCACGCGTTGCTGGTTCGACTTGATCGCCCGCAGCATCATCCCGAAGGGGGAGCGGAAAAGCCGCACCGACAGATAGAAGCTGACCAGCATGATGGCCGCACAGACGTAGTAGCCAACACCGAAAGTGAAGCTCCACCCGCCCACGTTGAGCACGAAGGCGTCCCGCATCTCCGCCCCGAAGAGGTTTACCACGGGCAGCGTGCCGCCCTGCTGCCCACCGTCGAGGATGCGCGGGTCGGTCAGCGAAAGTTGCAGCCCCGTCTCCCCGTTGGTGATCGGCGTGAAGACGGAATAGGCGAGATTGAAGCACATCTGTGCGAAGGCGAGCGTGAGGATCGAGAAGTAGATCCCCGACCGGCGGAGCGAGATGAACCCGATCAGGAGCGCGAAGAGCCCCGCGATTGCGACCGACAGGATCAGCGCGGGAATGACGTTCATGCTCAGCAGCTTGAACATCCAGACGGCGGAATAGCTGCCCACCCCGAGGAACGCCGCGTGGCCGAAGGACAGATAGCCGGTGAGGCCGAACAGGATGTTGAACCCGATGGCGAAGATCCCGTAGATCACGAACCGCTGCATCAGGTCGGGATAGCCCGCGTTGAACTGCGCCAGCGAGGAATTGACCGGGAACGGATTCAGCAGGAACGGGGCCAGCACCACCATGCAGGTGACGATGCACAGGAGAACGATATCGCGGCGCAGCATGGCCTACTCCTCCATCACGCCGCGTCGTCCCATCAACCCGCGCGGCCGCGACAGCAGGATGATGATGGCGACGAGGTAGATGATGATCTGGTCGATCCCGGGCACGATGGCCTTGATCTCGTTCATGGAGGCGAAGCTCTGCAGGATGCCAAGAAGGAACCCCGCCAGAACCGCGCCGGGCAGCGAGCCCATGCCGCCGACGACCACCACGACGAAGCTCAGGACCAGAAAGTCCATGCCCATGTGATAGTTCGGCGACAGGATCGGAGTATACATCACACCCGCCACACCCGCCACGGCCGCGGCGAGCCCGAACATCAGCGTGAAGCGCCGGTCGATGTCGATGCCCAGAAGGCCCACCGTCTCCCGGTCGGCCATGCCGGCGCGCACCACCATGCCGAAGGTGGTGAACTGCAGGAACGCAAAGACCCCGCCGATCACGATGGCCGAGAAGGCGAAATAGACCAGCCGCCAGATCGGATAGATGATGCTGTTGGCCTGCATGCCGATCCATGATCCGATGTCGAGACTGCCGCGGAACATCGCCGGGGCGGAGGTCGGGATCGGGTTCGCACCGTAGAAATACTTCACGATTTCCTGAAGCACGATGGCGAGACCGAAGGTCACGAGGATCTGGTCGGCGTGGGGGCGCTTGTAGAAATGCTTGATGAGGCCCCGCTCCATCGCGAAGCCTGCGAGGATCATCACCGGGATTGCGATCAGGATGGCGAGTGGCACCGACCAGTCGATGATCGAGGCGCCCATCTCCGGCCCGAACCATTTCGCGACCAGCGGCGTCTCGATCTTCATCGGATTGCCGAGGAAGTCGAGCCGGGCCGGATCCAGTGTCACGGTGGAACTGTTGAGGACGCGCTGCACCGTCACCGCGCAGAAGGCCCCGACCATGAAAAGCGCGCCATGTGCGAAGTTCACCACGCCGAGCGTGCCGAAGATCAGCGTCAGGCCCAGTGCTATCAGCGCATAGGCCGCACCCTTGTCGAGCCCATTGAGTATCTGGAGGATGATCGCGTCCATGGCCCCTGCCGGTCGGTCCCGCCAGCGGCAGGGTGTCGTGGATAGGGGCCGACCGGCGACCGGTCAGCCCCACTTGTGCGCCGCTGTCAGGCGCCCGAGTTGCAGTTGCCGAGTTCGCCACCAGCGAACATCGGGTTGTCGGGCTCGTAGCTGACCTTGTCGACCGGGGTCACTTCCACGATCTCCATCAGGTCGAACTCGCCGTCGGGCTTCTCCTTGCCCTTCACGACGACCACGTCCTTGAAGCATTGATGGTCCGCCGCGCGGTAGAGCGTCGGCCCGTTGCCCAGACCGTCGAACTCGAACCCCTCGAGCGCCGCGCCGACGGCGCAGGGATCGAACGATTTCGCCCGGTTGACCGCATCGGCATAAAGCAGCGTCTGCGCGTAGCAGGTGTGCGCCGCCTGTCCCGGAGGCACGCCGAACTTCGTCCCGTAGGACTTGACGAACGCCTTGGTGCCCTCGTCCGGCAACTTCCAGTCCCAGTTCTGCGAGCCGAGGATGCCCTTCACCGCAGTCCCCGCGCCGCGCGCCATCAGCTCCGAATAGAGCGGCACGACGATCTCGAAATCCTTGCCGTTGGCCTGCTTGTCCTTCAGCCCGAACTGCACGGCGTTGGTGAGCGAGTTCACCATGTCTCCGCCGTAATGGTTCAGGATCAGCACATCGGCACCCGACCCCAGAACCGGCGCGATGTAGGACGAGTAGTCGCCCAGACCGAGCGGCGTGCGGACGTCCTGCACCATGCTCCAGCCGGCTTTTTCCATGAAGGCTTTCATGGAATCCGCCATCGTCCAGCCCCAGGTGTAGTCCGCCGTCAGCATGTAGAACTTGCGGTCCGCGCCGTAGGCCTTGGTCAGCACCGGCGCAAGCGCCGCCGCGGACATGTAGCCGTTGAAGAAGTGCTTGAACCCGTTGGCCTTCTTGTCCTTTCCGGTCGGGTCGTTGGAATGGGCAAGACCCGCCATGAAGATGATGCCCGCCTCCTGACACAGACCCTGCACCGCAATGGCCACGCCGGACGAAGACCCGCCCGAGATCATGATCGCACCGTCTTTCTGGATCATCGACTGCGCGGAAGCCCGCGCCGCGTCCGATTTGGTCTGCGTGTCGCCGGTGACGAACTCGACCTTCTTGCCCATGATGCCGGTGCCATCCAGCGTCTTGGACGAGAACGTGGACAGCATGCCGCCGTCGCCGCCGCCGTTGAGATGCTCCACCGCAAGCTGGAAAGCGCGCAGCTCGTCGGCGCCCTCGTCGGCGTAGGGGCCCGACTGGGGCACGTTGAAGCCGAGCGTGACGGAGCCGCCCATCGGCTCGTTGGTATATGCGTTGGCGCGGCCGGTAAAGAATGTTGGCGTCGCGAGACCTGCGCCCGCGATGGCGGTGGTCTTGAGAAGACCCCTTCGCGTGAATCTGCCGTTGGACATAAAACCTCCCGTTATGGTCTGCGGTGCAGGACACCTCCCGCCCTGCCCCGCATGCACCGTTGTGCGGCGCCAGTATCGCCGGATGCGGCAATTTCAATCAACAGTCACTTGCACGGCGAACAAAATGCTGCGAATTACTTCGCTGATGTTTTGCAAATTTAGCGAAAGGTGGCTCGGGTGACGCAGACTCCGGACGTCTCCCGCATCCGCGAGCATCGTCTGCGCGCGGGCCTTACGCAGGGCGAACTGGCGCGGCGCGCGGGGCTGTCCGCGTCCTATTTCAACCAGATCGAGCTCGGCCGGCGCCGTATCGGCGGCAAACGCCTCGGGGATATCGCGGCCGCATTGGGGATCGGCCCGGCGGAGCTTGCGGGCGATAGCGGCGGCGACCTGATCGCGGCGCTGCGTGAGGCTGCCCCGGACGGTGCTGGGGGCGATCTGGACCCGCCGGAGGTCTTTGCCAGCCGGTGCTCGGGCTGGGCGCGGCTCCTCGTGCGCGAGCGGGCGGAGGTGCACCGGCTGGGGTCGCTGATCGGCGCGCTGAACGACCGGCTGGCGCACGACCGCGGGCTGGCGGAATCGCTCCACGAACTGTTGTCGACCGTGACGGCGATCCGGTCCTCCGCCAGCATCATCGCCGACGATCCGGGGCTGGACCCGAACTGGCGCAACCGCTTTCAGCGCAACATCATCGAGGACAGCGCCCGCTTGGCGGACGGCGCGCAGGCCCTTGTGGACCGCCTGCAAAGCCCCGGGGCTGCACCCGACACCGGGGCGACTCAGGGAGAGCTACAGGCGTTTCTCTCCCGGCACGCCCATCATTTCCCGACACTGGAGGCGGACGGTGCCGATGCGATCCCCGCAATCGTGGCGGCGGACAATGCCATCGGATCGGACACGGCCCGCGCGTTCATCCGCACCACGCTCGCGGTGCTGGTGGAGGAGAGCGCGCGCCTTCCCCTCCGGCACCTCGCCGCCGCTCTGGCGCGGTTCGGCCCCGATCCCATGGCCATCGCGCGGGAGACCGGGGCCGATCTCGCCACCGTGCTGCGTCGGATCGCGGCTTTGCCGGAGGCGATGCTGCCCGGTCCGGTCGGGCTTGCGGTCTGCGACATGTCGGGCACGCTCCTCCGCTGGCGCGGGGTGCCTGGGCTCTCCCTGCCGCGCGAGGGTGGGCTTTGCGCGCGCTGGCCGCTCTTCACCGCGATGGCGCAACCGTTCCGGCCGATCCGCCGGGTCTTGCGTCCGGGGGGGCGCGACCGGGACGCCGTGCTGACTTGGACCGTCGCCGCCGGGGTCGCCGCGGCGCCGGGGGCGGACCTGCACCTCACCTCCCAGATGCTGATCCTGCCCCTGCCCCCCGCCGAGGATGCGTCGATGGCGGAGGCGGTCGGTCCCACCTGCCGGTTCTGCGCCGCATCCGCCTGCCCGGTCCGGCGCGAGCCGTCGGTGCTCATTCCCGACGTTGGCTGACCGCAGCCGGAAGCGGCAGTCCGAACCCGCGGAGTGCCCAGCGGCGGCCGTCATGGCGCAGGTCCGTCACACTCAACGGCCGCACGTCGAGCGTCCAGAACGCGGCATCCGTCGCCCCGAGGAGCCCGATCACCAGCGACCGGATCCACGCCGCGTGCGTGACCGCCACGAGATGACCTTCGCCCTCCCCCGCAAGCCACCGTGCCGTGCGCAGTCGCAAGGCCGTGCGACTTTCCCCGCCGTGACCGTCGAAGCCGGGATCGCACATCCACGCTTCCAACGCCTCCGCCGCGATGTCCGCAAGACCGCGCCCCGCCCAGCGCCCCACGTCCATGTCAGCCAGCCCGGCGTCCGTGTCGCCGGAAAGGCCCAACCCCGCCGCCGTCTCCACGCAGGCGCGCGCCGGACCGACCCTCACCCGTGCATTGCGACAAAAGGGAAGCGGCGCCACGGCGCCCATCGCTCCGGGCTCCAGCCCTTCATCGGCCGGGAACCGTGCCTTCCGGGTGGCCTCCGTCGGCCCCTGCGCGATCAGCGTCAACCGTCCCGCCATCGCACCCTCCGCACCGCGTCGATTGACACCCCTTGCGCCCGCGTCTAGCGTATCCTTCTCGCCCTGTGAGAGGAAGTCGGTAAAATCCCGACGCGGTCGCGCCACTGTGACCGGGGGACGCCGCGCGCGTATCCCCGGCAAGCCAGTCCTTCGACCGGGGTGCTTGAAGTCTGACGGGACGCGAAATCCCCCATGGAGTGACCTATGACCGACCTGATCCTCGACCCGGCCCGCCCCGTCTCCATCCCCGTCCGCGAAGCCCTGCCATGGGTGATCTTCGGCGGCCTGATGTTGGTTCTGGGCATCTATTTCCTCGGCGCCGAAGAGGGTGCGACCTCGATCGTCAAGGGCATGATGGTCCACGAGTGGGTCCATGACGGGCGCCACCTGCTCGGCTTTCCCTGCCACTGAGGGGCTTTGGACATGACCGGGTCGCTGCTGTTGCGCGGCATGATCGTGGGCCTCATCGCCGGCGTCATTGCCTTTATCTTTGCCTACACGGCCGGTGAGCCGTCCGTTGACCGCGCCGTCGCATTCGAGCACAGCACCATCCAAGCCGAAAACGCAGCCATCGTCGCGGCGGGCGGCGTCGCCCCGGCGGAGGAGCCTGCGCTCGTCAGCCGGGCGGTCCAGTCGACATGGGGGCTGCTGACGGGGATCGTGCTCTTCGGAACTGCGGCCGGAGGGATCTTCTCGCTTGTCTTTGCGCTGGCCTACGGCCGGCTGGGAACGTTGCGGGCGCGGACGCTGTCGGCGGTTCTGGCGCTGGCGGCGTTCGTGTCGGTCGCCGTGGCGCCGCAGATCAAGTATCCGGCAAACCCGCCAGCGGTTGGCAGCGACGACACGATCGTCGCGCGGACGACGATGTTCTTCCTCGTCCTCGTCGTGTCCATCGCGATGATGGTGCTGGCGGTCCTCATCGCCCGCAGGCTCTGGGCGGAGCGGGGCGCATGGACGGCCGGAACCGTCGCCGCGGCAGCCTATATCGGCGTCATGGCGGCGGTCTTCACGGCCCTGCCGCAGATCACGGAGATCCCCGCGGGGTTTTCGGCCGAGGTGATCTGGGATTTCCGGCTCGCCTCCCTCGGGATCCATGCGATCCTGTGGACCGTGATCGGCCTCGGGTTCGGGCTGGTGGCGGAGCGTCGGCTGGAGGGTCGGATGCCACGCGGCCGGGCGGTCTGGTCCTGAGACGATGCGCCGGGCGCTGACGCTCGCACTCGCGCTGGTCGGCGGGTCCGCGTTCGCGCATTCCGGCACGGGCCTCTCCGGGACGGGGGTGGCGCTGTCGACCCTCACCCATGGGCAGATGGCGGTGATCGCGCGCCATGCGCCCGCGATCCTCGATATGGCCGCCCGCGTGCCCGCCCCGGACGAGCCCTTTCGCCGCGTCCTCAATTACGCCCGCATCCAGAAGGCCTATTGTGGCTGGGGGCTGGTCCCCGGAAGCGTGACGGACGAGGCGAGCCCCTTCAACGAATGCAGCCACGCGTGGCTCGCCGCCGCGCGCGATCTTCTTGTCCGCATGGGTTCCCTGCCGGACGTGCCGGTGGGGGCGCTGTCAGGCGCGGTTGAACGCGCGATGCTGGATGAGGGCGCCGCACTCGTCCTCTGCAAGTTCAGCGCCGAAGGGTTCGACACCGGGTCCATCGTGAAGCCCGATCCGATGGCCATGATCCGCCACCCCGCCAGCGCCTTCAGCGTGCTTGCCCTTCTGATGGTGCTCGCCGCCGCCGGGTTCGGGATGGCGCGGTTCTTGACGACGTCCCCGCGCCCGGTGCGCGAGGGCTAGTCCCCCGACACACCCGCATCGCGCAGGACCATGCGAAGCGCGGCAATCTCGCGCGGAAGATCTGCGGGACGAAGTCGCAGCGCATCGGGAAGGAGCGGCGGCCATGGGTCGAGCGATCCGCGCGCGACCATCCGGCACAGCATGTCAACGGGCGGCAGGCCGTCGTCGATCAGATAATCCGTGCCCGCCAGCCGCACCCTGAGCGCGTTCGCCATCCCTCCCGGCGCGCGTCCGGTCAGGCGGCAAGACGCCTGCACCCGGACGTCGCCCGCATGCCGAACGCTCATCCCTGCGCGCCGCAGCTCCCGGACGAGATGGCGATCCTCGCCGGTCAGGAGGTCGGGAAAGCCGCCCGCAGCAACCAGCCCCGGGACGCGCAACGAGAGGCTCGCGCCCGCAGCCTCGCCGTGATGGGGATAGGGATTGCAGGCTTCCGGCGCGTGGTGATGGTAGAAGCGGCGCACGAGATCGGCGTAGATCGCCTCGTTGTGACCCTCCACCGCGGGCATGCCCTCCAGAACGGACGTCTCCTCCGGGATCGGGTCCACCGCACCGCAGACCGCGTCCACGCAGGCCAGATGCCGCAGGTTCGCGGCCACCCAGTCGGCGGCGACGATGCAGTCCGCGTCGGTCGTCATCACCGTGGCGAGCCCCGGCCACGCCGCCATCGCGAGTAGGCTGCCCGTCCGGCGCGCGCGCCCCACCCCTTGCCCGGGCAGATGCACGCAATCGACGATCACCAGCCTTGTGTCGGGGATCGCCGCGCGTGCAACAGCGACGGTGCGGTCGGTGCAGTCGTTGGCGACCAGCACCACCCGCGCATCGCCCCCGATCTGGGGGTCAAGTGCCGCGAGGCAGGCAGCGATGCGCCGCTCCTCGTTCCGGGCCGGGATCACAACCGCGGTCAGCACCTCCGCGCTCACCGCTGGGGCTCCGGCAGGGGGCGGCAATCGATGCGGTAATGCTCCGTCTCGCGCATCGGCACGAAAGGCCGGTCGGAGGGCATGGCCGCCAGAAAGAACGCCAGCGCCTCGGCCCCCTGCAGCGCATGCCCGGTGTCGCCGAGATAGGTCACGACGACGATCTCCGCCTCGGGCCCCTCGTCCGCGACCCGCCGGGCCAGATCCGCGATCGTGTCGGGGTCGAGGAAATAGAGAAACTCCGACAGCACGATCAGGTCATGCGGTCCCGCTGGCAAGGCGCAGGGAAAATATCCTTGGACGAACCGCGCCGCAGGGACCGCCCGCCGTGCGGAGGCGAGCGCCGTCTCCACCCCGTCGAGGCCCACATAGGAATCGCACAGCGGAGACAGATGTGCGGCCAGCGATCCGTTTCCGCAGCCGATCTCCAGCGCCGAGGCATAGCGCGTGCGCGACAGCACCCCCCGTGTCGCCGCGAACTTCGCCTGTTCGTAGGGACTGGTGCGGAAGTTCCACGGATCGTCCCCGGCGCGGTAGAGGTCTTCGAGATACGCCAGCGGCATGCTCACCGCGGCACCTCGAAATAGACCTCGTCCGAGGTGGCGAACATTCGTACGAACGCCTCCTCCATCCCGAAGCCCGCGGGATCGTCGGTGACGACACGGTCGAGCTGGCTCGCGTGTGCATCGATGGCATGGGCCTTGCGGGCGGCGGTCGCAGCACCCGGCAGGCGGAGCGGGACCAGCGGCGCATGGAGGGCGAGCCAGTCCGCGTCGTACCACCGTGACCAGACCGGGTAGAGGAACAGGCGCAGACCGGGCACGCGGTCCCGCACCCGCCGCGCGATTGCCTCCGCCGCCTTGTGGTCGGCGTGGTGGTCATGCCCGGACGCGCAGAAAAGCGATCCGCACCCGAGATCCCGGCACAGCGCCGCGATGCGGTCCGCCAATGCCTCCGCGTCGCTGTCGCGCAGCGCACCGTCGGGCTGGCCGAGCCATGTGACATCCTGCGCGTCGCCACCGAGCCTGCGAACCGCCTCGACCAGTTCGCCGCGCCGCACCTCCGCCAGCCTCGGGGCCGGCCAAAGGGTCGAGCCGGGATGGGACCGGCTGCCGTCCGTCAGGCAGACCACATGCGCACCGGCACCGTTGAGCGCCGCGATCAGGAGCGCGCCGCAGCCGAGGCTCTCATCATCGGGATGCGGGCCCAGCACCATAATGGGCGCGTCGCCGGTGAGGTCGGATGGCGTCACGCAGGGCAGATCGTCGGGCAGCGGTGTCATGCCATCGCATCCCATAGACTGTCGCCCGCCATCGCATGCGACCCGGCGCGCAGCAGCAGCGCATCCCCCGCGACCTGCCGCATGTAGACGGAGAGGTCGCGCGCCATCCGCGCCGTGTCGCTCGCGGCGTGGAAGTGGCCGAGCCCGAGGCTCCGCTCCACCGCCGTGACGGTCCTGAGCCCCAGATCCTCGGTCAAGAGTCGCGACGTGACGGAGAGGCAGACGGCCCGCTCCGGGACGGCGCGCCCCTCCGGCCCCTCGGCAACGTGGGCTGCGCGAAAGACCATCTCGCGCAGCGCCGCCGCCTGCATGAAGATCCCCGTGAGGCGCACGATCTGCGCTTCCGCATTCGCTCTTCCCGCCGCCTTCAGTGCCGCCACCGCCATGTCGGCCAGACCCACCGCCCCGCCAAGCTGCAGCGCCGCGATGCGCCAGACACCACCCAGAAACGTCGGCTCCCGCGCCAGATCGCCCGGCCCGCCGATCCAGAGCGCGTCGCCCTCCGGCAGACCGGTGAAATCAAAGCCTCCCGACAGCGTCGCGCGCATCCCCGGCATGGTCCATGTGCCGGGATCCTGCCGCCCCGCCTCGTCCACCGGGACAAGCGCCATCCGGGTCGCATCGAACGCCCCCACGGTCACGAGCGCATGGGTCACGGTGCCCAGCCCGGATGCGAAGGTCTTCTGCCCCGCCAGATGCCCCCCCTCCAGCACCAGCGGCTGCGCGCCGTCCGCGCCCCAGACGCCGAGAAAGGCACCCTCCGCGACCCTGTCCGCGACGCACGCCCGCTGCTCGGCGGAGCCATGCGCCTCGATCAGGCGGAGCGCGTTGACATGCCCTTCGTAGAGCCGCGCGAGGGGCAGGTTCGCGGACGCGATCCGCATCAGCCGCGTCGCGAGGTCTCGGGTGTCGTCCTCCTCCACCCCCGCGAGCAGCCCGGCCGCCCGGAGCGCCTCGACCGACCCGGAGATCGAACGCTGCCCCGCATCCTCCGCCGCAGCATGGCGCGCGAGGGCCGCGATCAGCGTCGGAGGCGGAATGCCGCGACCCGCCGCACGCAGCGGGGTCACGCAAGCCGCATCCTTGGGTCGGGTGCTGTCAACGGGCATGAGCGGACATCCTCGCATCGGTATCGCGGTCAAGCAGGCCGCCCAGATGGCCTGCCCACCGGTCGGCCACGGCGGCCAGACGGAAGCCCGCGAGCACCGATACCGCCGGGGCACGTGCCTGCCAAGCGCGGACCTGCTGTTCCACCAGATCGGGATCGCTAACGTCGCGGCACTGGCCCGCCCCGCGCAGCACCTCGTCGTTCGCGCCGAGCCCCGCTTGCGCCAGAACCGGCGTTCCGACCGCGTTCGCCTCCGCCAGCACCAGTCCGAACGTCTCCCGGAACGTGGTCTGCGGGTAGAAGAGGCAAAGCGCGCACCGCATACGGTCGATGAGCGCCGGGTGATCGAGCCGTCCCAGCATCGTGACGCCCGCAGGGATTTCTCCCACCTCCCAGCGCAGATAGCCGGGATCGGCAACTTCGAGCCTCAACCCCGGCATCCGGTCGCGCAAGGCTGCGAACCGTGCCAGAACCTCCGCCAGACCTTTGTGCGGAGAACTGGCGTAGAGCAGCAGATCAGGATCGCGGGGCGTCGCGTCGGGGGCCAGATCGTCGGCGATGCAGTTCCAGATATGGCCGATCCGGGGCTTGGGGCCGTCGCCCAGAAACGCCACCAGCGCGTCGGCGTGGCTTTGGGACACGCAGACGACGTCGATGCCGTGATCGCGCAGCGCAGCCCCCATGGCGCGGTTGTGACGGCCCGGAAAGATGTGCAGCCAAAGCGTGATCGGCACATCGGGATGGCGCGTGCGTAGACGACAGGCCGCTTTCCACGAGTTGATGACCACCATGGCGGCGCAGTCGGCGCGATCGGCCTCGGCCAGCGGAAAGGCCGCCACACCCGCCGCCTGCGACGCCTCGGTGCGCCGGTTCTGAAAGAGCTGGAACCGGAACGATCCCGTGAGGGCGCCGACGACGTTCAGGACCGTCGCTTCCGTCCCGCCCAGACCCGTGGCCAAGGTGCCCGCACCGTAGCCCGACGGGCAGCAGGGATCGACGATCCCGATGACCAGACGCGGGGTCATCCTGCCGCACCATGGGCCGAGAGGGCGCGGTCCACGGCATGCCGCGTGGCGTCGGTCATCGGCATCTCGCGCCGGGCCAGACCGGCAGGATTGCTCACGAACGCCACCTCCATATCCGCCATATCCACGGGGACGGGCGCGATCCGGCCGGTGCTCCGCCACTCCGCGATCCGGTCCCAGACGAGGGTCCGGTCGGCCTTGCGCCGGGCCGATCCGTAATCCGACTGCGGGGATTGCGTGAGACTGCCCGGCATCTCGATCTTGGTGAGCAGCAGATCCTCGATCACCCAGAGGACGGCGCCGTTCAGGATCAGGCGGTTGCGGAACTCGCGGTCCTCCTCGATGCAGGTCTCGAACCCGCCGAACCGCGCGAAGACCGACGCGCGAAAGAGGCCGGAGTTCACGTGCGTCCAGTCCCCCGGCACGACGGACCCCATCTGGAGGTTCGGAAACACGTCGTCCACGAGCGAGAGGCCGCGCCGGATCTCCACCGCGCGGCCGTCGGGGAGGATCAGGCAGTGATGCGTCAGGACCGCGTCAACGGCGAGGTCGGACGACGGCTCCACCCCGATGGATCGCCAGTTGAGGCAATCGTCGGCCCGGATGTCCGGCTGGATCAGCACGCGAAGCTGCCGCAGAACCTTGTCGCGGTGTGGAATGTCGTCGGAATCGTGGAACGTCACGGCGGGCGCATCTGTCAGCAGAAGGCCCGCGTTCTTGGCGCCTGCGGTCCCGGCGTTGCGGGCCAGGGCGATGTAGTTGAAATCCGCGCGCTTAAAGAACCGTTCCAGCGTCGCGCGCGTGGTGTCGGTGGAGCCGTCGTCCACCACCGTGACCCGGACATTCCACCAGCTTTGCGCCAGCGCCGCCTCTACCGCGCGGACGATCAGATGCGCGCGGTTCCATGTCGGGATGATGATATCCACGCGGGTATCGGCATCGCTCATGCGGCCTGCTCCGCAACGGCCGATGCAGGCGCCTTCGCCACGAAGCGTCGGTAGCGGCCGAGTTCGGCCGACGTCGCAATGGCGGCGGGCAGAGGCAGCAGCAACGCCAGCAGCGCGAGATCAGGCACCGTGCCCAGCGACGGTTGCAGAAGGGCCGCGCCCGCCGCCACAAAGATCAGCCCGTGCGGCCCCATCGCCATGGACGGCCCCGCGGCGGGCGTTGCATCCTTGGCCGTCACCACGAAGGTCTGGCGCCCGGGAAGCGTGGCCCGCAATGAGGCGACTGCCGACGCGGGCGCCAGCGCAAGACGGCTCGCGATGGCGGCCAGAACCGCGCGCAGGGCCAGACCGTCATGCACTCCCCGCCGCACCAGCCGCACCACGATATCCACCAGCGTGAGGATCACGACAGCCCCGGCGATGGTCGCGAGCCCCGCGCTCCCCTGCCCTACGGTCGCGGCCAGCAGAAACGCCACCGGCACCAGGCAGAGGTTGAGCCACGCGCCGAGCTGCGCCGCAAGCGCAGCGACCTTGCGCGGGCCGAGATCGCCGCCAGAGCGCAGGACCGCAGGCAGATGGACCGCGAGCGTGCGCAGGTTGCCGCCCGACCACCGCGCGCGCTGCGACGCGAGATCGGCAAACCGCAGCGGCAACAGTCCGCTCCCCACGATGCGCGGGATGAACCGTCCGCTGTAGCCCGCCCGGCACAGCCGCACGCCGAGCTCCGCATCCTCGGTCGTCGTGCGGCCGGACCAGCCGCCGACCGCATCGAGCGCCGTGCAGGAGATCACGCAAAGCGTGCCGGTCAGCAGGACCGCCTCCGCCCCGTCGGCCATCTCCGCCTCGACGCGGAAATAATCCTCCAGTTCGACGTCGATTCCCTTGGCGACAGCGGCGGGGCGGCGGTAGGCCTGCGGAAATTGCACATAGTCCGCACCCGTCCGGGCCAAGGCTGCGCGCGCCTGCGTCAGGAAATCTGGCGTGACGCCGTAGTCTGCGTCGACGATGACGACATGTGTCGCGTCGCGTCGCGACAGCCCACGCGCGCGGTTGAGCGCACCCGCCTTCGCACCCCGAACGCCCATCTCATGCCGAAACAGGAATTGCCGCCCCAGACGACGGCAATGGCCCTCGACGGGCCGCCACAGGTCGGGGTCGGCCGTATTGTTGTCGAGGACGATGACCTCGTATTTCTCCGGCGGGAAATCGAGAGCGGCGAGGCGGTCGAGCGTATGGATCACGACGGCAGACGGCTCGTCATGGGTGGCCACGTGGATCGAGAAACAGGGCTCGACTGTGCCGGCCACCGCTCTGCGCGGGGCTTTTGTGCCGACCGCAAACCGCAGACCCGCGAGGATCAGTTGCAAAACCAGCAGGATCAGGCAAACGACGACGCCCATGGCCGGTGCCGTGACCGCAACGAGCGCGGCGCACAGGAAGGCCGCGGATGCCATCATCCGCAGATCCGACCCTCGGCAAAGCGTTCCGGTCGGGTCATACGCTTGCCCCCCCCGCCGGTTTGACGCGGAGGTTGTTCTGGATGTGCCCGACGCCGCCCACGGCCTCGGCGCAGTCCTCGGCCCGTCGCTTGGCCTTCCGGGAGGTGACGGTCCCTGCCAGCGTGACCTCACCCTCCGCCACTGACACCTCGATATCGGTCGCGTCGAGCGTGCCGTCCTCGCTCAACCGGTCATTCAGATCCTCGGCAATGCGCGCGTCGGAGCGGCGGTAGTTCCGCGGACCCTTGCCCCGATGCTCGTCGCTCTCTCGGCGACCCTCGGCCTGTTTGTCGCCGAACCATGAGGACACCTCATCCGATGCCTTGTCCACGATCCCGCGCTCTTTTTCGCCAAGGCCCCACGCGCGTTGATCGGACCCCGCGTTCGAGCGCGGTTCGGGTCGCCTCGGGTTGCGCTCCTCCCGGTTATCGGCGCGGGCATCGTAATCGGTGCCGGGGCGGAAACCCTCGTTCGCGCCGCCGGCATCGTCGCCGTAGCGCGTACCGTCATAGCGGTCGCTTCCGTCCTCGCCACCCTTGGGTCCATCAGGCCGTTTCATCAGGTTCCCTCCCCCCTTTACCGTCTCGGATCTCTGCAATCAGATCTTCGAAAACGCGATTGGCAGTCCGCCGTTCCCCACCCGCCCGTGTGATCCGTTAAACTTGATTAACAAAAAACCCCTCCCGGTCGGTACGTCATGAGACGCAGCGGGAACCGCTCCGCTCCCACGGGCTTTCCCGACAAGTACGGGCTTGGATCGGGAAGGCAGTGATGGACATGTCGTCAAACGAACGGTTCGTGAACCCCCGACCTGGACCCCTGCCTGTTCTGTGCAGGCTCTCACGATTATTCGCGCGGATGGACGTAGGCGTGCGCCGCGTCGCCGCAGGTGAGACGATCCAGAAGGGCGGCGACCGCGCCGAGGCGTTGTTCCTCGTGCAGAAGGGATTTCTCTATTCCCACGACACATCGCGCACCGGGCGTCGCCAGATCGCGGCGCTGCATCTTCCCGGCGAGGTCGCGGGGCTGAACAACCTGCAAGGCCCCGTCGCCACCCAATCCATGCGCGCGGCCGAGGACAGTCTGCTGACTGTGATCCCCAATCCGATGCTGGCGGACTCCGCGCGTATGGCACCCGAACTGGCCGCAGAACTGCTCCTCCTCGCAGCACGGGAGAATGCGTCGTTGGCGCGCGCGCTTTTCGTCGTGGGGCGGATGGTCGCGCGGGACCGTATGGTCTGGTTGCTCCTGACGCTCCATGACCGGCAGACCGTGCGGCCCGGAGGGGCCGACACCGCGTTGTGGCTGCCGCTGACACAGACGGAGATCGGCGATGTCCTGGGCCTCACCAACGTCTCGATCAGCAAGATCCTGAGCCAGCTTGCCGAGGAGGGTGCCATCGCGCGGCACGGGGCGGAGGTGCATCTGCTCCGGCGCGAGGCCTTGGCGCGCCAGATCGGTTACATCGACCCGCCGGGGGCAGCACCCCTCCCACTCCGTATCGAGCCGGTGCTGTTGCCGCTGCGCGTCCGGGTGGCGCGGACCCCTACGCCGCGGTTGGCGGTGACGACCGCCGTCTGACCCTTGGCGGGTCAGCACGGCGCTTCCATCCGCCGGACGGTGTCGGCGGTCAGCCTTTGCGGGTGCTGCATGGCACCGAGGTAGGGGCACGGGCGCGCGAGCAGGTCCCCGACATCGGCGATACGGACGATGTCCGGCCCCTCCGCTTCAACCAGCGCCTCCCAGGTCACGGGCATCGCCACGCTCGCATTCGGCCGGGCACGCAGGGAATAGGGCGCGATCGCGGTCGCGCCGCGCTCGTTGCGCATCCAGTCGATGAAGATGCGGCCCTTGCGGCGGGCCTTCGACAGGGCCGCCGTGAAAGTCTCGGGCCGCTCCGCCGCCAGCAGGTGCGCGAAGGTCTTTGCGAACCCCCGGACCGTCTCCCAGCCGTGATCCCGGCGCAGGATCACGCAGACATGGACCCCCTTGCCACCCGAGAGCACCGGGACGGAGGCGAGGCCGATCCGGTTCAGACGCGCGCGGATCTCCTCCGCCGCATCCCGGACGTGCGGCCAACCGAGCCCCTCGTCGGGGTCGAGGTCGAAGACGATCCGGTCGGGGCGCTCGATCCGATCGGTGCGCGCGCCCCAGATGTGCATCTCCACCATGCCCATCTGCGCGCCCTGGATCAGTGCCGCCGGGGTTGAGGCGGTCAGACAGTCGGCCGGCTGGCCGCTGCTGTCCGTGATCGACACCCGCCCGAAGGCCTCAAATCCGTGGCCCGCATGCTTCTGAAAAAAGCGCTCGCCCCCGATTCCGTCGGGGCAACGGAGCAGGGACAGCGGACGGTGACCGCCGATAGCCAGCATCCGCTCCGCGACGCGGGCATAATGCGCGGCCACGTCGCGTTTCGTCACGCCCGCGTCGGGGAAGACGATGCGCGATCCGTGCGTGATGGCGATCCCCGCGATCCGCGGCGCGTCCGGCGACGGTGCGGGAGGGGGTGCGGCGCGCAGGCCCCGGAAGCTCCCATGCCGGATATGGCCGTCCGCGGTCAGTTCGGCGAACGCCACCTCCGCCACGAGATCGGGGCGGACCCAGCGCGCGCCCTTGGCGATGGGGGCGGGGACGGCGTCGAACGGGCAGTCGGGGACAGGCTCCACCCCGCGCCCCAGCGCCTCATACGCCGCCTCGTCGAAGCCAGTCCCGACGCGGCCGCGATAGACGAGCCAACCATCCTCCCACGCGCCGACCAGCAGCGAGGCGAACGGACGCCCGCGCCGGGTGGAGGACGAGAGGCCGCCGATCACAAACCCCTCCCGCCGCACACATTTGATCTTGAGCCAGTCGCCCGAACGCCCCGGTCGGTAGGGCGAATCCGCGCGTTTGGAGACGATGCCTTCGCCCCCCGCCTCGCAGGCGTGCCGAAAGATCTCCGGCCCTCCGCCCACGATATGCTCGCTCATCCGCAGCACGCCCAGCGCGGGGCGCGTGGACAACAGGGTGGCGAGCCGCGCCCGGCGGTCGAGGAGCGGCAGATCAACGAGCGACGTGCCGTCCAGCGTCAGGAGGTCGAAGGCATAGAACACCAGCGGATCCCCCCGCTCCAGCGCCCAGCGAAGCGAGGAGAAGGCGGATCCCGTCACCGTCGCGGCCATCACCTCGCCGTCGATCAGCGCATTGCGGCAGGGCAGCGTATCGAATGCATAGGCCAGTCCAGTAAAGCGCGCGGTCCAGTCGTTGCCCGCGCGGGTGTAGAGCCGCGCGCCGCCCGCGCCCACAGCCGCAAGACAGCGGTAGCCGTCGAACTTGGTCTCATGTATCCAGTCCCCGCCCTCCGGCGCAGCGGCGCGGAGGGTGGCCAGCTGCACCGCGCGGAAGGCGGGCCGCGCGCTACGCCGGGCGGTGGCGGTCGCTTTGGCCCCCGACGCGATCTCCGCCATCGTCCGGCCCGTCGCGACGGAGCGGTCGTGCGTGCGGGTCAGGCCGTCGGGATCGTCGCCGACGGCTCCGTCCCGCTCCTTGATGAGAAGCCAGTTCTCCCGCCGCTCCGCCCGGGCCATACGGACCAGCGCCCACTTGCCCGTCATGCGCTGGCCCAGAAGCGTGAACTTCAGCTTGCCCGCCGCCAGCCCCGCGGCGAAATCCTCATCCGGCGCCCAGAAGCCGCGATCCCAGATCATCACCGTGCCGCCGCCGTAGTCCGTCTTCGGGATCGTCCCCTCGAAGGTCCGGTAGTCCAGCGGATGATCCTCGGTCCTGACCGCCAGCCGCTTTTGCGCGGGATCGGCGCTCGGCCCCCGCGTCACCGCCCAGCTGAGCATCGCGCCCTCCCACTCCAGCCGGAGGTCGTAGTGCAGGCGCGTGGCATCGTGCTTCTGGATGACGAAGCTGCGGCCGTCCGCATGAGCATCGGCGCCCTCGGGTTCCGTCGTCCGGGTGAAGTCCCGTTTCGCGCGGTAGTCCGACAGCCTGTCGGACGGTCCGGTCACGTCAGGACGCTTTCTTCTTTGCCGGCCTCTTGGCCGGTGCCTTGGGCGGCGTGGTGGAGGCTTTCTTTCGCGGCGTGGCGGTGGCCTTCAGGCTTTCCTTCAGCGCGGCCATCAGGTCCACAACATTCTCCCCCTCGGGGCGGGGCGCGCGGCCGCCGTCCACCCGCGGGGTCGCCTGGTCCTTCTTCTTGGCCTCGATCAGGTCGTGCAGCGCGTCGGCATAGCTGTCGTGGAACGCCTCCGCATCGAACGGCTTTGTCTTGCGGTCGATGAGGGAGGTCGCAACCTCCAGCAGTTCCGGGTCCGGCGCCTCGTCCGAAATGTCTGCAAACATCGGTGCCGCGTCCCGGATCTCGTCAGCATAGTGCAGCGTCTCGCACAGAAGGCCGTCGCCGCAGGGCTTGATGGCGACCAGCGCCTCCTTGCCGCGCATCGTCAGTTGCCCGAGGCCGAGCTTGTTGGCCGCCCGCAACGCCTCGCGGATGACCTTGTAGGCATCCTCGGCCAACTCGTCCGTCGGGATCAGGTAGTAGGGCTTGTCGAAATAGAGCGGCGGGATCTCGCAGGCATCGACGAACTGCACGATCTCAAGCGTCTTTTTCGACTCCAGCCGGATCGCATCGACCTCCGCGGGGTCGAGCAGGATATAGCGGTCGTCGCCGACCTCGTATCCCTTGACGATATCCTCGGACCGGATCGGACCCACGCCGGGGACGGTCTTTTCATACCGCACCCGCTGGCCCGACGGCTTGTGGATCTGGTTGAAGCTGACCCGGCCCACCGTCCGCGTGGCCGAATGCAGCTCCACCGCGATGGAGACGAGCGACAGCCGCAGCTGACCCGTCCAGAGCGCCCGCGATGCCATCCTGTCGCCTCCCCCTGTGTGCAAGGTCCAACGCAGAGGGCGCGGAGTGGTTGCCTGCCTGTCTCGACACGACAGGCATGAGGAAAAACGCGCCGAAATCTGGGACGGGAACCCCGGTCCGTCCTTGCATCGCCTGATAACACTCCATATACCATCCACATGGATGGAGTAATTATGCCCCCGACCGTCAGAACCCGCGATCAGGCGCCCGAAAGCGAGAAGATCACGATCAACCTCGGCTATGTCGATCTCGGCCGCGCCGACCTGCTGGTGCAGGAGGGGTTCTACTCGAATAGGACGGATCTGATCCGGACCGCGATTCGCACCCTTCTCGATACGCACGGCGCGGTGGTTGCGCAGACGATCGAGCGGCATACGTTAGAGCTTGGCCTCAGGGACTATTCGGTGGCCGATCTCGAGGTGCTGCGCAAAGCGGGTGAGATGCTCCACGTCCGCGTGGTGGGTCTGGCACGCATCGCCGCCGAGGTATCGCCAGAGCTGGCGCGCCAAACCATCGCATCAATCACCGTCCTTGGTGCGCTTCAGGCCAGCCGGGACGTCAAGGCCGCTCTCGCCGACCGAATCCGTTGATCGGCCCACCAACCCTTCCCGAAAGGACTGACGATGAAACTGCGCGATACAGACGCGATGCGCCGGATGATGGACCGGATGCGGTCCGGCGGTGCCGGACAGGGCGCCGACGCCCTGATCCGCGAGACGCTCGGGCGGCACGGGCTGTCGCCGGACGGGCTGGTGGCATCGGTGCCGCGCGCAGCCCGGGCTGGCCGGTCGGCAGGGCGCGCCACCTATACTTGCGAGGCGGGCAGCCGCGACTATCTCCTCCACCTGCCGAAGGGGGCTGAGACGGCGCCGAAGGGCCTGATCCTGATGCTGCACGGCTGCACGCAGACGCCGGAGGATTTTGCGACCGGGACCGGCATGGATGCGGTCGCCGATGCGCATGGGCTGGTCGTGGTCTATCCCGCGCAATCCCGCGGCGACAACGCGCAGTCCTGCTGGAACTGGTTCAGCGGTGCAGACCAGCACGGCGGCCGGGGGGAGCCCGCGATCCTGACCGGCCTCGCCCGCGAGGTGGCCTCGCGGCACGGGGTTCCGGCGCATTCGATCTTTGCCGCAGGGTTGTCGGCGGGGGCTGCGATGGCGGTCATTCTCGGCCGGACCGCGCCGGAGGTCTTTGCCGGCATCGCGGCGCATTCCGGTTTGCCCTACGGGTCCGCGCGCGGCGTCGCGGAGGCTTTCGCCGCGATGGCCGCACAGTCCGGAGGCGACCGGCGCAGACCGCCGGCGGGCGCGGGATCGGTGCCGACGCTGGTGATCCACGGCACATCCGACGCCACGGTGAGCCCCACCAACGGCCAGTGGATCGTCGACGACGCGCTGGCCGCGACGCAAGGCGCCCAGACCCAGACCGTGACGCAAGGCACGGCCGGGGGGCGGCGCTACCGTCAGGTCACGAGCCTCGGCCCCGACGGCCGGCTTCTGGCCGAGCATTGGGCGGTGGAGGGGTTGGGCCACGCATGGTCCGGGGGCAACCCTGCCGGCAGCTATGCCGATTCCAGGGGCCCCGACGCGTCGGCGGAGATGGTGCGCTTCTTCCTCGCCCTCGACGAACCGGCCAACGTCGCCCCGATCCGCGCCGCCTGATCCGGAACCCCCCGACGCGCGCTTGACAGGCGCGTGGCGGCGACCCCACAGTCCACCCCGATGGCAGGGCCCGGGTCCGGCGCCATGGCTTCGGGGGGCGCTGGTGGCTGAAGTCAGGGACGGGTTGGTCTTTCAGGACGTCACCAAGTCCTTCGGCGGCACACTGGCGCTTCGCTCGGTATCCCTCGGCGTGCCGCGGGGGGAGATCGTGGCCCTGCTGGGCGAGAACGGGGCCGGGAAATCGACCCTCATCAAGGTCCTGGGCGGCATCCACCGGCCCGACAGCGGCGCGGTCCTGATCGACGGTGTGCCCTATGTCCACACCCCCGGACGGGTCGACGAGCGGCAGGCCGTGGCCTTCATCCATCAGGATCTCGGCTTGATCGAGTGGATGACGGTGGCCGAGAACATGGCGCTGGCCCAAGGCTTCACGCGCCGCCGGGGTCTGATCGACTGGAAGGCGGCGCGCGAGGTCGCGCGCACGGCGCTGGCTCGCGTCGATTGCGACTTCGATCCCGAAACCCGGGTGGCCGACCTGACCCGTACCGAAAAATCGCTCGTCGCCATCGCGAGGGCCCTCGCGGTGGAAAGTGATTTCCTCGTCCTCGACGAACCCACGGCGAGCCTTCCGGCCGACGAGGTGGAGCGGCTTTTCGCGGCGCTTCGTCCGTTGCGGGACCGGGGCGTGGGTATGATCTACGTCTCGCACCGGCTGGACGAGATCTTTCGCATCGCCGACCGGGTGGCGGTGCTGCGCGATGGCGCGCTCGTCGGGGTGCGCGACCTCGCGACCACCGACGCGGATGAGCTGGTGCAGATGATCGTCGGGCGTCAGACGCGGGAGATCGCGCGCCCCCCGCTGCGCCCCGGCGCCCCCGTTCTGGAGGTGCGCGGGCTGCTGGCGGGATCGGCGGGACCGGTTGACCTGACGCTCCAGCGTGGCGAGCTTCTGGGCCTTGCGGGGTTGCGCGGCGCGGGGCACGAGGACATCGGCCGCGCGCTCTTCGGGGCCATCCCGCACGACGGCACGGTGCGGCTGGAAGGCGCCGTGCCCGACCTGTCCACGCCGCGCACGGCGATGGCCTCGGGCGTAGGCCTCGTCGCGCGCGACCGGGTGGTGGAATCCATCGCACCCTCGCTGACGATCAGGGAGAATGCTTACCTCAATCCGCAGGCGAGCGGGCGCGGGCTCTTCGACATCCTGTCGGCGCGGGCGGAAACGGCGGCCACCGTGGCGCTCGGTGCGTCGCTTGGCCTCAGCCCGAACGATCCCACGCTGACGATCGAGGCGCTGTCGGGCGGCAACCAGCAAAAGGTCGTCGTCGGACGCTGGCTGGAGACCGGTCGCAGGCTCCTGATCTGCGAGGATCCGACCGCGGGCGTGGACGTGGGTGCGAAAGCCGAGATCTACGCGCTGATCTATGCCGCGCTCGACACCGGAATGGGGGTGGTCGTCGTCTCCACCGATTTCGAGGAGATCGCCACCATCTGCCACCGCGCGCTCGTCTTCAGCCGCGGGAGAATCGTCGCCGAACTCTCAGGCGCGCTTCTCACGACATCGGCCCTGATCGCGGCGGCGTCGGCCGGCGAACAGGCCCCAGCACCGAAGGACGCAGACCTTGCCCTCCATTGAATCGAGCGCGCTCGAACCCACGCGCCCCGAGCTGCGCGCGATGACGCCCACGCAGCGCGTCCTGCGGCTGATCCCGGTCTACGGTCTGGTGATCCTGGCCGTGGGGCTGATCGTGCTGTTCTCGATCCTGCTGCCGCAGACATTCCCGACGATGCTGAACCTGCGCTCCATCATCTCCGACAAGGCGATCATCGCGATCCTGTCGCTGGCGGCGATGATCCCAATGGTGGCGGGCCGGATCGACCTCACGGTGGGCTACGGCATCGTGCTCTGGCACATCCTCGCGATCAGCTTGCAGGTCTGGTACGGTGTGCCGTGGCCGGTGGCGGCGTTGATCGTGCTGGTGCTGGGGGCGGCGGTCGGGTTCCTCAACGGGCTGCTGGTCGAGGTGGCGCAGATCGACAGCTTCATCGCGACGCTGGGCATGGGCACGATCCTCTATGCCGTCGCGATGTGGCATTCCGAGGGGCGCCAGATCATCGGCGACCTGCCGCAGGGCTTCTTCGCGATCAGCGGTGCGCGCGTCTTCGGCCTGCCGATCACCGGGTTCTACGTGCTGGTGCTGGCGGTGTGCCTGTGGTTCATTCTCGAATACCTGCCCATCGGGCGTTACCTCTATGCCATCGGCGCCAATCCGAAGGCCGCGGCGCTGAACGGCATCGCGGTCCGCAGGCTCACCATCGGCGCGTTCGTGACCTCGGGCACGCTGACCGCGCTGGCCGGGGTGATCCTCGCCTCCAAGCTGCGGATCGGGCAGGCGAGTGTGGGGCTGGAGTTCCTGCTCCCCGCTCTCGTCGGGGCGTTCCTCGGCTCCACCACCATCAAGCCGGGACGCGTCAACGTGTGGGGCACGCTGGTGGGCGTCGCGATCCTCGCGGTGGGGATCTCCGGCATCCAGCAGTTCGGCGGCTCGTTCTGGGTCGAGCCGCTGTTCAACGGGCTGACGCTGCTGGTCGCGATCGGGATCGCGGGCTACGCACAACGAAAGCGGACCGCCGTCACCGTGCGGCCGGTTGCAGAGACATCAAAGGCGCATCCACGCGCCGGACACTAAGGGGAGAGAGACATGCGTAACGGATTGTTCGGACTGGGGGCCTCGGTGGCCCTGATGGCTCTGCTGGCACCACATGGTGCTCACGCGGATGCGATGATGGACGCGGCCAAGGCCCGGGTGGAGGCAGCGACCGCCAAGGCAGGCAAATGGGAGGGCCCGACAACCGGGCCCAAGGCCGCCGAGGGCAAGACGATCATCTATGTCGCGGGCGACATGCGCAACGGCGGGACCGAAGGCGTCTCGCGCGGGGTGGCAGAGGCCGCGAAGGCCATCGGATGGGAGCTGCGCATTCTGGACGGGCACGGCGACATCTCCGCCCGGACCTCCGCCATGGGTCAGGCGGTCGCGCTGAAGCCCGCCGGTATCATCGTCGGCGGTTTCGATGCGATCGAGCAGAACGCGGCGCTGGAGCAGGTGAAGAAGGCGGGCATCCCCTTCGTCGGCTGGCACGCCACGATCGAGCCGGGACCGGACGCCAAGACCGGCATGTTCGCCAACGTGAACACGAGGATCGCCGACGTGGCCAAGACCGCCGCGGACCTCGCCATCGTGCAGTCGGAGGGCAAGGCGGGCGTCGTGATTTTCGGCGATTCGAACTACGAAATGGCGATCACCAAGGCCCGCATGATGGAAACCGCGATCAAGGACGGCTGCCCCACCTGCACCGTGCTGGAGCTGGAGGACAGCCCGATGACCGAGGCCTCATCCCGGATGCCGCAGCTTACCACGTCGCTGCTGCAACGGTTCGGGGCGAAATGGACCTACTCGCTGGCGGTGAACGACCTCTATTACGACTTCATGGGGCCGTCGCTGGCGTCGGCCGGGATCGACGGGGGCGACGCGCCCTATAACATCTCCGCGGGCGACGGGTCGGAATCCGCGTTCCAGCGCATCCGGTCCGGCCAGTATCAGATAGCGACGGTGCCGGAGCCGTTGCAGGAGCAGGGCTGGCAGCTCGTCGACGAGCTGAACCGCGCCTTCGCGGGCGAGAAATGGTCGGGCTACGTGTCGGGCATCCATCTCGTGACCAAGGACAACATCCAGTTCGACGGCGGACCGGACAATGTCTACGACCCCGACAACGGCTACCGTGATGTTTACAAGAAGATCTGGGGCAAGTGATCCCATTGCCCCGGCGGCCAACGGGCGGCCGGGGACACAAGGCAACGAGAGGGTGCAGGGCATGAAGGTTTCCGAACGCAGGGCCGTCGGTCACACAGGGCTGGAGGTCACGGCCATGGGCCTCGGCTGCGCGCCGTTCGGTGGCATGTACCGCGCGATGGAGGCACGCGACGCGTTCGGCGCCCTGCGCGCCGCGTGGGACGCAGGCATCCGGCATTTCGACGCCGCGCCGATGTATGGGCTTGGCCGGGCGGAGCATCTGCTGGGCCATTTCCTGCGCGAGGAGGCGGACCGGGCGGAGGCTGTGATCAGCACCAAGGTCGGACGCCTGATGACGCTGCCACGACCCGGCCGCACCCTGCCGCCCGAAGCGCCGCCGAACCCGTTCGATTCCGGCTGGACCAATGGACTCGGGTTTCAGGAGCGTTTCGACTACAGCTATGACGGGCTGATGCGGAGCTTCGACGACAGCCAGCAACGGCTCGGCCTGCCCGACATCGACCTGCTGTTCATCCACGACATCGGCCGCGTGACGCACGGAGAGCAGCATGGCCGCCACTGGAGCGACCTTACGGCGGGCGGATTCCGCGCGCTTGCCGAATTGCGGGCGGCGGGGCTTATCAAGGGCTTCGGGCTGGGCGTGAATGAAACGCAGGCGATTGCGGAAGCGATGGGGGAGACCGATCCAGACTGCTGCCTGCTGGCCGGCCGCTACACGCTTCTGGACCAAAGCGGCGCGGACCTGCTTGCGCGCGCGAAGGCGCAAGGCATGGCGGTGATCGCGGCCGGGGTCTACAATTCCGGCATCCTCGCCGCGAGCGATCCCGCGGACGCCAAGTTCGACTACCGCGATGCCCCCCCCGCCGTGGTGGCGGAGGCCCAGAGGCTCGCCACCCTTTGCGCCCGCTTCGACGTCCCGCTCGGCGCCGCAGCCGTGCAGTTCCCGCTGCGCCATCCCGGCGTCACCTCGGTGCTGATCGGTGCGCGGAGCGCCTCCGACGTCGAGACCGGCGTGGCATGGTTCGAGCGTGCCATTCCCGACGCGCTCTGGTCTGACCTCGACGCCACCTGACGCGCTACACGCTCCGGTTGCGTCGATATTTCTGTCCAGACTCATCGTTCAGGCTACACTCGTAAATGACAGGCGGATGCTCTCCGCACTGCTTGAGGGAGTGTTCGCGAGGGGTATTCAATGGTGGGCCGGATGGCAGGAGGGCGTCAGGAATGGATGGATGTCCTGCGCGGTCTGGCGATGGTCTTCGTGCTGGCGCTCCACGCCACGCTGATGGTCGAGTGGTACGACACGGCGCCGTGGCCTCCGCTCGTCCGGCTCAACCTGATCTTCGCGCCCTACCGGATGCCGACGCTGATGCTCCTGTCGGGGCTCTTGTTGAACCGGGCGCTCGGCAAGGGATGGGTGCGCTACTATCGCGGCAAGATCGAGAAGGTGATCTATCCGCTGATCGTCTGGGCGTTCGTCACCCGCCTCGTCATGGATCCCTACTTCGAGTGGTGGAACCCGCGCGATTATGTCGGGCCCTACCATCTGTGGTTCGTCCTGTTCCTCGCCTTCTTCTATCTTTTGGCGCCGATGCTGGAGCGGGTGAACACGCTCCTCGTCGTCGCGGCCTCCCTCCTCGTGTCGCAGGTGTCGCCCGAGGGCAGCAAGTATTTCGAGCAGATGTTCTGCCTGATGGCGTTCTTCTTCACCGGGCATTATCTGGGAAAGCATCCCGATGTGCTGATCCGCCTGACGTCATCGCGCGCGGTTCTCGCGGCTCTGCCGGCGGTCGCGGTGCTGTCGGTCTATGCGTCGCTCTATGCGGGCGGATATGAGATCGTCTACAGCCCGGTCCTGTTCCTTCCCATTGCCTGCGGCACTGTCTTGCTGATCGCCCTGTCAAGGCAGGTCGCAGGTCTGGACTGGACGCGACCCTTGGCCTATCTCGGCCGGCACTCGCTGATCTTTTACGTGTCGCATTACCCGCTGATCTTCCTCGTGATGGGCGTGACCCTGGAGGCGGAGATCGGGCTGCCGCTGGTGGCGCTGATCTCCTTTGTGGCGGCGATCGCGGTCGGCACCGCCCTCACGGTCCTGTCACAGCGCACGATGCTGATCCGGGCGCTGTTCCAGTTTCCCGCGCCGCTCCATCGCGGGTCGCAGGCCGGGCTGAGATAGGTCACGCCGGGTGGCGGAGCAGCCGCGCCACTTCCTCGCCGATTGCCAGCGACGCGGTGAGGCCGGGCGATTCGATCCCGTAGAGCGTCACCAGACCCGGCATCCCGTGGTCCGCGGGGCCGAGGATCGCGAAATCCCCCGATGTCCCTGCGATCTTCGGCCGGATCCCGGCATAGTCGGGGCGCAGACGGGCGGGATCGAGGTCCGGCCAGATCCGGCGCGCGGCCACCACGAACTCGCCGTGCTGGGCCGGGTCCACGGCATAGTCGATCCGATCCACCGGCTGCACGTTGGGTCCGAACCGCGCACGACCGGCGAGGTCGAGCGTCAGGTGCGTGCCGAGCCCGCCCGGGACTGGCACGGGATAGATCAGGTGGCTGAACGGCACCGCCCCGTCATAGGCGAAATAGCAACCCCGCGTGATCACCCGTTGCGGCACATGGGCCGCGTCCAGCCCGTCGATGCAGGCGGCGACGTCCTGGGCATGGAGCCCCGCCGCATTGACGAACGCGCGGCTTCGCAGGATCGGCGCATCCTCGCCGCCGACATGAACATCCCAGCCTACTGCGCGCCACCGCACCGCGGACACGGCGGCATCGCAGACGAGCTGACCGCCCAGGGCCTCGATCTCCCCCAGAAAGGCCAGCATCAGCGCGTGCACGTCGACGATCCCCGTCAGCGGCGAATGGAGCGCCCCGGCAGAGGAGAGCGACGGTTCCATTGCGGCCGCATCCGCTGGCGAAAGACGCTCCAGCACCACGCCCGCGCGGGCCGCCCGTTCCGCGATGATGTCGAGCGCGGAGAGCTCGTGCTCCACGGCAGCGAAGATGATCTTGCCGAGCCTGCTGTGCGGAACGGCCCGATCCTCGCAGAACGCGTAGAGCAGATCGCGCCCCCGGACGCAGAGCCGCGCCTTGGCCGACCCGGGCGGATAGTAGATGCCAGCGTGGATCACCTGACTGTTTCGGCTGCTCGTGGCGCTGCCGAAGGTCGGCGCGGATTCGAGCACCATGACCGTCTGCCCTTCCCGCGCCAGCATCAGTGCGGCGGCAAGGCCCACGACACCCGCGCCCGTCACCACGGCGTCAAAATCGAAGTGCTGGGACGTCATTCGGCAAATTTATCATGATTTTATCAGAATGTGTGCTATAATCAGCGTCAATCCGCTTATCGGCACAGGACAATTTATCGGCACAGGATAATCCGCTTATCGGCGCAGGACAGGTCACGCTCCCTCGACCCCGTATGCAGGCGGTGTCGGCATCGTTTTCAACAGTAGCGAGTAGCCCCATGACACATCTGCCGCGCAACCGACCGCTCCGTATCTGCATCGCGTCGCACTATGGCTATGGTGGCGCGCTCTACAACCGCCTTGTGTATGAAGCCTGCACCGCCATCGCGAGCATGACCGACGCCGTGATCGTGGCGCCCGGTCCGGCGCGCCACAGCACGGCGTGGCAGACGCTCTCGGTAGCCAAGCATGCCATCACGGG
>JBBSVE010000018.1:0-30676 GCA_038233815.1 Rhodobacterales bacterium
GAGGGCGTTCCACATTGCACCGCCACGGCGGGTGGTGCTGCACGTCTGCGCAACGGCAACCCGGGTGAGATCCTCGGCGCCGACCTGCAATGGGGGGACACGGCGTGGGCCAGCTTCGACGGGCAGGCGGTCGCCGTCGGGATCTGGCGGGAGGGGCTGCTGCATCCGACGCGGGTGTTCAATTGACCCCGGAGCCTGCCGAACCGATGCTGACCCGCAGCCACAGGAAGGGCGACGCGGAAAGCACCGCGCTCTATTCCTCCGACGCGCGGCACCGCTATCTGCTGACGCGGATCTGGAACCCGGAGGGGCGCCGGGCGCTCTTCGTGATGCTCAACCCTTCCACCGCGACGGAGGTGCAGAACGATCCCACGGTGGAGCGGTGCGAGCGGCGGGCGCGCGCGCTCGGCTTCGGGGCGATCCGGGTGGTCAACATCTTTGCTTTCCGCGCCACCGATCCCAAGGTGATGCGCGGGACGCCTGACCCGGTGGGTGCGTTCAACGATCAAGCCATCGCGGAAAGCGCGCTCTGGGCCGATCTGATCCTGTGCGCCTGGGGCAGCCACGGCGCGCATCTGGACCGCGGTGCGGCGGTGGAGGCGATCCTGCGCGCGAGCGGTCGGCCACTGTGGCATCTGGGCGTCACGAGGGCGGGGGCGCCGCGCCATCCGCTCTATATCGGTTACGATCGCCAGCCGGAACCGTGGGTGCAGCCGGGGCTTTGACGCACCCGGTCAGGCGGCAAGAAGCTCCGACGTCGGGATCAGATGCAGGCTCGCCGGGTCGAGGCCCGCGCCGCCGATGATGAGGCCGAGCGAATGGCCGTCGAGCGTCAGGACGACGTCGTGGGGATCGTCGGCCGGTTCCAGCGTCACGACGGGATCGGGATGGACCTGCGGGTCGTAAAGCACCGCGATATCGTCCTCGGCCGCGTCATAATCGGTGATGGTGGCGGGACCGCCCTCGTCGAGCCAGTCGCCCAGCACGAAATGGTCGTGGCCTGCGCCGCCGCTCGCCACGTCGTCCGCGCCCAGGTGGAGCGTATCGTCCCCATCGCCGCCGTTAAGGAAATCGCCATCGTCCCCGGCGCCGGGATCGTCGCGGTCATGGCCCCAGATCGTGTCGTCGCCCGCCCCGCCGTCGAGCGTGTCGTGGCCTGTGCCACCTGTCAGCACGTCATTGCCCCAGCCGCCGTTCAGCGCGTCGTCGCCCACCCCGCCGTCGAGCGTGTCGCAGCCTTCCCCCCCCAGCAGCGAATCGTCGCCGTCCCCGCCATAGAGGCGGTCGTCCCCGCCGCCCGCTGTCAGGGTATCATCCCCGTCGCCGCCATAAAGCGCGTCGTCGTCGTCGCCACCGATCAGACTGTCGCGGCCCGTATCGCCCGACAGCGTGTCGTCACCCGCGCCGCCGTGGATCACGTCATCGCCCGCACCGCCGGAGATCAGGTCGTTGCCGTCACGCCCGCCCAGAAGGTCGATGCCGTCGCCCCCGTCGATCGTGTCGTCGCCGGCATTCCCGGTCAGGATCCCGCTGCCCGCCCCGCCTTGGAGCCTCAGCCCCACGGGTGCGGGACCGCCTGAGGTGACGATCCCGTTGTCGGTCGCATCGCCGAGCGCCAGCCCATCGGGATCGGGCGGGACGGTCGCTTCATCGGGCCCGGCTGTGGCGAGCGGATGGAAGGTGGCCGGCGCGGCCTCCGGCGGATCGAGGTCGGTTTCGCCTGTTGGCACCGCATCCTCGTGGGCGAAATCCATCAGATCACCGTGCGGGGGCGTATCCTCCTCCTCCCGCTCGTCATGCGAATCGGTGTCGTCGCTGTCGGCATGACCCGGTTTCGGACCGGCGTTGAGTAGCCCGTCCGCCATGATCCCGCCGAACATCGCCGCAATAAGCCCGAACAGTCCCAGCATGGCCCCGATCCCCGTCCCATCATCGACCGGGGGCGGACCATCGACCACGACGGACCGCAAACCCGGACCCATCGAGGTATCGCCCCGGATCGTGGCGAAATGAGGCGCGGGCAGGGATCCGGGCCGGACAAATGCGCTGGATTTGACCCAATCCCTGCTGACCATTCGCCCGGCAGGCTCGGAAATCCGCTTTCCTTCGCGCCCGCACTCTCCTATGGAAACCTGTTCCCGCACTCCGGGGGCACCCAAGGGCCTTGCTGGACGACATCCCGGCCCGTGCCGTCACCCTCGAAGAATGGAGATCCCGATGTCGATTACCGTCGAAGAAAAAGCGCGCCTGATCAAGGAATACGCGACCAAGGAAGGCGATACCGGTTCGCCCGAGGTTCAGGTCGCGATCCTGTCCTCGCGCATCGCCACGCTGACCGAGCATTTCAAGAGCCACAAGAAGGACAACCACTCCCGCCGTGGTCTCCTCATGATGGTGGCGCTGCGCCGCAAGCTGCTGGACTACGTGAAAGGCAAGGACGAGAGCCGTTATACGACCCTGATCCAACGTCTCGGCCTGCGCCGCTAAGCCGGGCAGAACGCGTGAAAAAGGCCGCCCTCCGAAGAGTGGCGGCCTTTAGTTGAAGTTCAGGCGTCGTAGCGCAACCTGATCTTATTTTTTCATCGCATCCTTGGCGTCGTCGGCAGCACCCTTGACCTCGCCTTTGGTCTCCTGCATCTCGCCCTTGGCCTTCTGGGCCTTGCCCTCGGCCTGCCATTCGGCATTGTCGGTCGCGTCGCCGGCTGCATCCTTCACCGAACCGGCGGCCTTGTTGGCTGCACCCTTGGCCTTGTCTGTATACTCACCCATGGTGGGATCCTCCGATTGTATCGTCACCGGGCGTCGCGGTCATCGCATCGCCTCGTTGAGCAGATGGAACGCCCAAACCCGCATTCCGTTGCACGAAATCGCGCGCAGTTGCGAAATACTTGCGGAAGGCCGATAGAGCGCGCAGTTGCTGGAGGCATCGCCATGACGGATCACCGCTTCCCCTACGGTCCGGGGTCGGCCGCCGTGACGCGAGCGGAAAGGTCCCCGCGCCGATGACGGTCCTCGCCGACACGCCCGACCTTTATGGCCATTTGCGCACCGTCATCGGGGTCGGCCTCAGCCTCAGCCTCGCGCGGTTGCTGACCGGGCTTGCGCAATTCGTTCAGCATCCCCGTCGCCGCCCGGTCTACGGCGTGCATCTTGGTTGGGTCGCGTTCATGATCCTCGAGGTGCTGCATTTCTGGTGGTTCGAGTTTTCCCTGGGTCTTGTCCACGCCTGGACGTTCGAGCGGTTCGTCTTTGTCGTGGCCTTCGCGTCGGTGCATTTCGTGCTGGCGACAATCCTTTTTCCCGACGATCTGTGGGAATACGGCACGCTCCGGGCCTATTTCAACGCGCGCAAGACGTGGTTTCTGGGGCTGCTGCTGCTTTTGCTCTTTTGCGATCAGGTCGACACGATCCTGAAGGGCGCGGCCCACTACAAGAGCCTCGGGCCGTCCTATCCGATCAAGCAGGCGTTCATCGCCCTGATGGCCATTGCCGCGATCTTCGTGGACCGCGAATGGTTTCAGCGGCTAGCGGTCGGGTCGGTGCTGGCCGCCGAGGTGGTCTGGCTCTGGTGGCACAACGTCTGGATCGGCTGAGGCCTTGTGTCGGGCGGCGCATGGGTCGAAGGTCGGCGGCATACACACCACAGAAAGCGATACGCGATGATCCGCACCGAACCGCACCGCTATTCCGACGGGCAGGACACGTTCATCGGACGCCGTGTTTACGACGATGCGGCGCCTGCGGACCGGCCCGGGCTGCTCGTCGTGCCGTCCTTCATGGGCCTCGGCCCGTTCGAGGAGGCCCGTGGCCAAGAGCTTGCGGCGCTGGGCTCCCATGTGCTCGCCGTTGACTATTACGGAGAGGGCAGGCGGGCGTCGAACGACGAGGAGGCCTCGCGCATGATGAAAGCGTTGGATGCGGACCGTCCGGCCATCGCGCGGCGGATGGCGGCGGCGCTTGCGGCGCTGAAGGCGCTGGACGGGGTGGACGGGTCGCGGACGGGTGCCTTGGGCTATTGCTTCGGCGGCAAATGCGCGCTCGATCTGGCGCGCACGGGCGCAGGGATGCAGGCGGTGGCGACGTTCCACGGCGTCTATGACGCGCCCGATACGCAGGCCGACAGGATCGTGCCCGCGGCCCTGATCCTGCACGGCTGGGACGATCCCCTGTCACCGCCCGACGCGGTGACGGGGCTTGCCGCAGAACTGACCCGGACCTGCGCGGACTGGCAGATCCTTTCGTTCGGCCATACCGGGCATGCCTTCACCAACCCCGATGCCAAGGCCCCGGACCGCGGTATGGCCTTTAACCCGACATCGAGGGATCGCGGCTGGCGCGCGCTAACCGCGTTTCTGGAGGAGACGCTGGGCCGCGGCTGACACGGTCTCCCTTCCCATCCTACACGTTCTGCGATAAGGCACCCCATCTGAAATCCCGCGCCCGGATCCCGGCGCGGGGCAAAACGATATGGGGATCAGGGGGAATGGGCCCCCTATGCATACGGGTCGCACGGGCCCATGGGAAACGTTTATGTTCAATGTCACGAGAAAATCCATCCAGTGGGGCGAAGAGACGCTGACCCTGGAAACCGGCAAGATCGCGCGTCAGGCCGACGGATCGGTCGTAGCCACGATGGGTGAAACCTCCGTCATGGCCAACGTCACTTTCGCCAAGACGCAAAAGCCGGGGCAGGATTTCTTCCCGCTCACCGTTCATTATCAGGAACGCTACTACGCGGCCGGCAAGGTGCCCGGCGGCTTCTTCAAGCGCGAGGCGCGCCCGTCGGAGAAGGAGACGCTGACCTCGCGGCTCATCGACCGGCCGATCCGTCCGCTTTTCGTCGATGGCTTTCGCAACGAGGTTCTGGTGATCTGCACCGTCCTCTCCCACGATCTTGAGAACGAGCCGGACGTGCTGGCGATGATCGCCGCCTCTGCAGCGCTCACGATTTCCGGCGCGCCTTTCATGGGGCCGATCGCGGGCTGTCGCGTGGGCTTTTCCAAGGGCGCCTACGTCCTGAACCCGTCCTGCGACGACATGATGAAGCTGCGCGAGAATCCCGAGCAGCGGCTCGATCTGGTGGTCGCGGGCACGAAAGACGCCGTGATGATGGTGGAATCGGAGGCCTATGAGCTGTCCGAGGACGAGATGCTGGGTGCGGTGAAATACGCGCACGAAAGCATCCAACCCGTCATCGACATGATCATGGACTTTGCCGAAGACTGTGCGAAGGAACCGTTCGATTTCACCCCGCCGGACTATTCCGCGCTGTCCGCATCGGTCAAAACCGCAGGCGAGGCGCAGATGCGCAAGGCCTTCGCGATCCGCGACAAGCAGGAGCGCACGACGGCCATTTCCGATGCGGTAAAGGCGATCAAGGAAACGCTGTCGGACGAGGACCGCAAGGACGAGAACCTCGGTGCCGCGATCAAGAAGCTGGAAGCCTCCGTCCTGCGCGGCGACATCATCGGTGGCGCGCCCCGGATCGACGGGCGCGATACCACGACGATCCGCCCGATCACCGCGGAAACCGGCATCCTGCCGCGCACCCACGGCTCCGCGCTCTTTACCCGCGGTGAGACGCAGGGGCTGGTCGTGACCACGCTCGGCACCGGCGAGGATGAGCAGTTTATCGACGCCCTGACCGGCACGTCGAAGTCGAACTTCCTGCTGCACTACAACTTCCCTCCCTACTCGGTTGGCGAAGTGGGCCGCTTCGGCCCCCCCGGTCGTCGCGAAATCGGCCACGGAAAGCTCGCGTGGCGTGCGCTTCAGGCGGTTCTTCCCGCCTCGACCGAGTTCCCCTACACGATCCGTGTCGTCTCCGAGATCACGGAGAGCAACGGCTCGTCGTCGATGGCGTCGGTCTGCGGCGGGTCGCTTTCCATGATGGATGCGGGCGTGCCGCTGAAGTCGCCTGTGGCGGGCGTGGCGATGGGCCTGATCCTGGAGGAGGACGGCAAGTTCGCGATCCTGTCGGACATTCTCGGCGACGAGGATCATTTGGGCGACATGGACTTCAAGGTGGCGGGGACCGAAAAGGGCATCACGAGCCTCCAGATGGACATCAAGGTCGCGGGCATCACGCCGGCGATCATGGAAAAGGCGCTGGCGCAGGCCAAGGACGGCCGGATGCATATCTTGGGCGAGATGGGCAAGGCGCTCACCTCCGCGCAGGCGTTCAGCGAATATGCGCCGAAGATTGAGACGATGACTGTGCCCACCGACAAGATCCGTGAAGTGATCGGGTCGGGTGGCAAGGTGATCCGCGAGATCGTGGAAGTGTCCGGGGCGAACGTGGACATCAACGACGATGGAGTGATCAAGATCGCGTCGAACTCGGCCGAGAATATCAAGAAGGCCTACGACATGATCTGGTCCATCGTGGCCGAGCCGGAAGAGGGCAAGGTCTATACCGGCCGCGTCGTGAAGCTGGTCGATTTCGGCGCGTTCGTGAACTTCTTCGGCAAGCGCGACGGTCTGGTCCATGTAAGCCAGATCGCGTCCAAGCGCCTCCAGCACCCGAACGAGGCGCTGAAGGAAGGCCAGGAGGTCAAGGTCAAGCTTCTGGGCTTCGACGACCGCGGCAAGGTCCGGCTCGGCATGAAGATGGTCGATCAGGAGACCGGCGCGGAAATCAGCGAGAGCGCCGAGGCCTGATCGGAACGGTTCGCAAAGGAGGCCCCGGTGCAAACGCCGGGGCCTTTTCGCTTAAGCTAGAGCCGGATGTCGTAGCGGTCCATCGTCAGCCCCTCGAAGTCGATCTCCGGCCGGCGTCCCAGCACCAGATCCGCCACCGCGCGCCCCGATCCGCAGGCCATCGTCCAGCCCAGCGTGCCGTGCCCGGTGTTGAGGAACAGGTTCGGATAGGGGGTAGGCCCCAGCACCGGCGTGCCGTCGGGCGTCATCGGACGCAGACCGGTCCATCCTTCCATCCGGGCGGTGTCGCCGCCGCGCGGGAACAGATCCTCGATCACATGGCGCACCGTGTCGGTCGCGTGCGGGCCAAGGCGGCCTGAATAGCCCGCGATCTCCGCCGTGCCAGCGACGCGGATGCGGTCGCCGAGCCGGGTGATCGCGACCTTGTGCGTCTCGTCCATGATGGTCGATTGCGGGGCCATCGCGTCGTCCGTGACGGGAAGCGTGATCGAATAGCCCTTTACCGGATAGACCGGGAGCGTGAGGCCGATTGGGTCCAGCACGCGTGGCCCGAAGGTGCCGAGCGCGCTGACATAGGCATCACCGGTCTCTCGGCCTCGCGCGGTGTCCACGCCCGCGATGCGCCCGCCCTCCACCGCCAGTCCCTCGATCGTGCGCCCGTAACTGAACCGCACGCCAAGCGCCGCCGCCTTTTCAGCCAAGGCGACAGTGAACATCCGGCAATCGCCGGTGCGGTCGGCGGTCAGCCGCAACCCGCCGACGAACTTGTCGCGCACAAGGGCCAGCGCCGGTTCCACCGCAACGCAGTCGTCAGGGCCCAGCACCTCGAAAGGGCTGTCGTATCGCGCGAGGATATCCTGATCGGCCTGCGAGTCGTGAAGCTGTTTGGTCGTGCGAAACAGTTGCAACGTGCCTTTCGCGCGCTGGTCGAAATCGATCCCCGTCTCGGCAATCAGATCCGGCAGCACATCGCGCGAATAGTTCGACACACGCACCATCCGCGCCTTGTTCACCGCATAGGGACCGGTCGCGCAGTTGGTGAGCATCTGCGCCCCCCATTTCCACATCCGAGGCGAGATCAGCGGCCAGATGAACAGCGGTCTGCGCTTCATGAAAAGCCATTTCAGCGCCTTCATCGGCACGCCGGGCGCGGCCCAGGGCGAGGTCATGCCGTAGCTCAACTCTCCCGCATTGGCATAGGACGTCTCCATTCCCGGACCGGGCTGGCGGTCGAGCACGATGACTTCCGCGCCTCCGCGTGCCAGATACCACGCGGTCGTGACGCCGACGACACCCGCACCCATGACGACGACCTTCATGCCCGTTCCCCCGACCTTGCCGCAAACCGGCGCGATCCTGCTACGACCTTGCGGGGAAGGCAACATCGAAGGGCGGCCGGTTGCCCGGACCGCCCCTCCGATGTGCGCCGGCTCAGACGAGGATGCGCGGCTTTCTCCGCAGCGACAGCCCGCGCAGTCCGAAGAGCACGGCAAGTGCCGCACCCAGTAGCGGCACCGACGCCGGCAGCGGCACGACGGCGGGCGGCGGCAGAGGCTCGCCCCCGATCCGGCCCAGCGTGATGCGCCGGATGTCGAGCGGGCCTTCGAGATACTCAAAGGTGTCCACAACATTGCCCTCACCGTCGGTATCCTCGAAGATCTTCGTCGCGGCCGGCGTGTTCAGGAGGATGGACAGTTGGTATTGGGGATTGTCGTTCCAGCCGGGCGCCACCGGGAAGATGGCAAGGTCACCGGGCAGCGTGTCGTTTTCGAACGCGGGATAGAAGACGAGGGAAAGCATCAGTTCCTTCGGCCCAACCTGCTTCAGATAATCGTGGAGATCGAACTGTGCAGGCTCATCGTTGTAAAAGCCGAGCGTCGCATCGCCGAACTTGAGGAGATTGTCGTCGGACGGACCCTCATCGAACCCGATGGTGAGCGAAAACGCCTTGCCGAGAGAGCCGGGCGCGCCGAATTCCTGCGTGACGATGCCCTTGAGGTCATTCAGTCCGGACGGTCCCGGGAAACTGTCCTGAAAATAGTTGAATGTGGACCCCGAAAGCCCCTCCTCCATGACGAGAAACGGCTGGCCCACGGTTTCAGCGGCGGCGGGCAGAGCGGTCAGGGTGGCCAGTGCAAATGCGGCCGAACGGAAAATCATCATTGTCGTGCCTCCTGTCGAATGAAAATGGATTCGGGATGGACAGGTAGACGATAGGACGCTGGAGCCGTTGTGAGGGCGTCAAAAGACTGGGGCGGTTGGAATTAACGGTTGATTGACGGTAGAGGCGCGCGGGTGGCCCCGGTCCGGCCTCTGGCGACCGGACCGGGGCTCCTCGGCGACTCTCTATGCCCTAGCTTCGGGCGGGTTCTTTGGCGAAGCGCAAGTAGGGAAGGCGCTTGTCGAGCGTGCCGAACCGGGCCTCGGCATCAGCGTCGTTGAGGCTGGTCGCTACGATCACGTCCTCGCCGGGCTGCCAGTTGGCGGGGGTTGCGATCGGCACGCCGTCGGTGGCGCGTACGGCGTCGAGGGCACGCATGATCTCGGCGAAGTTGCGCCCTACCGACATCGGGTAGGTCATGGTCAGGCGCACCTTCCGGTCCGGCCCGATGATGTAGACGGTGCGGACCGTGGCGGTGTTGGCGGGCGTCCGGCCGGTGTCAGGCAGATAGGCCTCGGCGGGGAGCATGTCGTAGGCCTTGGCGACCGTCAGCCCCTCGTCGTCGATCATCGGGAAGTCGGCGGCGGCACCACCCACCGTCTCGATGTCCTTCATCCATTTCTCGTGATCGGCCACCTTGTCCACGGAGACTCCGATGACCTTGGTGTTGCGCTTGGCGAACTCGGGCACGAGCTGCGCCACGGCGCCGCACTCGGTCGTGCAGACCGGCGTGAAGTCCTTGGGGTGAGAGAAGATGATGGCATAGCCGTCGCCGATCCAGTCATGGAACCGGATCTCGCCCGCCGTGCTGTCGGCGGTGAAGTCGGGGGCGATGTCGTTGATGCGGATGGACATGGGGATCACTCCGGGGTCTGGGGCACCCCGGGGGTCGGAGCGCCGGTCTGTGTCCGACATAGACCCGTTTGGGACGGACTTCATCCCCCGATCATCCCTCAGGGCCCGGATCGGAACAAGGTTCCGGGCATTCCGGCGGGGATGGACGATCCTCCCTTCCCTTGCGCCGGGGTCGGGCAGGTGGCACCTTGAGCGGGCAACAGATCAGGGGAGGGCACGCGCATGATCGAGAAGCGTCAGTTCTATATCGACGGCAAGTGGGTGGCACCCGCCAAGGCCCGCGACTGCGAGGTGATCGACCCGTCGACGGAGGAGGCCTGCGCGGTGATCTCTCTCGGCGATCAGGCCGATACGGATGCGGCGGTCGCGGCGGCCAAGCGCGCGTTCGAGACCTGGTCCGTGACTCGCCCCGAGGAGCGCCGCAAAGTCGTGGAAGGCATCCTCGCTCAATACGAGGCGCGGGCGGAGGAGATGGCGCAGGCCATCAGCCTTGAGATGGGTGCGCCGATCGACATGGCGCGCGAGGATCAGGCGCCGGTGCTGGCATGGCATCTGAAGAACTTCCTGACCGCGTTCGACACGGTGGAGTGGGTGCGCCCGCTGGGCGACCATGCCCCGAACGACCGCATCGCACTGGAGCCGATCGGCGTCGTGGGCCTCATCACGCCGTGGAACTGGCCGATGAACCAGGTCACGCTGAAGGTCATCCCGGCGCTGCTGGCAGGCTTCACCTGCGTGCTGAAGCCGTCGGAAGAGGCGCCCCTTTCCTCGCTGCTGTTTGCGGAGTTCTGCCACGACGCCGGCGTGCCGCCGGGGGTGTTCAACCTCGTGAATGGCGACGGAGCCGGGGTCGGCACGCAGCTGTCGTCGCACCCGGACGTGGAGATGATCTCCTTCACCGGCTCGACCCGGGCAGGGCGCGCGATCTCTGCCGCGGCGGCACCGACGCTCAAGCGCGTGGTGCTGGAACTCGGCGGCAAGGGCGCCAACGTGATCTTCGCCGACGCGGGCGACGATGCGGTCGAACGGGGCGTGCGGCACATGATGGGCAACTCCGGCCAGTCCTGCAACGCGCCCTCCCGGATGCTGGTGGAGCGCGCGGTCTACGACCGGGCGGTGGAAGTCGCGGCGAAGGTTGCGGCCTCGGTGGAGGTCGGCTCCGCGCATGAGGGAGGGGACCATATCGGCCCGGTGGTGAACCGCAAGCAGTGGGACCAGATCCAGGGTTACATTCAGACCGGCATCGACGAGGGTGCGCGGCTGGTCGCGGGCGGGCCGGGATTGCCGGAGCATCTCGACCGGGGCTACTATGTGCGGCCCACGATCTTTGCTGACGTGAAGCCCGGCATGGTGATCGAGCGGGAGGAGATTTTCGGCCCCGTGATGACGATGATCCCCTTTGACAGCGAGGAGGAGGCGGTCCGCATCGCCAACGACACGCCCTACGGGCTGACCAATTACGTCCAGACCGCGGACGGGGCCAAGCGCAACCGCATGGCTCGGAAGCTGCGCGCGGGCATGGTGGAGATGAACGGCCAGCCGCGCGGGGCGGGCGCGCCCTTCGGCGGCGTCAAGTCATCGGGCCGCGCGCGCGAAGGCGGGCAATGGGGGATCGAGGAGTTCCTTGAGGTGAAGGCGATCTCCGGCTGGGATACGGCCGCCGAATAGCCGCTGCCCGTCCTGCGGCGGGGGTCAAGGGGCCAGTTCCCCCTTCCCCCGTTCGGGCCCATCCGCTACCAATCGGGCATGAGATGGACGCTCCCCAACATCCTCACGACCATGCGGCTCTTTGCGGCGCCGGGCGTGGCTGTGATGTTCCTCTATTTCCATCGGCCTTGGGCGGACTGGCTGGCGCTCACGCTGTTTGTGTCGGCCGCGATCACGGATTTCTTCGACGGCTACCTCGCCCGGCTCTGGAAGCAGGAATCGAAATTCGGCACCATGCTCGACCCGATCGCCGACAAGGCGATGGTGGTGATCGCACTTGTGATCCTCACCGGCTATTCGGGGATGAACCCGTGGTTGATCCTGCCCGTCACGGTGATCCTGTTCCGCGAGGTCTTCGTGTCGGGCCTCAGGGAGTATCTCGGCCCGCGCGCGGAGCTCCTTCGGGTCACGAAGCTCGCGAAATGGAAGACCACGGCGCAGATGGTTGCGATCTCGGTTCTGTTTCTGGGCACCGGGCTTGCCTATATCGAGGATGGACGCCCGCCGCGTGCGGGGGAGGGGGCGCTGACGCTGATCCTGTCGCCCGCTGCCACCGCCACCTTCATCGGCATGATCCTGATCTGGATCGCCGCCGGGCTGACGGCAGCGACGGGCTGGGATTATTTCGTGAAGTCGCGGCCCTATCTGAAGGACGATCCGTGACCTTGGGGCCTTTGCCGGAAAGGTGCATGACATGAAGATCGACGTGCTCTACTTCGCCTCCGTGCGCGAACGGATCGGCCTGCCGCGTGAGGTGGTGGAGACGGGGGCCTCAACGGTGGCCGACCTCGTGGGTGAGCTTGTCGCACGCGAAGCGCGGTATGAGGCGGCCTTCGCCGACGTCGCCGCCCTGCGGGTCGCGGTGGATCAGCAACTCTCCGATTTCACGGCCCCGTTGGAAGGGGTTCGCGAACTGGCGTTCTTCCCCCCCATGACCGGAGGTTAGGATGCGCGTTGACGTCCGGTCCGCGCCGTTCGATCCGGGGGCCGAACTCTCCGCCTTCTCGCGCGGCGTGGCGGGGGCCGGCGCGGTCGTCACCTTTACCGGGCTGGTGCGCGACGATCGCGGCGACCTCTCCGCGCTGGAGATCGAGCATTATCCCGCCATGACCGGCCCCGCCATTCGTGCCATCGTCGCGCAGGCGGAAGCGCGCTGGGCGCTGACGGACAGCCTCGTGATCCACCGACACGGCAGGCTGGTTCCCGGCGAGCCGATCATGATGGTCGCCACCGCCGCCCTGCACCGGGCGAAGGCCTTTGGCGCGGCCGATTTCCTGATGGATTACCTGAAGTCCCGCGCGCCCTTCTGGAAAAAGGAAATCACGGGCCGCGGGGAGGCCTGGGTCGCGGCGAAATCCTCCGACGAGGATGCGCTGCGGCGCTGGTAGGACGGGTCAGACCGCCTCCCCCCATGTGCGCTGCAGATCGCCGGGGGCGGGCCGGGCGTGATAGATCCCGCGCGCGATGGCGCGGGCGAGACAGCAGGCAGCGACATGACCCAGAAGCGATGCAGCGGCAGGGGCCGGGGCGGGTCGCGTTCCTGTGGAGACGGCAAAGACGAGATCGCCGTCGAACGGCGTATGGCTCGGGACCAGCGCACGGGCCATACCATCGTGCGCCGCAATAGCCATTCGCTGCGCGCCGGCCTGCGTCAGGGTGGCGTCGGTCGCGACGATGGCGATGGTGGTGGCCTCGCCCAGCGCTTTTGCGGGCAGGGGCTCGGCATAGGGCTCGAACGTCCAGGGCAGGCCGAGGCCGCCATATTCGCCCTCCATCTCCCATGGGGCGGCCCAGAAGCGGCGTCCGCCCGCCACCGTGGGCGATCCCAGCGCATTGACCGCGACGAGGGCCGCAACCGTGGTCCCGTCCGCCAGCACGGCGGAGGCCGAGCCGAGCCCGCCCTTCCAGCGCGCGGTGGTCGCACCGGTTCCGGCCCCCTCGCTGCCCAGACCGAAGACCTCACCCGCCGCCTCATAGGCCCGCCGACCAAGCCTCGCATAGGGATTGACGGCCCAGCCCTTGTCGCCGCCATTGAGCAGGTCGAAGAGGATCGCCCCCGGCACGATCGGCACCCGCGCATCCCCCACCGCAAACCCGCGCCCGGCGGCCCGCAACCCGTCCATCACCCCGGAACAGGCGTCGAGCCCGAAGGCCGATCCGCCCGAGAGAACCAGCGCGTCGACCGCCTGCACGGTGCGGTCGGGGGCCAGCAGATCCGTTTCCCGCGTGCCGGGGGCGCCGCCCATCACATGCACCGCCGCCACGAACGGCGCGTCGGCTGTCAGCACCGTGACGCCCGATTTGAGGGGCGCGTCGGACGCATTGCCGACCCGCAGGCCCGCCACGTCGGTGATGAGGTTGCGCGGACCCGGTATCATGCGCGCTGTGCCGCCCGCCCGGTCATTTGACCGGTCGGATCAGCTTGCGTTCAAGCACGCGCAGAACGGCGGCGAGGTCAGGCCCCCGGCGCAGGACGTGACCGTCCATCCCCGCGACGGAATAGAGCCCCTGGCGGGCACGCATCCTCGGCCGCTTCTCGATCCGGTAGAGCGGGTTTTCGGCGGTGCGCCGGAATACCGAAAAGATCGCCACATCACGGAGCGTGGAGATGCCGTAGTCGCGCCACTCCCCCGCCGCGACCATACGACCGTAGAGCGACAGGATCAGCCCCAGTTCGCGGCGGTCGAAGCACACCTCCTCGGGCGGGTGCGGGGTGAAGGGAACGGGCGGGCTGATCGTCATGCGCCGACACTATCCGCGACGCATGGCAAAGCAAGGGAAAGGCGCGGGAACGGGTGCCCTTGAAGGACCGCAATTCCGCCATCCTGCGGCCCCGGTGCGGGGGCAGGGTGGAGCCACGTGCGAAGATTGCTTCGGTGGGACGGGTCCCGAGCCCCCTAACCCGGCCCGGACCGCCGGAGCAGTTCGCGAAGGGCCCTTCAGGGAAAGCCGGGCGCGGTCGTCACGGTGCCGGTCACGAACCCGCGGCGGTTCGTCTCCTCCGTGTCGAGCCGTTTGCGCGCGGCGGGATGATTGGGATCGAGCACCCCCATCCGCACCAGAAGGGCTGCGATCGCCGCCTCGGCCGCGCGGGTGCCGCCATCCACGACCTTGAGCGCGATGCCGCGCTTCTGCTCCGGCAGGATCGCCACGAACACCGCCTCCGCCCCGGTCTTGATCGCCACGCGGCCGTCCATCGCAAGCATGAGTTCGGTGCAGGCCCGACCCTCGCCCGCCACCATCTCCGGGTATGCGGCCATGGCGCGCGTCAGACGGTGCGCCGCATCGGCCCGCGCGCCGTCGCCCTCTGTGGCCCCGGCGAAGTAACCCATCGCACGCGCAAGGCCCCCCACGGACGTGGCGAAGTTCGGCGCCGAGCAGCCGTCGATGCCCCAGCCGGGCGAGGTTTCCCCCGTCACCTCCTCGAACGCGGCCTTCACGGCTTTCTGGACGGGATGGTCAAGCTCGACATAATCCGGCCCGCCCTTGAGATGCCGGTTGAGCGTCAGGAACCCCGAATGCTTGCCAGAGCAGTTGTTGTGGATCTGGCAGGGCGCCTCGTCGGCGCGGATCAGGCGGTTGCGCTCCTCCCGGTCATAGGGCTCATGGGAGCCGCAGCGGAGATCCGACTCGCCCAGTCCCAGATCGGACAGCCAGCGCGTCACCGCCTCACGGTGGATCGCAGCACCCTGATGGCTCGCGCAAGCCAGCGCCACCTGCCGGTCAGTGAGATCGGCGCCCGCCCCGCTTTCCAGAAGCGGCAACGCCTGGAGCATCTTGCAGGCGGAGCGCGGGAAGATCACCGCATCCGGGTCGCCCCACGATTCGACGATGCCGCCGTCCGCGTCGCAGATCACCGCATGGCCGACGTGGCTGCTTTCCAACAGCCCCCCGCGCCAGAGTTCCGCCAGTCCTACCGGTGCCGTCATCGAACCCCTCCCGACCCATTTCACGCTTGCGCGAAAACATGCCCATGGGGCTTTCGCGGCCGCCGCTTTTTGGCTAAGGCAGGGTTATCGGGTTGATAGGCGCCACGCCACCGGAAAAACAGGCCAGCGAGGGCCGGGTGACGCGCGGCGGAGGCATCGCTGGAAGGATGACGGACATGATGGCAGGCATGACGAAGGCGGTGCTCTGCCTCGCTTTGGGGGTCGGGGTTACGGGTCTTTCGAGCCTTGCGCCGGGGGTGGCCAATGCGCAGGCCCAGACCGATTGCGTGTCGGCCAAGACCGACTGGAGCGTGTGCGTCTGGCCTCAGCCCAAGGAATGCTGGGGCGTGTCGAAGCCGAAGTCCACGGTTAACAGCAAGGACGGCAAGACCGTCTCGGTCCAGCGCGGCGACATCCTTCTGTTCGTGACGTTCCGTCCCAAGCAAGGCGACAAGGGGGAGATCTCCTTTACCGGCGGCTATCCGTTCGCGCCGGGCTCCACCGTCCGGGTGGACATCGACCAGAAGGGGTTCGACCTGATGACCGACGGAGAGTGGGCGTGGTCTTCCTCCAAGGCCGACGACGCGGCGCTTCTGAGCGCGCTCAAGGGCGGAGCCTCGGCGGTCGTGACGGCGAAGTCGGGCCGGGGGACGCAGACCAAGGACACGTTCTCGCTCTCCGGTTTTACCGCGGCGATGTCCGAGGCAGAGACGCGCTGCAAATAGGCCGCGTCCCCGATTTCCGCGCCCCGGAGCGGTTTCGTTTGCAAAGCCCGCCCGCCGCACCCACATCCGGGGGAGCCCCAGCAGGACCGCCGCCATGACCGCACCGATCACCCACGACATGCTGACCCTGCCGCGCACCTTGCCCGCGACGGACCGCACGAACATCGTGGGTCTTACGCGCGACCAGCTGCAGGCGGCTCTCGTCGCCGCAGGGACGCCGGAGCGGCAGGCACGGATGCGGACCGGCCAGATCTGGCAGTGGGTCTATCATTTCGGCCTGCGCGATTTCGCGTCGATGACAAACCTCGCCAAGGACTACCGTGCCTTTCTCGCCGCCCATTTCGAGGTCGCGCTGCCCCAGGTCGTGACGCGTCAGACCAGTGCCGACGGCACCCGCAAGTATCTCGTCCGCATCGCCGGCGGGCACGAGGTGGAAACGGTCTACATCCCCGAGGAGGGGCGCGGCACGCTCTGCATCTCCTCGCAGGTAGGGTGCACGCTGACCTGTTCGTTCTGCCACACCGGCACGCAAAAGCTGGTGCGCAACCTCACGGCGGGCGAGATCGTGGGACAGGTCATGCTCGCTCGCGACGATCTGGGGGAATGGCCGCAGAAGGGTGCGGCGAACGACGCGACCTCGCGCAAGATCAGCAACGTCGTGCTGATGGGCATGGGCGAGCCGCTCTATAACTTCGAAAATGTGCGCGACGCGATGCGTGTGGTGATGGACAATGAGGGCATCGCGCTGGGACGGCGGCGCATCACGCTCTCCACCTCCGGCGTGGTGCCGGAGATCGCGCGGACGGCGACAGAAATCGGCTGCTTGCTGGCGGTGAGCTTTCATGCGACCACAGACGCCGTCCGCGACCGGCTGGTGCCGATCAACAAACGCTGGAACATCGCGGCACTGCTGGAGGCGCTGCGGGCCTATCCCGGCCTGTCGAACTCAGAGCGGATCACGTTCGAATATGTGATGCTCGACGGCGTCAACGACAGCCGCGAAGATGCGCTTCGACTGGTGGAATTGCTGCGCGGCATCCCGGCCAAGGTGAACCTGATCCCGTTCAACGAATGGCCCGGCGCGCCCTACAAACGATCCTCCGGCAACCGCATTCACGCCTTCGCCGACATCATCCACAATGCGGGCTACGCCTCGCCGATCCGCACCCCGCGGGGTGAGGATATCATGGCCGCCTGCGGTCAGCTCAAGTCCGCGACGGAGCGGGGGCGCAAGAGCCGCGCCGAGATCGCGGCGGAGGCGTCGCCGGCCTGACCGCCCCTTGGGCACCCCCTGGCTACATGACGCCGCCAGACGGCAGCCGGAATGGAACGGAGACGCCCCCGGTGCCCCTTCATCGGCCATCCTCATTACGGGAAACGTCCGCCCGAACATCCTCCCGACGACCGCACTCCCGCTCTGCCCGGCTTCGCGCAAATCGGCACGACCCCATCCCACGATGTCCATTGATGCCGCACGACCCGTGCAGCCGCCACGCCCAAGATTGACCAGCGTTTCTGGCACCTCTGCGCGCACGTGAACGTCGACATGAAGCAAAGCAGGTCGGACGGAACCGCGTTGCGCTGATCGGGGCGCAAGGACCGCCTGCAAAGGACGGTTTGGGCCCGTCAGATGTCCAGATGCTCCACGCTGAGCGCGTTGGTCTGGATGAACTCGCGCCGGGGCTCCACCACGTCGCCCATCAGCTTGGTGAAGATGTCGTCGGCCTCGGCCAGATCCTCCACCTTAACTTGCAAAAGCGTGCGCGCCTCAGGGTCGAGCGTGGTTTCCCAGAGTTGTTCTGGGTTCATCTCGCCCAGACCCTTGTAGCGTTGCAGCGACAGACCCTTCTCACCCTCCTGCAGGATCGCCTGCAACAGGTCGGACGGCCCATAGATCATCGATTCCCGGTCCTTGCGCACCAGCCGTGCGGGATCGCGGTAAACGTCGCGGCCCTGCGCGGAGATCGAGGACAGGCGCCGCGCCTCGCCGGACCGCAGGACGGCGCCGTCGAGGGTGCGCATCTCCTCCACCCCGCGCAGGATGCGCGCCAGCCGGATGCCGTGGTCCTGCGTGATCCGCCCCTGCCAGCCACGCTCATACTCCAGCGCCACTGCGTCCAGACGCATGGAGACCATATCCGCCACCGCCTGAAGGTCCGCATCGGCCTTGCCCGCGTCGAACGCCCCAGCCAGCGCCGCCTGTTCCAGAATATTGCGTGGATAGTTCGTCGGGAACGCGTCGAGCACGCGTCGGAACTGGCGCGCGCCGTCGATGACGCGGGCCAGATCGGCACCCGCGATCTCCTCGCCGTTGGGCAGACGCAGGACCGCGCCGTCGACGCCGATCTGGATCAGGTAATCCTCGAGCGCGGGCTGGTCTTTCAGATAGACCTCCGACTTGCCCCGCGCGACCTTGTAGAGCGGCGGTTGCGCGATGTAGAGGAACCCACCCTCGATCAGCTGCGGCATCTGGCGGAAGAAGAAGGTCAGCAGCAGCGTTCGGATATGCGCGCCGTCCACGTCGGCGTCGGTCATGATGACGACCTTGTGGTAGCGCAGTTTGGAAATGTCGAACTCGTCACGCCCGATGCCCGTCCCCAGCGCCGTGATGAGGGTGCCGATCTCCTGGCTCCCCAGCATCCGGTCGAACCGCGCGCGCTCGACGTTGAGGATCTTGCCCTTCAGGGGCAGCACCGCCTGATTGGCGCGGCTCCGGCCCTGCTTGGCCGACCCGCCCGCCGAATCGCCCTCGACAAGGAAGATCTCCGCCTTTGAGGCGTCCTTCTCCTGACAATCGGCGAGCTTGCCCGGCAGGTTCGAGATGTCGAGCGGGCTTTTCCGGCGCGTGAGATCGCGGGCCTTGCGTGCCGCTTCGCGAGCCAGTGCCGCCTCCACGATCTTGCCCACCACGATACGGGCGATCGCTGGGTTCTCCTCGAACCATTCCGACAGCTTTTCGGTCACCAGCCCCTCGACGGCCGGGCGCACTTCGGAACTCACCAGCTTGTCCTTGGTCTGGCTGGAGAATTTCGGGTCCGGCGCCTTGACGGAGAGCACGCAGGTCAGGCCTTCGCGGGCGTCGTCGCCGGTGAAATCCACCTTCTCCCGCTTGGCGATGCCGGAGGATTGCGCGTAGCTGTTGATCGTCCGCGTCAGTGCGCCGCGAAAGCCCGCCATGTGGGTGCCGCCGTCGCGCTGGGGGATGTTGTTGGTGAAGGGCAGCACGTTTTCGTGGTAAGTATCGTTCCACCACATCGCCACCTCGACCACGATGCCGCCACGCTCGCCCACCATCCAGATCGGTTCCGGCATGATCGCGGTCTTGGAGCGGTCGAGATATTTCACGAACTCCCGCACGCCGCCCTCGTAGAACAGCTCGGTGCGCAGCGCCTCGGCGGGGCGCTCATCCTCCAGCACGATGCGGACGCCGGAGTTGAGGAAGGCAAGCTCGCGCAGCCGCGTCTCCAGCGTCTTGAACTGGTAGTCGAGGTCGGAGAACGTGCCTTCGGGAATGTTGGACTTGGCCGAAGCGAGAAAGCGTACCTCGGTCCCCTGCATGCCGGGGGCGGGGCCGACCTCGTGGACATGCTCGGTGCACACACCATGCTCGAACCGGCCGCGGAACTCGGTCTCGTTGCGCCAAACGGTCAGCTCCAGCCATTCCGACAGCGCATTGACGACCGACACGCCGACCCCGTGCAGACCGCCGGATACCTTGTAGGCATTGCCACTCTCGTCGGTGTTGTTGAACTTTCCGCCTGCGTGAAGTTGGGTCATGATGACCTCGGCGGCGGAAACGCCCTCCTCCCGGTGGATATCGACGGGAATCCCGCGCCCGTTGTCGCGCACGGAAACGGAGCTGTCGGCATGGATCTTGACGCTCACCTCGGTCGCGTGACCGGCCAGCGCCTCGTCAATTCCGTTGTCCACCACCTCATAGACCATGTGGTGCAGGCCGGAGCCGTCGTCGGTGTCGCCGATATACATGCCGGGGCGTTTGCGAACCGCCTCCAACCCCTTGAGAACCTTGATGGAATCAGCGCCATATTCCGCGCGCTTCGGCTGCTCGTCGACCATGCACTTTTTCCCCGCAATCTGGCCCCAAGTCTAGCGGGTCCGGGGGGGATTGTCACGGGCCGGACACAAGATTTGGGGGTCGGACGGGAAGCGGAGGCCGGCCCTGAGCCTCAGCCCGCCGGCGCCTCCGGCAGCGTCAGCGATCCGTCGGGTGCCAGCGGCCAGAACGGGTTCATCGCAAGCTCCCACACATGGCCGTCGGGATCGGCGACGTAGCCGGAATAGCCGCCCCAGAACACCCGCTCCGGCACCTTCAGAACCTGTGCGCCCGCGTCCCGCGCGCGCGCGAAGGCGGCGTCGACCCCGGCTTCGGTCGCAAAGTTCTGCGCCAGCGTCATGGCCCCGGTGCCCAGCGTCGCGCCTTCGCGGCCCTGATCCTTGGCGAGGTCCGCGCGCCCGAACAGCCCCAGCACCGCGCCCTGCATCTGATAGAAGGCGACGCCCTCCTGGCTCGCCGCGTGACGCTGCCAGCCCAGCCGTTCGTAAAAGGAAATGGACGCGGCAAGGTCGCTCACGCCGAGCGTGATCAGGGTCACGCGCTGGACCGGAGGGGTGTCGTCGCTCATGGATCGATCTCCGCGATATGGCTCGCGCCGTTCCGGTCCACAACGGCGAAAGTCTGCGCCGCTATGCCCCCGAACAGTCCTGCCTCGGTTCCCGTCATCAGCGCCTGCGCGCCCAGCGCCGAGATTTCCGAATAGAGCGCGGCGCGCCGCTCTCCGTCAAGATGGGCCGCGACCTCATCCAGCAGCAGGACGGGGGCCACCCCCAGATCCTGTGCCAGCGCCCGCGCGTTGGCGAGGATGAGCGAGATCAGCAGCGCCTTCTGTTCCCCTGTCGAACACAACGCGGCGGGCATCTCCTTCGCGACATAGGTCGCAGAAAGGTCGGCGCGGTGAGGCCCGACCAGACTGCGCCCCGCCGCCATGTCGCGCGTACGCCCTGCCGCCAGTTCCACGGCGAGGTCGGAGGCGTCCCCGGGCGGCGGCTCCTCGGGGTGGCGGATGGCGAGCCCGGCACGCGGAAACGCCGAACCCGCCCCGTCCTGCGCTGCGGCAAGCCGTGCCAGCGCTTGTGCCCGGTTGGCGCCGATCAGCGCGCCGCTTTCCCCCATCCGCGCCTCGAGCGCGTCATACCAGCCCGCATCCGTCACGCGGTCGCGCAAAAGGCGGTTGCGCTCCCGCATGGCGCGTTCGTAGGTCAGCACCGCCTCGCCATGGTCGGGCAGAAAGCCAAGCGTCACGCGGTCGAGATAGCGCCGCCGCCCGTCCGCCCCTTCGATCCAGAGCCGATCCATCGCGGGCACCAGCCAGACCATGCGCAGAACCCGCCCGAGCGCCGCTTGGGTCGATGCCTTCCCGTCGATGCGGACCTGACGCGGGCTGTCCGGCTCGGCCCCGGTGTCGATCTCGTGCGGGGCGGCGGCCCCTTGCACGCGGGCCTCGATCCGCCAGCCGAGCCGTCCGGGCCGCCGGGCCAGCTCCTCCGCCCCCGCCCGCCGCAGACCGCGCCTGGGCGACAGGAGCGAGACCGCCTCCAGAACGTTGGTCTTTCCCGCGCCGTTCGGCCCGATCAGTGCCACCGGCCGTCCGTCGAACTCCAGCCTTGCGCGAGCATGGCTGCGGAACTGCGACAGGACAAGGGATGAGACCGCGGACCCCGGCATTGCGTCCCCCGCCGTCGGGGGATGCCGGGCGTCCGTCACACGCGCATCGGCATCACGACATAGATCGCCGAGGTGTCGTTACCCTCGCGCATCAGGGTCGGATCACCCGAGGTGTTGAACATGAAGACCGCGTTCTCGCGGTCCACCTGGCTCGCGATCTCGAGGAGGTATTTGGCGTTGAACCCGATCTCCAGCTTCTCATCGGCATAGGCCACGGCCAGCTCCTCCTCCGCCGCACCCGAATCGGGGGCGTTGACCGACAGGACCAACCGGTCCTCGTCGAGCGAAAGCTTCACCGCGCGGCTCCGTTCGGACGACACGGTGGCGACCCGGTCCACGGCGCGTGCGAAATCGGCTGCATCCACTTCCAGCCGGCGCGTGTTGCCGGTCGGGATCACGCGGCTGTAATCGGGGAACGTGCCGTCGATCACCTTGGAGGTGAGCTGGATCGCGGGCGTGGCGAAGCGGATCTTCGTCTCCGACACCGATACGGCGATCTGCGCCTCGTCGTCGTCGAGCAATTTGCGCAACTCGTTCACCGTCTTGCGGGGCACGATCACGCCGGGCATATCCTTTGCGCCCTCGGGCAGCGGCGCGTCGATCCGGGCCAGCCGGTGACCGTCGGTCGCCACGCAGCGGAGCACCGGCCCCTCCTCGCCGGTCGCCACATGCATGTAGACGCCGTTGAGATAGTAGCGCGTCTCCTCGGTGGAGATCGCGAACTTGGCCTTGTCGAAGAGCCGGCGGAGCACCGGGGCCGGGGCGGAGAAGTTGGCGGTATATTCCGACGTCGCCATCACCGGGAAATCCTCGCGCGGCAGGGTCGTGAGGTGAAAGACCGACCGGCCCGCCGCCACCGTGAGCCGTCCCGAGGTCGCATCCTCGGCCAGCGAGATCAGCGCGCCGTCGGGCAGTTTGCGCACGATCTCGTGCAGCATGACGGCCGATACCGTCGTGGCGCCGGGACGTTCCACCCTGGCGATCGCCCGGTCCACCACCTCGATGTCGAGGTCGGTGGCGCGGAAGGACACGGCCTCCCCGCCCTCCGCCTCGATCAGCACGTTGGCGAGGATCGGGATCGTGTTGCGGCGTTCCACCACCGACTGCGCCTGCGAGACGGCCTTCAAAAGCGCGCTCCGCTCGATGCTGATCTTCATGTGCCGTCCCTCTCGCAGACCCCGTTCCGGGGAAGCGGACCTTAGCGGGTCCATGGTGCTGCGCAAGGGTCATGCGACCCCGGCGCCGGATGGTTGATGGGGCCTTAGGCTTACCCGTGCAGCAGGCGCTTGAGCATCTGGATGTCGTCGGAGAGCTGGCTATCGGTCGCCATCAACTCCTCGATCCGCTTCACGCCGTGCATGATCGTGGTATGATCGCGTTTGCCGAACCGCCGACCGATGTCGCGCAGCGACCGCGAAGTGAGCTGCTTGGAGAGATACATCGCCACCTGACGCGGGCGCGCGATGGTGCGCAGGCGCTTTGGTCCGATCAGATCCGACAGGCGCACGTTGTAATGGTCGGCCACGCGGCGCTGGATTTCCTCCACCGTCACCCGGCGGTCGGAGGCGCGCAGGATGTCGGCCAGACAGTCCTGCGTCAGATCGAGCGTGATCTGCTTGCCCACGAGGCTCGCGAACGCAAACAGCCGCGTCAGCGCCCCCTCCAGCACCCGCACGTTGGTGGAGATGCGGTGCGCCAGAAACTCCAGCACACCGGGCGCCATCACCACGTCGCCGTGACGATGGACATAGACCTCCACCTTTTGCTGCAGGATGCCGAGGCGCAGCTCGTAATCGGTCGGATGCAGGTCCACGACGAGCCCACATTGCAGGCGCGAGCGGATGCGGTCCTCCAGTCCCTTGATCTCTCCCGGTGCCGAATCGGCGGAGATCACGATCTGCTTGTTCTGGTCCACCAGCGCGTTGAACGTGTGGAAGAACTCCTCCTGCGTCGAATCCTTGCCGGCGATGAACTGCACGTCGTCCACCATCAGCACGTCGACGGATCGGAACAGCTCCTTGAAATCCATGATCTGACGTTCACGCAATGCTTGCACGAACCGATACATGAACTGTTCGGCGGAGAGGTAGAGGACGCGCGCTTGCGGATTCCGGGCCGCGAGCTCGTGCGCGATGGCGTGCATGAGGTGGGTCTTGCCCAAGCCCACACCGCCGTAGAGGAACAGCGGATTGAACGTGACCGGACCGCCCTCGGCCACCCGGCGCGCGGCGGCATGAGCCAGCTCGTTGGGCTTGCCCACCACGAAGCTGTCGAAGGTGAAGCGCGGGTCGAGCGGGGCGCCGGGCACTTCCTCGTCACTCGCCGTTTTCGGGCGGGCGACCCGCGCGGCAGCAGTCGGTGCTGCGGGACGGGCAAGCGGGCGATCTGCGGACCGGTCAATGGCGAACTCCACCCGCTCCACCGCCAGCCCGGAGCCGGAGAGGAGCGTGTGGATCTGCTCCTTGAAATTGCGCGACACCCAGTCGCCGAAGAATCCGGTGGGAACCGCGAACCGCGCCACGCCCGCCGAGAGCGAGGACAGGTGCAGCGGCTCGATCCAGGTGGTGTAGTTGTTCTGTCCGACCCGCCGGCGGAGTTCCTCGCGCAGCGTCACCCAGTTTTCGTGCATCATCCCCGGACCCGTCCATCGACTTCAAGCGTTGCCCCGGCCTGCCCCTTTCTGAGGGCAGGCCGGGCTTTGCCGGATCACAGGTCATCGGGCCGCCGGGCCGGTCAGGGCGCGGCGGCAGTTGTCACGACACCGTCGCGCCGTCCCAAGGACAGCCCGATGGAACGGGGTCAGGCGGCATGGCAGTGCCGTCAGACCCCGGAATACGCACAGACAGGCACCGCACTGCCAGTGGCAGCCGACAGGCGGAGATCCTGATCAGGACGCATTCACGTCATGTCCCCCAAGGACGTAGTGAATCGCACCCGAACGCTAGCCCTCCCGTCGGGGCCGGGGCAACCGAACTTCGCGCTTGACATGAAATGGCCGCGGCCGAATCCCGAACGTCGGGCAAACGCGCCACGCGAGAGCGCACGCGCAAACGAAAAGGGACGCGGAAAACCACGTCCCTTCAAAGACTTGGCACGGTTTTGGCAGTTCAGACGTCGGCGGCCTGAAGCCCGTTCACCCGGTGCGAGAGGCGCGACATCTTGCGCGCCACGGTGTTCTTGTGGAGCACGCCCTTGGTCACGCCGCGGGCCAGTTCCGGCTCCGCCGCGCGCAGGGCGAGGGTCGCCGCATCGCGGTTGCCGGAGGCGATCGCCTCCTCGACCTTGCGCAGGAAGGTGCGGATGCGCGAGCGACGCGCCTTGTTGATGTCGGTGCGAGCCTCGGCCTGACGGGCGCGCTTCTTGGATTGGGAGGTGTTGGCCATCTGGGAACTGTCCTGTCTTTCGTTGCGAGTTGCACGAAAGCACCGGACTGTCCGCGCAACCTGGCGGACTCGATACTTGCCTAAGCGGGCCCACGCGCATGTCGGCCTTCCCTATAGGCGGTTCGCGCAGGGAAGAAAAGGGGCCTCAGCGGTCGCGGAACTGGGGCGTGCGCTTCTCGAGGAAGGCCTGCATCCCCTCGGTCTGGTCCTCGGTCGCGAACAGCGCATGGAACAGCCGCCGCTCGAACAGCAGACCCTCGCGCAGCGTCGTCTCATAGCTGCGGTTGACCGCCTCCTTTACCGCCATCGCGGTCAGCAGCGACTTCTCGGAGATCTTGGCCGCGGCCTTGCGGGCCTCCTCGATCAGCGCCTTGGCGGGCACCACGCGGCTCACGAGACCGCAGCGCTCCGCCTCGGCGGCATCCATGTTGCGCCCGGTCAGATGCATGTCCATCGACTTCGACTTTCCCACGAAGCGGGTCAGCCGCTGCGTCCCGCCAAGCCCCGCCACGACGCCTAGGTTGATCTCCGGCTGCCCGAACTTTGCGGTATCGGCGGCGATGATGAAATCGCAGATCATCGCCAGTTCGCAGCCGCCGCCAAGCGCATAGCCCGCCACCGCCGCGATCATCGGCTTGCGGACCCGCATCAGCGCCTCCGCCTCCGGCCCGAAAAGATCGCCGCCGAAGACGTCGATGAAGCTCTGGTCGGCCATCTCCTTCACGTCGGCCCCGGCGGCGAAGGCCTTTTCCGACCCTGTGAGGATGATGCAGCGCACCTTGTCGTTGGCGTCCGCAGCCCCCACCGCCTGTGCCAACTCCGCCATCAGCTTCGCGTTCAGCGCATTCAGGGCGTCGGGACGGTTGAGCCGGATGAGGGCCACATAGTCCTCGATCTCGACGATGAGCGTCTCGTAGGCCATCCGGTATCCCCCTTGGACGTCTGGGACGGAGTCTGTAGCACCGCGCGCCGGGGGTTCAAGTCATCTTTGGCAGCGCGGGCAGTAGAAGGACGACCGCCCGGACTGGACGATCCGCCGCACCATGCCCGTGCATCCCGGGGTGGGGCAGGGAGCGGCCTCGCGCCCATACACGCGGAACGTGTGCTGGAAATAACCAAGCTCGCCGTCCGCTTGCCGATAGTCGCGTAAAGACGACCCACCAGCCTCGATTGCCTCCGACAGCACGGTCCGAACCAGCGGCACCAGCCCCGCCACACGCCCGGCGGAGATCCGCCCCGCGATCCGCGCCGGATGGATGCCCGCGCGGTGCAGCACCTCCGCCACATAGATGTTGCCCAGCCCCGCGACGATGCGCTGATCGAGCAGCGCGGCCTTGATCGGTGTGCGGCGGCCCTTCAGACGCTCCACCAGATAGGGCTCGCTGAAGTGATTGCCGAACGGCTCCGGCCCCAGCCCCGCCAGCAGCGGATGCGCCTGCGCCGCGTCGGTCGCCACGAGGTCCATTGCGCCGAACCGCCGCGCATCGTTGAAGGTGACGCGGGCGCCTCCCTCCATGTCGAGCACGACATGGTCGTGTTTCGCAGGCACGGGATGGTCGTGATGGAACGCGCCGACCTGCATGCCCGACACCAGCATCCGCCCCGACATGCCGAGGTGGACCAGCAGCGACTCACCTGTTGAAAGGTCTGCGAGGATGTATTTCGACCGCCGCCGCAGGCCGGTCACCCGCGCGCCCGTCAGCCGGTCCGCCATGCCGATGGGCAACGGCCAGCGCAGGTCCGGGCGGTTCACCGCCGCGGCCAGGATCACGCGGCCGGTCATCGCAGGCTCCAGCCCGCGCCGGACGGTTTCCACTTCGGGAAGTTCGGGCATCATGCTCCGGTCGGGTTGGCCGCATTGCAGCGCGGGCTCGGCACCCTATAAAGAGACGAGATCAGGGGGCCGCAAGTCGAGATGACCGACGAATCTGAAAAGACCACGCATTTCGGCTTCCAGACGGTGGAGGAAGACGCCAAGGCGGGTCTCGTCCACGGCGTCTTCAGCCGTGTGGCGAGCCGCTACGACGTGATGAACGACGTGATGTCGGGGGGTGTGCACCGGCTCTGGAAGGACGCGATGATGGACTGGCTGGCGCCGCGTCCGGGCCAGCGCCTGCTCGACGTGGCGGGGGGGACCGGCGACGTGGCGTTCCGGTTCCTCAAACGCGCGCCGGGGGCGGAGGCGGTCGTGCTCGACATGACCGAGGGGATGCTGGTCGAGGGCAGAAAGCGCGCGGAGGCGGCGCGGCTGGAGGACCGGCTCTCGTGGGTCGCGGGCGATGCGATGGCGCTGCCGTTCGCGGCGGGCTCGTTCGACGCCTACACCATTTCCTTCGGGATCCGGAACGTGACCCGCATCGCCGACGCGCTGGCGGAGGCCTACCGCGTGCTGCGCCCCGGCGGACGGCTTCTGGTGCTGGAGTTCAGCCAGTTGCCCAACCCGCTGATGCAAAAGGCCTACGATGCCTATTCCTTCACCGTGATCCCGGTCATGGGGCAGATGATCGCGGGCGACCGCGCGAGCTATCAGTATCTCGTGGAGAGCATCCGCAAGTTTCCCGATCAGGAGACGTTCGCCGCCATGATCCGGGACGCGGGCTTCGGTCAGGTCGCCTACCGCAACCTCACGATGGGCGTGGCCGCACTTCATTCCGGCTGGAAGCTCTAGGTGCGCGGACCCCACAACATCGTCCGCCTTGTGCGGACTCTGGCGACGCTGGAGCGGACCGGGGCGATCCTCGTGGTGCTGGAGGCGTTCAAGGCGCCGCCGCGCCTGCGATTCGTGGCGCGCGTTCTGGGCTGGCCGTTCAAGTGGCTGGGCCACCCAGGCGATCCGGCGCTGCCCCCCGCCACACGCGCGCTGACGGCGCTCGGGCCCGCCTACATCAAATTCGGGCAGATCCTGTCCACCCGCCCCGACGTGGTGGGGGACGAGCTGGCGCAGCAACTGAAATATCTACAGGACAAGCTGCCGCCGTTTTCGACCGACCTCGCCCGCGCGATGATCGAGGCGGAGTTCGAGCAGCCGATGGAGACGCTGTTCTCCGAGTTTTCCCCGCCCGTCGCGGCCGCCTCCATCGCGCAGGTCCACCGCGCGCGGCTGGCCGAGGATGGGCGCGAGGTCGCCGTCAAGGTGCTGCGCCCCGGTATCGGACGCGCGTTCCGCAAGGATGTCGACGCCTTCTACCTCGCCGCCCGCGTGATCGAGGCGCTGGCCCCGGCGGCGCGTCGCCTGCGCCCCATGGACGTGGTCACGCATTTCGACGGCGTGGTGCACGGTGAGCTGGACCTGCGGCTCGAGGCGGCAGCGGCGGGGGAGTTCGCGGCCAACATCGAAAAGGATGCGGGCCTCAAGATCCCAGAGCCGGTCTGGTTCCTCTCCGCCCGTCAGGTGATGGTCATGGACTGGGCGGAGGGAGTCAACATGGCCGACAACGCAGCCATCGACGCCGCCGGGCACGACCGGCGCGTGCTGGGCGCACGGGTGCTGCAGCTCTTTTTGCAGCACGCGCTCCGCGACGGATATTTTCACGCCGACATGCATCAGGGGAACCTCAAGGTCTCCCCCGACGGCGACATCATCGCGTTCGACTTCGGCATCATGGGACGCCTCGACGAATACACCCGGCGGGTCTATGCGGAGATCCTCTTCGGCTTCATCCGGCGCGATTACCGCCGCGTGGCGGAGGTGCATTTCGAGGCAGGCTACGTCCCCCGCGACCGCGACATCGACGATTTCGCCCGCGCGCTGCGGGTGGTGGGGGAGCCGATCTTCGGCATGGATGCCTCGCGCATTTCCATGGCGCGGCTGCTGTCCTATCTCTTCGAGGTGACGGAGCGGTTCGGGATGGAGACGCGGACCGAGCTTATCCTCTTGCAGCGCACGATGGTGGTGGTGGAGGGGGTGGCCCGCGGGCTCGATCCCCAGATCAACATCTGGGAAGTCGCGCAGCCGGTCGTGGAAGGCTACATCAAGGACAACGTCGGCCCGAAAGCCCTGCTGCGCGACCTTGGCCGCACGGCGCTGGTGCTCGCCCGGTTCGGCCCGAAACTGCCGCGACTGGTGGAGGCGCAACTGTTGCGGCAGGCGGACCCCGTGGTGGTGGTGGCGGAGCGCGACCGCGTTCATCCCGTGCTCTGGGTGATTCTGGGTGCGGCGCTGACGATCGCCGGCGTGGCTTTGGGCCGCGTGGTCTGACGGCTTCAGGCACAGACGGCAGCCCGCAGCGCATCGGCCTCAAGGAGCGCCGCCCGCGCATAGTCGGCATCGCCCCGGTCCGCCTTCCAGCAGCAATGCGCGATCATCCGCCAGTGAAACAGCGTTGCCAGGGCGCGATACCGAGCGGCGCGGTCGGGTGGTGAGGCGTCCAGAAACGCCGCTTCATCCTCTGGCGACAGAACCGCGCCGCGATAGAGCCATTGCATCGCGGGAGAGAGGAACATCGCCATATCCTCCACCGGATCGCCCAACGCCGGGCATTGCCAGTCGATCAGCGTGAGCCGGGCGCCATCCATGATGATATTGCCCGGAACCGCATCGCCGTGGAGAAGATTGCCCGACACCGGATCCACGGTGCCGCCGACGGGCGGCGGACCGGCCCCCATCGCCGCCCCCTGCGTCCGCAACGCATCACTCCCAGAAGCCAGCGTCCGCACGCCCTCCGGCGGAATTCCGATGGCATGGAGACGCGTCAGAAGGCGCGCCACCGGACGCGGATCGCCGGACCAGCAACGCCCCCGAACGTGGCGGTAGACGATCCAGCCCGGGCCTTCCGCCGCGAGGACGGGTGCCAGGTTGTCCGGGCCGAGCCGTGCCAGCATCCGAGCCTCCATCGGCCCGTCGTTGGGAAACAGCGGGCTGGCACCGCCCGGATCGTAGAGTTTCACGACATGGCCGCCCACGCGCCAGACGCGGTTGACCCGCCCGCCCCGCAACCGGGTCCAGTGCTGCCCTATCAACGACGGCACCGCCGCGCAGCACGCGTCGCGCAGATATGGTTCGACCGGATCCATGCGCCGCGACGCTAGCCTCCGAACGACCCCGCCCGCAACATAGTGGTAAGCGAGGATGCAACCTGACGTGAAGCGAAGGGAACGGCCCCCCCACGGCAGACCATCCTCGGGGTTTACCGTTCTCCCCCCGCCAGCCGCAGCGCGGTCACGGTGCCTGCATCCGCCGAGGTGCCGTCCGACAGGATCACGCGGTTGCCATCGACGCCGCCCTGGACCTCGGTGATGCGGGCGTAATGCGTCGCCGGAACCGTCTCCGGCACCGCGCCCTGACTCCCGGTCTCCACGCTCAGCGTATACTGGCCCGGCGGTAACGGCGCCCCGGTGATCCCGGCGCCCTGCCAGAGGATCGCCGTCACGTCCGGCGCGATATCCTCGCGACCCACGACCTGACCTAACGCGTCAGTGGCCACGAGGACGGCCCGGTCGGTCCCCGTGCGCGGTGTCAGGGACAGCTCCACGGGCGTTGCGCCGTCGAAGCCCACTGGCCCCTCGATGCGCGC
>JBBSVE010000019.1:0-30179 GCA_038233815.1 Rhodobacterales bacterium
GCACCCGTAGCTCAGCTGGATAGAGCGCTGCCCTCCGAAGGCAGAGGCCACACGTTCGAATCGTGTCGGGTGCACCATTTACTGCCTTGTCAGATTGTGAGCGTCGGCATGACCCGCTTGCGGAACCGGTAGAATCCGCGCGTCGCCTCCGGCCAGTGTGCCGCATCCCAAGGGCGCAACCGTCGCACCAGCGTGATCCCCCGCACCGCTAGCCTTGCCTCCAACGCATTCAGTGCGTCCGCCACCGGACCCACAGGCGCATGCAGCGTCACGACCTGCCGCGTCCCGTCTGCGGCCAGTCTCGTCGCCAACGCGTCGAGCGCGCCGGGGCGGTCGGCGTCGAACGGGTCGCCAGATCCCGACGCGGCCTCAAGCGTCAGGTCATGCACCCTTTGCGATAGCGCCAAAGGGGACAGACCTGCCGTGGCGGCAAGGACCGGACCCCCGGCTTCGGAGCCGAGGTCATCGCTGTGGCGCAGCCAAGCCGTCGCGAGGTTCGGCGCTGGCATTCCGTCCGTCGGCATCGAAACCGGGTCCGGCGGCGCGCGGTAGGGCAGAGGATCTGCCGACATCACGAGGCCCTGCGGACGGAAGGCTCCTTCGGTGCAGGCATGGATCGTCTCCGCGTCCGCCAGGTAGTGCTTGCCCGCCGTATGCAGCCCCGCGACCCAGCGCCAGGACAGAGTGTTGGACGCAGGGTCGCCGTCGACGAGGTGACGCAGGAAGAAATCCGCCCCCAGCGCCCATGGCAGGCGCAGCGTGAAGATCCAGATCGAGGCGAACCACATCCGCGCGTGATTGTGCAGCCAGCCCTCCGCCGTGAGCCTCTGCGCCCACTGGTCGAAGCCGTCGATTCCGGTCTCGCCCCGGCAGGCGCCCTCCCACGCAGCGCGAAGGCCGGTCTCGGTCGCGAGCCGGTTGCGGGCGGCTTCCACCTCGACCAGATAGTCACGCCAGACCGAGGGATGCTGCTCCAGCCAGCCTTTGAAATAGGTGCGCCACAGCACTTCCGTGACGAACCGGTCGGCGCCGCGCCCGTGCATCGCGCGCGCGGCGCGGATCACCTCCTCCTCGGTCAGGAGCCGGTGGCGGAGGTAGAAGGACAGACCCGAGGTGGTGCCGGGCAGATCGAGGTTGCGCCGCGCGGCATAGGAGAACCCGGCACGCGGCACGAACGCCTCCAAAGCGCGGAGGGCGGCATCGCGCTCCGGCACGGGATGGGTCGGGGCGTTAGGTCCGGCATTCACGGATCGCTAACTAATCCCCGCCAATAGAGGGTCAAGCGGGCGCCCGGCGGGGGTGCCATCTGGCGTCCCGGCCTTGCGGGTGGCCTCGCGCAGCACTAAGACTCCGGCAACCCGCGCGAGTGTCCCGAGAGGGCGGCGGCCCGGTTCCCGACACGAAAGGCAGGCTGAGATGAACGATCCCGCAGAGCATTACATGAACACCCTCGTTCCCATGGTCGTCGAGCAGACGAGCCGGGGGGAGCGGGCGTTCGACATCTACAGCCGGATGCTGAAGGAGCGGATCATCTTTCTCTCCGGTCCGGTGCATGACGGCATGTCGTCGCTGATCTGCGCACAGCTCCTGTTTCTGGAGGCGGAGAACCCGTCGAAGGAAATCTCCATGTATATCAACAGCCCCGGCGGCGTGGTGACGGCGGGTCTGTCGATCTACGACACGATGCAATATATCAAGCCGCGGATCACGACGCTGGTGATCGGGCAGGCGGCCTCGATGGGGTCGCTCCTGCTCACGGCGGGGGAAAAGGGGATGCGCTACTCGCTCCCGAACTCCCGGATCATGGTTCATCAACCCTCTGGCGGCTATCAGGGTCAGGCGACCGACATCATGATCCACGCGCGCGAGACGGAAAAGCTGAAGCGGCGGCTGAACGAGATCTACGTCCGCCATACCGGGCAGGATCTGGCCACCGTCGAGGCGGCGCTGGAGCGCGACAACTTCATGTCGGCCGAGGATGCCAAGGACTGGGGTCTCATCGACGAGATCCTCGCCGACCGCGGCAAAGTGGTGGACACGTCGAAGTGACCGGTGGCCCCCATGGCCCGGACCGGGCTTGGGGGCGATTTGGCGTTGTGGCGGCCGGGGTCATGGCCTAGACTTTCGATGGAACGCTCAAGGCAAGGCGGGGCAAAGAATACCGATGGCGAACACTTCCGGCACCGACAGCAAGAACACGCTCTATTGCTCGTTCTGCGGCAAGAGCCAGCACGAGGTCCGCAAACTCATCGCCGGCCCGACGGTCTTCATCTGCGACGAATGCGTCGAGTTGTGCATGGACATCATCCGGGAGGAGACGAAGAGCTCCGGCCTGAAATCGTCCGACGGGGTTCCGACGCCGCGTGACATCTGCAAGGTGCTCGATGACTACGTGATCGGGCAGGTTCACGCCAAGCGCGTGCTCTCCGTCGCGGTGCACAATCATTACAAGCGTTTGAACCATTCCACCAAGACCGACATCGAGCTGGCAAAGTCGAACATCCTGCTGATCGGCCCCACGGGTTGCGGCAAGACGCTTCTGGCGCAGACACTGGCGCGCATTCTCGACGTGCCCTTCACGATGGCGGATGCGACGACGCTGACGGAAGCGGGTTACGTCGGCGAGGATGTGGAGAACATTATCCTCAAGCTGCTGCAGGCGTCCGAATATAACGTGGAGCGGGCGCAGCGCGGCATCGTCTATATCGACGAGGTCGACAAGATCACGCGGAAGTCCGACAACCCCTCGATCACCCGCGACGTGTCGGGCGAGGGCGTGCAGCAGGCGCTCCTGAAGATCATGGAGGGGACTGTGGCGTCGGTTCCTCCGCAAGGAGGCCGGAAGCATCCGCAGCAGGAGTTCCTGCAGGTCGATACGACGAACATCCTCTTCATCTGCGGCGGCGCTTTCGCGGGGCTGGAAAAGATCATCGCGCAGCGCAACAAGGGCTCGGCCATCGGCTTTGGCGCGCAGGTCAAAGACCCCGATGCGCGCGGCGTGGGCGAGATGTTCATGGAGCTGGAGCCGGAGGATCTGCTGAAGTTCGGTCTGATCCCGGAGTTCGTGGGCCGCCTGCCGGTAATCGCCACACTGACCGATCTCGACGAGGCCGCACTGGTCACAATCCTGACGGAGCCGAAGAACGCGCTGGTGAAGCAATATCAGCGGTTGTTCGACATCGAGGGCACGCAGCTCACCTTCACCGGCGACGCGCTGGTGGCGATCGCCAAACGGGCGATCAAGCGCAAGACCGGTGCCCGGGGCCTGCGTTCCATCATGGAGGATATCCTGCTCGACACGATGTTCGACCTTCCGGGCCTCGACGACGTGCAAGAGGTCGTGGTGAACGAGGAGGCGGTCAATTCCGGCGCGCAGCCGCTGCTTGTCCACACCGACCGCAAGAAGAAGGAGCCCGCTTCGGCGGGCTGACCGAATGGACGGATCGGCCCGATGCGGGTGCGATCGTCGTGCCGGGAGCACCGGACCGGAGGACGGCATGAACTTCATAAAGCGTTGGCTGACCTGGTGGAACAGCCAGACCGTCGGCACCCAGTTCTTTACCTGGCGCTTCGGGGAAAAGGTGGGCGAGGACGCGCAGGGCAATCTTTTCTACAGGAACGCGGACAATTCGCGCCGGTGGGTGGTCTATAATGGTGAGGCGTTGGCCGACCGGGTGACACCGGACTGGCACGGCTGGCTGCATTTCACTTGGGACGAGCCGCCGACTGACGCGCCGCTGCTGCACCGGACATGGGAAAAGCCGCATCTGGCCAACATGACCGGGACGGATGCTGCCTACGTGCCGCCCGGGTCGATCACGCGTATGGAGCCGGAGCGGCGTCGGGACTACGAGGCGTGGAGCCCGGATTGAGCGCCATCCTCCCGTTGGTCGCGATCTTCACCGGGGTCGCAGGGCTCGCGCTGGCGCAGGATGTGCCGCTCGGTGGCGTCGTGGAGGCGCCGGGCGGTGTGGTGCGCTGGCTCGACAAGGTCTCGGGGCAAACCGGTGACGTGGAGTTGTCCCGCGGGCAAGCGGCGACCGTGGGGCGGCTGACCATCGGGCTGGACGAATGCCGCTATCCGACCGAGGATGGAGCCAAGGATGCCTATGCGCATCTCACCATCTTCGACAGCCTCCTGAATAACGCCGCCTTTTCGGGCTGGATGATCGCGTCGAGTCCCGCGCTGTCCGCTCTCGACAATTCGCGCTATGATGTGTGGATCCTGCGCTGCCTCACGTCCTGAGCGGTGGGCGCGTAGCCCGGCGGATCGAACCGCGCGCGTTGTGCCAGCGCCGCGCCCAACCGCACATGATAATCCGCACGGTTGATTTCCTCCGCGCCGAGCGAGGCCAGATGCGGGGTCAGGAACTGCGTGTCGAAAAGCCGGAAGCCCCCCGCGCGCAGCCGGTGCACCAGCCACGCCAGCGCGACCTTGGACGCATCGGTGCGGCGCGAGAACATGCTCTCCCCGAAGAACGCTGCACCCAGCGTGATGCCGTAGACGCCGCCGATGAGCGTCGTGCCCTCCCGCACCTCCAGCGTATGCGCGAACCCTGCCGCAAACAGCGCGTGGGTCAGCTCCGCGATCTCACCGTTGATCCAGGTCTCCGCCCGGTCCGCGCAGGCGACAAGCGTTGCGGTGAAATCCTCGTCCACGCTCACCCGCCAGCCGCAAGTCGCTATCCGGCGCGCGAGGCTGCGGGAGATGTGGAACCGGTCGAGCGGGAAGATCCCCCGCCGCTTCGGGTCCACCCAGTGCAGGTCGACCCCGTCGCGCGCCTCCGCCATCGGGAACAGTCCCGCAGCATAGGCGCGCAGCAGCATGTCCGGCGTCATGTCAGCCGAACCGTTCGGCCAGCCATTTCTCCAGCCAGTGGATGTTGTAGTCGCCGGTCTGGATGTCGGGCTCCGCGAGCAGCGCGTCGAACAGGGGCACCGTTGTGTCCACCCCGTCGACGATCAGCTCCCCCAGCGCGCGGCTCAGTCTCGCCAGCGCCTCGGGCCGGTCGCGGCCATGCACGATCAGCTTGCCGATCAGGCTGTCGTAATAGGGCGGGATCGAATAGCCGCCGTAAAGCGCCGAATCGACGCGCACGCCGAGTCCACCCGGCGCGTGGAACACCCGCACCTTGCCCGGACAGGGCGCAAAGTTCGGCAGACGCTCCGCGTTGATGCGGACCTCGATGGCATGGCCGTTGATTTCCAGATCATCCTGCCCGAAGGACATCTCCATCCCGGACGCGACCCGGATCTGCTCGCGCACCAGATCGACGCCGAAGATCGCCTCGGTCACGGGATGCTCGACCTGGAGCCGCGTGTTCATCTCGATGAAGTAGAACTCGCCGTCCTCGTAGAGAAACTCCACCGTGCCCGCGCCGATGTAGCCGATCTTGGCCATCGCGTCGGCGCAGACCTTGCCGATCCTGGCGCGCAAATCTGGCGTGATCGAAGGGCCCGGGGCTTCTTCCAGCACCTTCTGGTGGCGGCGCTGAAGCGAGCAGTCGCGCTCGCCCAGGTGCACCGCCCCGCCCTTGCCATCGCCGAAGACCTGGATTTCGATATGGCGCGGGCGCTGGAGGTATTTCTCGATATAGACCTCGTCGTTGCCGAAGGCCGCCTTGGATTCGGACCGCGCGGTGCGAAAGGCTGTCTCCAGCTCGGCCGGGGTCCGTGCGACCTTCATGCCGCGCCCGCCGCCGCCCGCCGTGGCCTTGATGATGACGGGGAATCCGATGCCTTCGGCCACTCCGATGGCGGTCTCGAAATCAGGCACGCCGCCGTCGGAGCCGGGAACGACCGGGATGCCCAGCGATTTAGCGGTCTCCTTGGCGGTGATCTTGTCGCCCATGATGCGGATATGTTCGGCCGAGGGGCCGATGAAAGTAATCCCGTGATCCTCCAGCGCCTGCGCGAAGGCGGCGTTCTCGCTGAGGAACCCGTAGCCCGGATGCACCGCCTGCGCGCCCGTGATCTCGCAGGCGGAAATGATCGCGGCTTTCGAGAGGTAGCTTTCGGACGAAGGTGCGGGGCCGATGCAGACGCTCTCGTCCGCCATCCGCACATGCATGGCATCGGCGTCGGCGGTGGAATGGACGGCGACCGACTTGATCCCCATCTCGCGGCAGGCCCGCACGACACGGAGCGCAATCTCGCCACGGTTGGCGATCAGGATCTTCTCGAACATGGCGAAACCCCTATTCGACGATCATCAGCGGCGCGCCGTATTCGACGGGGCTGCCATCCTCCACGAGGATCCGGCGCACGGTGCCGCTGCGGGGCGCCGGGATCTGGTTCATCGTCTTCATCGCCTCGATGATGAGCACGGTCTGCCCCTCGGCGACGGTGCTGCCGACGGTGACGAAATTCGCGGCCCCGGGTTCGGCTGCCAGATAGACGGTGCCCACCATGGGCGAGGTCACGGCGCCCGGATGCTGGGCCGGGTCGACCGCAACGGGTGCTGCGAGAACCTGCGGCGCGGCTGCGGAGGGCTGTGCTACCATCACGGCGCCGGCGGGTGCCATCGCCGGCTGCTTCACGACCTTGACGTTGAGGCTGTCGCCCTCGCCATACTCACGCTTCACGGACAGTTCCGTCAGGTCGTGACCGTTCAGGATTTCGGCCAGAGCCTTGATGAAGGCGACATCGCCTTCGGTCGGGTCTTGGGGCATGCGATCCTCGATGTCTGGGGCCTCCGGGCGCCCTGGGGTGCCAATGCCGGATTGTTTGCGCCGGTTCTGTATCGCTTGCCTTATAGGCGCAAGGCTCCGGGCTGAAAAGCATCAGTTGCAGGTTGTGCCACGTCCGCGACCTTTCAGGCGGGGGATGGCGCGGATCGGGGCTCGGTCGGGGGGTATTATTTACCGTTTGATAAAATTTCCGCCCTGTGGCAGCGTTTTTCTGGAAACGATCTGACAGGGACGCACGTCATGGCGCACTCTCCGCTTACCCCCGGCATCGTGGCAGGAAGGCTGGGCGCCGAGGTCTATGCCGCGAACTTCGCCGATCTGGATCCCTGCATGGACGCGCACGAGGCGCGGGTGGCGGCGGATCGCTGCTATTTCTGCCATGACGCGCCTTGCGTGACCGCCTGTCCCACGGCGATCGACATCCCGCTTTTCATTCGCCAGATCTCGACCGGGACGGAAGATGTGGCGGCGGAAACGATCTGGAGCCAGAACATCCTCGGCGGCATGTGCGCCCGCGTCTGCCCGACCGAGACGCTGTGCGAGGAGGCTTGCGTGCGCGAAGCAGCCGAAGGCAAGCCGGTGGAGATCGGTCGCCTGCAACGCTTCGCCACAGATGCGGTGATGGCGCAGGGCGTCCATCCCTTCACCCGCGCGGCCGCCACCGGAAAGCGGATCGCGGTCGTGGGGGCGGGGCCGGCCGGTCTCGCCTGCGCGCACCGGCTGGCGATGCGCGGGCACGGCGTCACCGTGCTGGAACGGCGGGGCAAGCCCGGCGGGCTCAATGAATACGGCATCGCGAGCTACAAGGCGCCGGATGATTTTGCGCAAGATGAGGTCGCGTGGCTTCTCAAGATCGGCGGGATCGAGATGCAGACCGGGGTTAGCCTCGGCGAGGACGTGACGCTGGCCGCATTGCGAAAGGACTATGACGCGGTGTTCCTCGGCATCGGGCTCGCCGGGGTCAACGCCCTGCGCGCTGAGGGGGAGATGCTGGGCAACGTGCATGATGCGGTCGCCTTCATCGCCGGGCTGCGGCAGGCGCCGGACAAGGCCACGCTCACCATCGGCCGGGACGTGGTGGTGATCGGCGGCGGCATGACGGCGGTCGACGCGGCGGTGCAGTCGAAGCTCCTCGGGGCGGAGACGGTGACCATCGTTTATCGCCGGGGTCGCGCGCGGATGGGGGCGAGCCGGGTGGAGCAGGATCATGCCGTCCGCGCCGGGGTCCGTATTCTGTGCAATGCGGCCCCTTTGCGGGTTCTGGGCCGCGATGTGGTGGAAGCGGTCGAGTTCGCCTATACGGAGGACGGACCCGACGGAGTGCGCCCGGAGGCGGAAACCTTCGTTTTGAAAGCCGATCAGGTCTTCAAGGCGATCGGTCAGGTGCTCCACGGCTCCCCCGAGGGGTTGGTGATGGAGGGCGGCAAGCTCGCACGCCAGGCAGGTGTCTGGGCGGGCGGCGACTGTCTTGCGGGCGGGGCGGATCTGACCGTCACCGCCGTCGCCGAGGGTCGCGATGCCGCGGAGGAGATCCACGCGGCGCTGATGGATGGATGAAAGGGCGAAACGATGGCCGATGTCACGAAGCAGGAACGCGCCGCGCTGGACCGGATCGGGACGCTCGACGATCCGGCCCGACTGCGCGCGCTGATCGTCAACGCGAAGTCGCTGAAGTCGGAGGTGGTGGAGCGTGCGGCATTCCAGCGGCTTTGCCATGTCCAGCCCGAGGCCGATCCAGGCACGGTGGAGCATGACGTCTGGCAATCGATTCACGCGCTGGAGGAGATGCTGCGCGAGGCGCGCGGCAAGACCGTTCGTCTGACCCGCACGCGGCAAAAGATCGGGCGGGACGGGGAGGCCAAGACCGCCTCCGACCTCACGTTGAAGCCGGATGCGTCAACGGGGTTCGACGATCTGGTGCGGTTCCAGCTTCCCGAACTGACGTTCGAGGCGGTCGTGCTGCGCCATCCCGGCACGTTCGAGGAGGCGACGCTCGACGCCGCCCGGGCGCGGCTGGAAAAGGCCGGCATCACCGCTGACGCTCTGCCCTATCTGCATGAGGTTCCCTGACCATGGCCGACCTGACCACGACCTTCGCGGGCATCCGTAGCCCGAACCCGTTCTGGCTCGCCTCCGCACCCCCGACGGACAAGGAATACAACGTCCGCCGCGCGTATGAGGCGGGTTGGGGCGGGGTTGTATGGAAGACGCTGGGTGCCGAGGGGCCGCCCGTCGTCAACGTGAACGGCCCGCGTTACGGTGCAATCTGGGGCGCGGACCGGCGGCTTCTGGGGTTGAACAACATCGAGCTGATTACCGACCGCCCGCTGGAGGTGAACCTGCGCGAGATCAAGGCGGTCAAGCGCGACTGGCCCGACCGTGCGATGGTGGTGAGCCTGATGGTGCCCTGCGACGAGGAAAGCTGGAAAGCGATCCTCGCCCGTGTGGAGGAGACGGAGGCCGACGGGGTGGAGCTGAACTTCGGCTGCCCGCACGGGATGGCGGAGCGCGGCATGGGCTCCGCCGTGGGTCAGGTGCCGGAATACATCGAGATGGTAACGCGCTGGGTCAAGGCGAATTCCCGCCTGCCATGCATCGTGAAGCTGACGCCGAACATCGCCGACATCCGCAAGCCTGCCGAGGCGGCCAAGCGGGGTGGGGCGGACGCAGTCAGCCTGATCAACACGATCAACTCGATCACATCGGTCAATCTGGCAAGCTTCAGCCCCGAGCCGATGATCGACGGCAAGGGCACGCATGGCGGTTACTGCGGCCCGGCGGTGAAACCCATCGCGCTGAACATGGTGGCGGAAATTGCGCGCAGCGAGGAAACGCGGGGGCTGCCGATCTCCGGCATCGGCGGGATCACGACATGGCGCGACGCGGCGGAGTTCATGGCGCTGGGGGCGGGCAATGTGCAGGTCTGCACAGCGGCGATGACCTACGGCTTTCGCGTGGTGGCGGAGATGGTCACGGGGCTCTCGCATTATCTCGACGGGGCGGGGATGGCGGCCACGTCGGATCTGGTCGGGCGTGCGGTGCCCAACGTGACCGACTGGCAGCACCTGAACCTCGAATATGTCACCAAGGCGCGGATCGACGCCGATCTCTGTATCAAGTGCGGGCGCTGCTATGCGGCGTGCGAGGATACCAGCCATCAGGCGATCGCGATGAAGCCGGGCCGGGTGTTCGAGGTCAAGGACGACGAATGCGTCGCCTGCAACCTCTGCGTCGACGTCTGCCCGGTGGAGGATTGCATCACGATGGTGGCGCTTGCGCAGGGCTCGCTCGATCCGCGCACCGGCAGGCGGGTGGGCGGTCACGCCGACTGGACGACGCACCCGAACAACCCCGGCGCGGTCGCGGCGGAATGACGGTCAGGGCGCCAGCAGTTTCCGGAACAGCGTGTCGAGAAATGAACCCGCCTCGATGAACGGATCATGGTCGGGGCCGAGCACGGCGCGGACCTGCACCTCGAAATCCGCGTAATGCTGCGTCAGCGCCCAGATCGAGAAGATCAGGTGCGACGGCGGCAGCGTGGCGATCCGCCCCTCCGCCATCCAGCGGGCCAGCACCTCCGACTTCGCCGCGACGAGCGTCGCGAGGTCGCCCCGCAGCGCGTCGCCCATGAACGGTGCGCCCTGCAGGATCTCGTTGGCAAAAAGCCGGCTTTCCCGCGGCAGGTCACGGCTCATGTCGAGCTTGCGGCGGATGTAGGTCATGATCTCCGTCTGCGGGTCGCCGTCCTCGTCAAGCGCGCGGAGCGGGGCGAGCCAGGTGTCGAGCAGCGTCGTCAGAAGTGCGGTATGCACCGCCTCCTTCGAGGCGAAATAATAGAGGAGGTTCGGCTTCGACAGTCCCGCCGCGACCGCGATCTGGTCCAGCGTGGCGCCCCGGAACCCCCGGGCGGAGAAGATGTCGAGTGCGGCCTCGAGGATGAGGTCGGAATTGCGCGTCTGGATTCGCGTGCGCCTGCCGGAAAGCGACCTCGGGTCGGTGCGGGAGGTCAAGGCACGCTCCTTTCAGTCCGCGACATGGCTGTTCCGGGATGCTAGCGTCGGCGGGGCGGCGGGTCAAACCCGACCCGGATGCAGCAAGAGGAGAACCTGCGATGACCGACACCTGCACCAGCACCGTCCTGATCGACGACGCCGTGGTCCGCGCCACCCGGTTCGACTTTGCGCCGGGGGCGGAGACGGGCTGGCACCGGCACGAGATGGATTACGTCATCACCGCACTCACCGATTGCCCGATGATGGTGACAGGCCCGGATGGCGAGGCGCGCCGCATCATCGTGCCCGCGGGAAGCGCCTACCGCCGCGATGCGGGCGTGGAGCATAACGTCGTGAACGACGGCGACACGGTGATGAGCTTCGTCGAGGTCGAGTTGAAGCGCGGCGAGTGAGCGCCGTCAGCCCAGCACGATGCGCATGGCCTCGATCACCAGCGCATGATAGTCCGTCTGCGCCAGTCCCGACACCGTGACGGCGGCGACCACCAGTCCTGCCGACCGGACCGGCACGCTGCCTCCGTGGGCCGCGTGATGGGCGGGGTCGAGCCCGTCGGCCTCCACGCCGCGGTCCTTGTCCTTGAGCCGGAGGCCGACGAGCAGCGAGGCCGCCTGATAGGCGAACACAACGTTCGATTTCCGCAGCGCCCAGCGGTCGTTGAGCGGCGTGGACCCCGGCAGGGCCGCGTGAAAGAACGTGCGGTCCGGGGTGCGGATGTCGATCACCACGGCGAGCGCGCGGTCCTGCGCCAGATCCAGAAGCGTCCGCCCGAGCGCCAGCGCCGTCGTCTCGCTGAAATGCGGGAATACGAGATCGGCGGCCTCGGCCTCCAGCGTGGCGATGACATCGGGCGTCTGGGACACGATCGGCCTCCTCGGGTGTGGTGTCCCAGCTAGAGCATGTCCGCCTTGCTGCATCAACGGCGTTCGGGTGCTCAAACGGCAGGCAACGGGGGTGGGACGGGTCGGAAATAAATTGACCGTCTGGTCAGGGTGTGGTCGCTTCGGTGCGGAACGGACATTGGGTCCGAGTGGGGGGACAGGCGATGGCACCGGGAGGCGAGAACCTGCGCATCGACGGACGGCGGCTCTGGCAGAGCCTGATGGAGATGGCCGAAATCGGTCCGGGCGTCGCGGGCGGCAACAACCGCCAGACCCTGACCGACGAAGATGCGGCGGGTCGCACGCTCTTCCAGCGATGGTGCGAGGACGCGGGGATGGAGATGGGCCTCGACGCGATGGGCACGATGTTCGCGACGCGGCCGGGGGAGGACCCGGACGCGGACCCGGTCTGTCTCGGCTCGCATCTGGACACCCAGCCGACGGGGGGGCGGTTCGACGGGGTGCTGGGGGTTCTGGGCGCGCTCGAATGCGTGCGGACGATGAACGATTCGGGGCTGCGGACCCGGCACCCGATCACCATCGTGAACTGGACCAACGAGGAGGGCACGCGCTTTGCGCCCGCGATGATGGCCTCCGGCGTTTATGCGGGGATGCACGATCAGGACTGGGCCTACGGGCGCACCGACGCGCAGGGCAAGCGGTTCGGCGATGAGTTGCGCCGCATTGGCTGGGTCGGGGAGGAGCCAGTGGGCGCGCGTCGGATGCATGCGATGCTGGAGCTGCATATCGAGCAAGGGCCGATCCTCGAGGCGGAAGGCCGTGAGATCGGGGTGGTGACGCACGGGCAGGGGCTCTGGTGGCTCGAGGTGACGGTGACCGGCAGGGATGCTCATACCGGCTCCACACCGATGGCGATGCGGGCGAATGCGGGTCTGGGGATGGCACGGATCATCGAGGCGGTTCACGCCATTGCGATGGACCATCAGCCCCGCGCGGTGGGGGCGGTGGGGCAGGCCAATGTCTATCCGAACTCGCGCAACGTGATCCCGGGGCGGGCGGTCTTCACGGTGGATTTCCGGTCGCCTGACCTCGCGACGCTGACCGCGATGCGCGTGCGGCTGGAGACGGAGGCCGCCGGGATCGCGGAGGCGCTGGGTCTGGGCATCGCGATCGAGCCAGTCGGTCATTTCGATCCTGTGACGTTCGATCCTGGGCTGGTGGAGGTGGTGCGCGGGGCGGCGGAACGGCTGGGCCATTCGCACATGGACATCGTATCGGGAGCGGGACACGATGCCTGCTGGATCAACCGGGTGGCGCCCACGGTCATGGTGATGTGTCCCTGCGTCGGCGGTCTGTCGCACAACGAGGCGGAGGAGATTTCCGAGGCGTGGGCGGTGGCGGGGACGGATGTGTTGCTGCATGCGGCGCTCGAGGTGGCGGAGGTGGTGGGGTGAGAGGCATGGGACATCGCGTGCGGCCGCTTGCGGAAGGGGGGCTGTCTGCCCCCCACGGCGCGTGCCGCGCCTCCCCCCGAGGATATTTGGGGACACGAAAAGGCAGGGCGGGTCCGGTTGAGTTTTTGCGCAGGCACGGTGGAGGGATTGCATGAGCACGGTTATCAAGGGCGGCACGGTCGTCACGCACGATCTGACCTACAGGGCGGACGTTCTGGTCGAGGGCGGGCGGATCGCGCAGATCGGGGTGGATCTTGTGGGCGACGAGGTGCTGGACGCCATCGGGTGCTATGTCATGCCGGGGGGGATCGATCCGCACACGCATCTGGAGATGCCCTTCATGGGCACCTATTCCGCCGACGATTTCGAGAGCGGGACGCGGGCGGCGCTGGCGGGGGGGACCACGATGGTGGTGGATTTCGCGTTGCCGGCTCCGGGGCAGGGGCTGCTCGATGCGCTGAAGATGTGGGACAACAAGTCGGGGCGGGCGAATTGCGACTATTCCTACCACATGGCGGTGACCTGGTGGGGGGAGCAGGTGTGGGACGAGATGGCCGCGATTGCCGAGCGGGGGATCACCTCGTTCAAGCATTTCCTCGCCTACAAGGGCGCGTTGATGGTCAATGACGATGAGCTGTTCGCCAGTTTCCAGCGGGTCCGGGAGGTCGGCGGGGTCGCGATGGTCCATGCCGAGAACGGCGACGTGGTGGCGGAACTGTCGGCGCGGCTGTTGCGTGAGGGCAATACCGGGCCGGAGGCGCATGCCTACAGCCGCCCGCCGCAGGTGGAGGGGGAAGCGACCAACCGCGCCATCATGATCGCCGATATGGCGGGGGTGCCGCTCTATGTCGTTCACACCTCCTGCGAGGATAGTCACGAGGCGATCCGGCGCGCGCGGGCGCAGGGCAAGCGGGTCTGGGGGGAACCGCTGATCCAGCATCTGACGCTGGACGAGTCCGAGTATTTCGACAAGGACTGGGACCATGCGGCGCGGCGCGTGATGTCTCCGCCGTTTCGCGACAAACGCAATCAGGACAGCCTCTGGGCCGGGCTTTCGGGTGGGTCGCTGTCGGTGGTGGCGACGGATCACTGCGCTTTCACGACCGCGCAGAAGCGGACCGGGCTGGGCGATTTCACGAAGATCCCGAACGGGACGGGGGGACTCGAGGACCGGATGCCGATGCTCTGGACCTACGGGGTGGCGACGGGGCGGATCACGATGAACGAGTTCGTGGCCGTGACCTCGACCAACGCGGCGAAGATCTTCGGGATGTATCCGAAGAAGGGTGCCATCGCGGTCGGGTCGGATGCGGATATCGTCGTGCTGGACCCGGACAAGGAAAAGGTGATCTCGGCCGGAACGCAGCAGTCCGCGATTGATTACAACGTGTTTGAAGGCAAGCGCGTGAAGGGGCTGGCGCGCTTCACCCTGACGCGGGGGCATGTCGCGGTGATGGACGGAGAGGTCCGAACGCGCGAGGGGCACGGCGAGTTCGTGGCGCGTGCGCCGCACGGTGCGGTCAATCGCGCGCTGTCGGAGTGGAAAGACCTCACCGCACCCCGCCCGGTGCAGCGCGGGTCCATTCCCGCGAGCGGAGTTTGAGCATGCGTAGGGTGCCTGGTTCGGGGGGCGGATTTGTATGAAAGCCGGGCTGGGGATCTCGGGGGCGGGCGATCTGCGGTCCTATCCGCGATTCATGCTGTTCGCGTGTTTTTCGACGGTGATGAGCCTCGGGCTCTTTTCGGGGATGGCGGTCGGGATGGAGGTGATGGAGGCGGGATGGGCGGGGGCCAGCGATCTGGTGACGGGGATCGTTCTGGTCGGGGCGGTGATGTGGGGGCCGATGCTGTTGTGCGTGCTGACGCTGGGCTACGGGCTGTGGCGGTGGATGCCGGCGGGCGCGCCGTTGGTGCGTCTGGCGGGCGTGGCTTTGATCGGTGTGACGGTTCCGGCGCTCGTTCTAATGGCGCTGGACGATCCGGATCTGACGGGTCGTGCGCTGGCTCTTGCGTTTGGGCTTGGGGGGATCGCGGTGCTGGGGGGAGCCTCGGCAGCGCCGTTGGTCTATGGCGCCGGGCGTGTGATGCCGGAGGGTCCTCCTTGAACCGCGGGTGCAGCGTTCGGGCGGGGTGCAGAGGGTGAGCGTGGTCGAGGCGCGGGGGCTGGGGCTGACCTATGCGACCGGCGACGGGCCGGTGCATGCGCTCAAGGGGATCGATCTGACCATCTCGAAGGGGGAGTTCGTCAGCTTCATCGGGCCGTCGGGCTGCGGGAAGACGACGTTCCTTCGGGCCGTGGCGGCGCTGGAGACGCCCGGCGAGGGCACGCTTGCCGTCAATGGAATGACGCCCGAGGCGGCGCGGCAGGCGCGGGCTTACGGCTATGTCTTTCAGGCGGCGGGGCTCTATCCGTGGCGGACGATTGCGGGCAACGTCCAATTGCCGCTGGAGATCATGGGCTATGCGAAGGCCGAGCGCATGCGGCGGGCGGAAGCTGCATTGGCGCTCGTCGATCTGGAGGCGTTCGGAGGGAAATATCCGTGGCAGCTGTCGGGCGGAATGCAGCAACGCGCCTCCATCGCGCGGGCGTTGTCGTTCGATGCGGATCTGTTGCTGATGGACGAGCCGTTCGGGGCGCTCGACGAGATCGTGCGCGACCGGCTCAACGAGGAATTGCTGGAGCTCTGGGCGCGGACGGGCAAGACCATCCTTTTCGTCACCCATTCCATCCCGGAGGCGGTCTATCTCTCCACCCGGATCGTGGTGATGAGCCCGAGACCGGGGCGGATTGCCGATGTGATCGAGAGCACGCTGCCGAAGGAGCGGCCGCTGGATATTCGCGAGGCGCCGGAGTTTCTGGCGCTGGCGCACCGGGTGCGGGACGGGCTTCGGGCGGGGCATTCCTATGAAGGATGAATGCGGGTCCGGCGGCGGCGGGGGGCTGTCTGCCCCCCCTTGGCCCATTAGGGCCAATTCACCCCCGAGGATAGTTTCGGACAGAAAAAGGGGTGGGATAGGGCACGTTCATTCTGGCGTTTGGGGTCTGCGGTGAGACGGGTCTGGCCGGTGGTGGTGGTGTTGGGGGTGATTGTTGCGGTCTGGTATCTGGCGGCGATCCTGATGAATGCGGCCTGGGAGCGGGATCAGGCGGCGCGGGCGGGACAGACCGTCGGCTGGGCCGAGATCGTGCCCGCGACCATGGTGCAGGACCGACCCGTGCTGCCCGCGCCGCATCAGGTCGTGGGCGCCCTCTGGGACGGGCTGGCAGGGCAGGCGGTGACCTCCAAGCGCAGCCTCGTGTGGCACGGGTGGGTCACGCTTCGGGCGACGGCCGTGGGGTTTGCGTTCGGGACCGGGTTCGGGATCGTGCTGGCGATCCTCATCGTGCAGTTCAGGGTGATGGACATGGCCGTCATGCCGTGGGCGATCGCAAGCCAGACGATCCCAATCGTGGCCATCGCGCCGATGATCGTGGTTGTCTTCGGCCGGTTCGGGATCACCGGGATGCTGCCGAAGGCGCTGCTGGCGGCCTATCTCACCTTCTTTCCGGTCGTCGTGGGGATGGTCAAGGGGTTGCGCGCGCCCGATGCGATGCAGCTCGACCTCATGCGGACGTGGAACGGCGGCGCCTTTGCCACGATCTGGAAACTGCGGTTGCCCGCGTCGCTGCCCTATCTCTTTGCCTCGCTCAAGGTGGGTGTCGCGGCGGCCGTCGTGGGCACCGTGGTGACGGAGGTGAGCCAGCCGACTGCGGGTCTCGGGGCGCGGCTGCTGACGGGCAGCTACTACGGGCAGACGTTGCAGATCTGGGCCGCACTTTTCGTCGCGGCGGGGCTTGCCGCGGGGTTGGTGGCGCTGGTGGGACTGGCGGAGCGGGTGGTTCTGCGAAGGGTCGGGGCGTGATCTGGATCGTTGCCGCACTGCTGGTCTGGGTCGGGTTCTGGACGCTGAACGTGGCGCTGATCGCGCGCGGGGGGACGGCGCGCTGGGTCCGGATTGCGGTGCCGGCGCTCTTCGGTGTGGCGCTTCTCGTCCTCTGGGAGGGGCTGGTGCGCGGTCTGGACGTCTCGGCGGTCTTTGTGCCGGCGCCGAGCGAGATCGGGTCCAAGTTCGCCGCATCGCTGCCGATGCTCTGGGGCGACTTCGTTCAGACCGTGCTGAAGGGGGCGCTGTCGGGCTATGTGATCGGCTGCGGGGCCGCGATCCTGACCGCGATTGCGATCGACCGGTTCATATTCCTGCGCCAGGGGTTGTTGCCGATCGGCTCGTTCGTGGCGGCCCTGCCGGTCGTCGGGATGGCGCCGATCATGGTGATGTGGTTCGGCTTTGACTGGCAGTCGAAGGCGGCGGTCGTCGTCGTGATGGTGTTCTTTCCGGTGCTGGTCAATGCGGTGGCGGGGCTCGGCGCGTCCGACCGGATGCAGCGCGATCTGATGGCGACCTATGGGGCCTCCTGGGGGCAATCGCTGATCCGGTTGCGCCTGCCAGCCGCGATGCCCTTCATCTTCAACGGGCTGAAGATTGCCACGACTCTGGCGCTGATCGGCGCTATCGTGGCGGAGTTCTTCGGCTCGCCCACGTCGGGCGTGGGCTTTCGGATCCAGGCCTCGGGCGGCAAGTTCCAGCTTGCGCTCACCTGGGCGGAGATTGCGGTGGCGGCGCTGTCGGGCCTCGCCTTCTACGGCATCGTGGCGTGGGTCGAGGCGCGACTGACCTTCTGGCACCCCTCGCAGCGGGGCCGGGATTAAGGGACGGACAAGAAACGACAACAGGGAGAGTGCGATGAAAAAGACGATGATGACGGCGGCGGCGCTCGCGATGATGGCGGGCGGCGCGCGGGCGGCGGACGATGTGACGCTGCAGCTGAAGTGGGTCACGCAGGCGCAGTTCGCGGGCTATTACGTGGCCAAGGACAAGGGGTTTTATGACGACGAGGGCCTCGACGTCACGATCAAGGCCGGCGGTCCCGACGTGGCGCCCGAGCAGGTGATCGCGGGTGGCGGCGCGGATGTCATCGTGGACTGGATGGCCGCCGCCCTCGCCGCGCGGGAACGCGGGCTGCCTCTGGTCAACATAGCACAGCCCTTCAAGAGCGGCGGGCTGGAGCTGACCTGCCTGAAGGAGAACGGCATCACCTCGCCCGCCGACTTCAAAGGTCACACGCTGGGCGTCTGGTTTTACGGCAACGAGTATCCGTTCTATGCTTGGATGGCGAAGCTGGGCATCAAGACCGACGGCAAGGCGGACGGGGTGGAGGTGCTGAAGCAGGGCTTCAACGTCGATCCGTTGCTGCAAAAGCAGGCCGACTGCATCTCGGTGATGACCTACAACGAATACGGGCAAGTGCTGGATGCCGGGATCACGCCGGACCAACTCGTCACCTTCAACTACCTCAAGCAGGGCGTGGGGATGCTGGAGGACGGGCTCTACGTCATGCAGGACAGCCTCAAGGACGAGGCGTTCCGTGCGAAGATGGTGAAGTTCGTCCGCGCTTCGATGAAGGGCTGGGACTATGCGGCGGACCACCCCGACGAGGCCGCGCAGATCGTGATCGACAATGACGAAAGTGGCGCACAGACGCTGGAGCATCAGACGTATATGGTCAAAGAGGTCTCCAAGCTGACCGAAGGCTCTACCGGCGCGCTCGATCCTGAGGCCTACAAGCAGACGGTGGCGACGCTCCTGGCGTCGGTCTCGCCCGAAAACCCCGCCATAACCAAGGAGCCGGAAGGAGCGACGTCGAGCGTGATCACCGACGCGATGACGAAGTAGCCGGAGCGGGCCGATGGCGACCCTTGTGCTGATCGAGGACGAGGCCAACATCGCCGAGGCCCTGCGCTTCATCCTCGGTCGTGACGGCTGGGAGGTGACGATCCATGCCGAAGGGCGTGGCGCGCTGGACGTGATCCGCGCGCGGCGCCCCTCGGTCGTGATCCTCGACCTGATGCTGCCGGGGCAGGGCGGGTTCGAGGTGCTGGCCCAGATCCGGGCCGATCCCGAGCTGGCGGCGATCCCGGTCCTGATGCTGACCGCGCGCGGGCAGATGCGGGACCGGGAGGCGGCGGCCCGCGCGGGCGCCGACCTTTTCATGGCGAAACCCTTCGCCAATGCGGAGATCGTGGCCGCCGTGCGCAGCCTCGCCGGCGGGCGGGCGTCGTGACGGGACCACTCTACCTTGCGCGGCGAAGTTACCGGCGGCGGAGGATGCGGGATGCCGCACGGTTCCTTCCGGTTGTTGGGGCGGCGCTGATGGTGGTGCCGATCCTGTGGGGCGACGGCTCCGCGTCGCAGGCGGGTCGTCCGCTCGGCCGGGACGCGCTCTATCTCTTCTCGCTCTGGTTGGCGCTGGTCCTCGCGGCATTCTGGCTCTCGCGCAAACTCCATGACGGGCCGGACGATCCTGCGGGCGCGCCGGGCGACGAGTTGCCGGACGACAGGCCCGTGACCGGGGGCTGAGACATGCCCGTCGACATCCTCGTCACGGCCTCGATCGCTTATGTGGCCTTCCTCTTCGGCGTGGCCTTTGTGGTGGAGCGTCATGCCGCGCGCGGCGAGCTTGCGTGGCTACGGTCTCCGCTCGTCTATACGCTGTCGCTGTCAGTCTATTGCACGGCGTGGACGTTCTACGGGGCCGTGGGCTATGCCGCGCGATCGGGGCTCGAATATCTCACGATCTATCTGGGTCCGACGCTGGTCTTCGTCGGCTGGTGGGGGCTTTTGCGCAAGCTCGTGCGGATCGGGCGGCAGAACCGTGTGACCTCGATCGCCGACCTGATCTCCTCGCGCTACGGCAAGTCGACGCTGCTTGGTGTCATCGTCACGCTGATCTCGGTCGTCACGGTCACGCCCTACATCGCCCTGCAGCTCCAGTCCGTAACGCTGTCCTTCGGCGTCTTTGCCAGCGCGGGCGAGGGGTATGCGCTCCCCGACAGCAACGCGACCGCGATCTGGGTGGCCTGCGGGCTGGCGGCCTTCACGATCCTCTTCGGCACCCGAAACCTCGACGCCAACGAGCAGCATACCGGCGTCGTCACCGCCATCGCGGTGGAGGCGGTGGTGAAGCTCGCGGCCGTGCTCGCCGTGGGCATCTTCGTGACCTGGGGGCTGGCGGACGGCCCCGCGGACATCCTCGCCCGGATCGACCGGAGCGCGCTTGCCACGTGGTCCATTGCGCCGACCCGCTGGACCGGGCTCATCTTCCTCTCCGCCGCCGCCGTCCTCTGCCTGCCGCGGATGTTTCAGGTCATGGTGGTGGAAAATGGCGACGAGCGGCATCTGGCGACCGCAAGCTGGGCCTTTCCGGCCTACCTGCTGGGGATGAGCCTCTTCGTCGTGCCGATTGCGGTAATGGGCCTCGACCGGATGCCGGAGGGGTCGAACCCGGACCTCTTCGTGCTGACGCTGCCCTTGCAGGAGGGGCGGGGCGATCTTGCGATGCTGGCGTTCCTCGGCGGATTTTCCTCAGCGACCTCGATGGTCATCATGGCCTCGCTTGCACTGTCGACGATGGTGTCGAACCATATCGTGATGCCGTTCTGGCTGCGGCTGCGCGCCGCCCCGGCGGTATCGGGCGACGGGCGCAGGCTGGTCCTGCTATCGCGCCGCCTCTCCATCGTTGGCGTGCTGGCACTGGGATACGGCTATTACCGGCTGTCGGGGGGATCCACGGCGCTGGCGGCGATCGGGCTGATCTCCTTCGTGGGCGTGGCGCAGATGCTGCCGTCGGTGCTTGGCGGGCTCTACTGGCGCGGCGCGACCCGGCGGGGTGCGGCGCTGGGGTTGGTCGCGGGCTTTGGCGTCTGGATCTGGACCCTGTTCCTGCCGTCCTTCGGACCGGGGGGAATGCTGTCGCCCGCCATTCTGGCGGAGGGGCCGTGGGGAATCGCTTGGCTGCGCCCGCAGGCGCTTTTCGGCGTGACGATGGACCCGTTGAACCACGCGCTTTTCTGGTCGCTCGCGATCAACGCTGGCGTCTTCTGCGCGGTCTCGCTCCTGTCCTTTCCCGGCCCGGTGGAGCGGGTCCAGTCCGCGGCCTTCGTCAACGTCTTCGGCGCCGGGGGGGCGGGCTTGCGGAACTGGGCGCGTGGACAGGCGGAGGCGGAGGATCTGCTGGTCATGGCACAACGCATTCTGGGCGACGATGAAACGCTCGCTTTTTTCGAGCGCGCGGCAGCGGCGCAGGGATCGCGCGGCTACCTGCCCGAACCGGTCCCCGATTTCCTCGACGCGTTGGAACGACGGCTCGCGGGCTCCGTCGGGGCGGCCACGGCGCATGCGATGATGGCGCAGGTGGCGGGGCGGGCTGCGGTGTCGGTCGAGGATCTGATCGCGGTCGCCAACGAGGCCGCGCAGATCATGGAGACCGCGCAGAAGCTGGAAGACCAGCGCGAGGAGTTGACCCGCACCGCGCGCGCGCTGCGGACCGCCAACGCAGCCCTGACCGAGCTTTCGGTGCAAAAGGACGATGTCCTGAGCCAGATCAGCCATGAGCTGCGCACCCCCATGACCTCGATCCGCGCCTTCTCGGAGATCCTCGCCGGGGGCGACAACGACGCACGCCAAGTCGCGCACTACGGCGGGATCATCCAGACCGAGGCCGCGCGGCTGACCAGACTCTTGGACGACCTCCTCGACCTGTCGGTGCTGGAAAGTGGCGGCGGGCAGCTCACATTCGGGCTGGCCAACCTGCGCCAGATCATTGACCGCGCGCTGGTCGCCGCGGGACATGCAGGCCGGGACCGGCCCTTCGCGATCCGGCGCGATCCGGGTGCGGAGGAGGTGCATGTCAGGACCGACGCGGACCGGCTGGTGCAGGTCTTCATCAACGTCATTTCCAATGCACGGAAATATTGCGACGCGGAACGGTGCGAGCTGCGCATCGTCGTGGGTCAGCGCGGCGGGCGTATCACCATCGATTTCATCGACAACGGCAGCGGCGTTCCGCGCGACCGTCAGGCGCTGATCTTCGAGAAGTTCACCCGCCTCGGCGACGGGATGCAGGCGGGGGGGGCGGGACTGGGGCTCGCGATCTGCCGCGAGGTCATGGCGCGGCTCGGCGGGACCGTTGATTATCTCCCCGGGCGCGACGGAGCCGCGTTCCGCGTCACGGTGCCGCTGCGGGCAGAGGCCTGAACCGCCTCAGCGCCGGCTGGAGCGCGCGTTGGCGGCACCCTGCACGGTGATCTCGGAAATCTTCACAAGCTTGTTGGCGGAGAGGAACGCCGCCGCCTCGATCTCCCTCGACTGGGGGGAGGAGGCGATCTTGGGCGAGGTCGGTGGAAAGACGCGGAAATCGTAGGTGATCCGGCCGTCCTTCTCCGCCCCCGGCACCAGTTCCGCCTCCCAGTAGCCTTGGGTCGGGGGCAGGCCGGTGGCCCGCACGATGGCGCCGCCGGGCGTCGGCTCGACCACCAACTGCGTGACCTCGCGGATCAGGAGCCGCTGGTCGGCGAGCGTCCCGGGCACCGCCACGCTCGTCGAGGCTGTCGAACGGCCGAAGAGGTTGAACGGATTGAGCCGCGACTGGCGGACCGAGGCGCAGGCAGTCAGCACCAGCGTGGCGCTCAGGACGGCGGCGATCGGTCGTGTCATGCGCATCGCGGTCCATCCCTCTTGTCCCGCCCCACGGGTTAGCGGATCGGCGGCTCTTTGAAAAGCACCGTGATGACGGGCGGGCGTCCTGTTGACGCCGCCCCCGCGGTGCCCCAGATCAACGGGACAGGAGGAAGCGCCCATGGCCACCGACGCGTTCGAGGAAATAGCGGGAACGTTCGAGTTCCTGGACGACTGGGAGGACCGGTATCGCCATCTGATCGACCTCGGCCGCGCGATGGAGCCGTTGCCCGACGCGTTCCGGGTGCCCGCAACGAAAGTGGACGGGTGCGCCAGTCAGGTCTGGCTGCGCCCGACGCTCGACGGAGGCCGTTTCGATTTCCACGGCGACAGCGACGCGATGATCGTGCGCGGTCTGATCGCGGTGCTGCATGCGCTCTATGCCGGCGTCCCGGTGGCGGAGGTGGGGCAGGTCGATGCGGCGGGCGCACTGGCGCGGCTCGGGCTCGACGCGCATCTCTCGGCTCAACGCTCAAACGGGGTGCGCGCGATGGTGGAGCGGATCCGCGCGGTCGCCGCCGCCGCTTAGGTCACCAGAGGCTCCGTCGCGCGGGTGAGCCAGTCGTTCGCACCCACGCTCAGGCGAGGTCCTATCCGGGCGCGGACCTCGGCGTGATAGGCGTCGAGCCACTGCCGCTCCCCCGGAGAGAGCGATGCGGCAAGGATCAGGCGACGCTCGAACGGCACCCATGTCAGCGTCTCGAAGGCAAGCTGCACACGGTCATCGGCGCCCTCCAGCGCGGGGGCGGGGATCACCACGATCAGGTTCTCCAGCCGGATGCCGAAGGCGCCTTCGCGGTAGTAACCGGGCTCGTTCGACAGGATCATGCCGGGTTCCAGCGGCACTTCGGACAGGCGCGACAGCCGTTGCGGGCCCTCATGGACCGAGAGGAACGCCCCCACGCCATGCCCGGTCCCGTGGTCGTAATCCTGCCCCGCCATCCAGAGCGGCGCGCGCGCCAGCGGGTCCAGATCGCGCCCCGCCAGCCCCTTGGGAAAGCGGGTGCGGGAGATCGCGATCAGCCCTTGCAGGACACGGGTATAGCAGGCCGCGACCCCATCCGGCGGATCGCCCACGACCATCGTGCGGGTGATATCGGTGGTGCCGTCGACATATTGTCCGCCCGAATCGAGGAGCAGCACCGTGCCCGGACCGATCGCCGCGTCGGTCGCATCCGTGACGCGGTAGTGGATGATCGCGCCATGCGCCCCCGCCCCGGAGATCGTGTCGAAGCTGATATCGCGAAGCTGTCCCGTCGCGCAGCGAAACCCCTCCAGCGCCGTGGCGACGCCGATCTCGGTCAGGTGCCCGTGCTGCGCCTCCCGGTCGAACCACGCGAGGCATTCCACCATCGCGGCACCGTCACGCAGATGCGCCGCGCGCGCGCCGTCGAGTTCGGCTTGCGTCTTGCGTGCCTTGGGACGCCGACAGGGATCGTCGCCCCACATGCGCGTCCTTCCGTCCGCTTCGACCGCGACACCGACCGCGAACGGCGCGGTCGCGCGGTCGACGCGGATCGTGCCCTCCAGTGCGGCGAGGGCGGGGGCAAACGCCTCGGGCGGACGGATCGTGACGGAGGGGCCGAGGTGATTGCGAACGACGGGATCGAACTTGGCGGGGTCGGCGAACAGGGTGACGCGGGCATCGTCGTGCAGGATCGCGAAGGCCAGCACCACCGGATTGCGGGCGATGTCCGACCCGCGGATGTTCAGAAGCCAGCAGATCGAATCGGGCAGGGTCAGAACGACCGACCGCTGCCCCTCGGCGCGAAGCGTGGCTGCCACCGCCTCCCGCTTTCCCGCAGCGGGCCTGCCGGTCAGCGCATCGGGCTGAATGAAGGCAACGCCGTCCGGCGGCGGCGGCCGGTCGTGCCAGACGCTATCGAGGAAATTGTCAGTGGGACACAGCGTTATGGGATGTACTTCGAGTGCCGCCCGAAGGGCCTCGATCTCCGCCGTGGTGTGGAGCCAAGGGTCAAAGGCGATCCGCCCCTCCGCCAGATTCTGCGCGATCCAAGGGCCGGGTTTCGCGGCGGGCCAGTCGATGGGCGTGAACGCAGCGGTATCGACCTGATCCTTCACCTGGCTCCTGTAGCGGCCATCGACGAACACGCCCGCGACCTCGGGCAGCACGATGCAGAAGCCCGCCGATCCGGTGAACCCGGTGAGCCAAGGCAACCGCTCGTCCGCGGGGGCGACATACTCGCCCTGATGGGCGTCGGCGCGCGGCACGATGAAACCTGCGTAGCCCTCGCGCGCCAGCGCCTCGCGCAAGGCGGCAAGCCGTGGCGGTCCCTGATCGGGAGAGGCGTGGGCGGTAAAGCTTTGAAACATCAGCGCGACCTGCGTCGCATCGCGGGGCGGATGCCCGTGACCCGCGCGCGTTTCCGGGGATCGCTGTCGAAGAGGCTTGCGAGCTGTTCGGTCATCGCCCCGGCCAATTGCTCCACGTCGGTGATCGTCACCGCGCGGCTGTAGTAGCGCGTGACATCGTGACCGATGCCGATGGCGATAAGTTCCACGGCGCGACGACGCTCCACCATCGCGATCACATCGCGCAGGTGCTTTTCTAGGTAGTTCGCGGGATTCACCGATAGCGTCGAATCGTCCACCGGCGCGCCATCGGAGATCACCATCAGGATGCGCCGCGATTCCATCCGCGCGACCATCCGGCGATGCGCCCATTCCAGCGCCTCGCCGTCGATATTCTCCTTCAGCAGCCCCTCCTTCATCATCAGGCCGAGGTTCGTCCGCGACCGCCGCCACGGTGCGTCCGCACTCTTGTAGATGATGTGGCGCAGATCGTTCAGCCGCCCCGGCATGGCGTCGCGGCCCGCCGCCAGCCACCGCTCGCGGCTTTGCCCGCCCTTCCACGCGCGGGTGGTGAAGCCCAGGATCTCCACCTTCACCGAGCACCGCTCCAGCGTCCGCGCCAGCACGTCGGCACAGATCGCGGCGATGGAGATCGGGCGCCCGCGCATGGAGCCGGAATTGTCCAGAAGCAGCGTCACGCAGGTGTCGCGGAACTCGGTATCCTTCTCCACCTTGAAGGAAAGCGGCGTTGTCGGGTTCGCCACCACGCGCGCCAGACGTCCGGCGTCGAGCGTGCCCTCCTCCAGATCGAACTCCCAGCTCCGGTTCTGCTGCGCTTGCAGGCGCCGTTGCAGTTTGTTCGCCAGCCGGGATACGGCACCCTTCAGCGGGTCGAGCTGCTGGTCGAGATAGGCGCGAAGACGCTCCAGCTCCGCCGGTTCGGCGAGGTCTTCGGCGCGAATTTCCTCATCGAAATCGGTGGCATAGACGGTGTAGTTCGGGTCGGCATCGGAGTGGGCGGCGGGGGGAGGCGGTTCTTGCGGGGCCTCGCCGTCGGGAAGCTCCGCCTCCTCGCCCTCCTCCATGTCGGCCATGTCGTCGGAGGAGACTTGCGCCTGTGACGCGTCCTGTTGTTCCTCCTGGCTCTCCTCGGGGGAGGCGTCGCTGTCGTCGCCTTCGCTCTCATCCTCGCCGGTCGAATCGGGGGCGTCGTCTTCCTCCTCTGCCTCGTCGGCGGCGTCGTCATTTTCGCTGTCGGCATCGGGGTCGTCGCCCAACTGATCGCCGTAGCCAAGATCGGTGATGACCTGCCGTGTGAAGCGCGCGAAGGCAGCCTGATCGGTCAGCACGTCGCGCATGCCTTCAAGCGTGCCGCCCGCATGGTCCTCGATGAACCCGCGCCACAGGTCCATCACAGTGTCCGCCCCCGGCGGTAGCGGGCGCCCTGTCGCCAGATGGCGCACCAGATAGCCTGCGGCCACGCCGAGCGGGGCATCCGACGCGCGCGTGATCTGGGCGTAGCCCTTGCGCGCAGCCTCATGCCCGATCCGCGCGTCGATGTTGCCTGCGGTGCCAGGCATCGTCTCCGCCCCCACAGCCTCGCAGCGGGCGGTTTCCATCGCCTCGTAGATCTCGCGCGCAAGGGGACCGGTCGGGGTGTAACGCGCCGCCGTGCCTTCGTCGTGGTAGCGGCGGCGCAACGCGAACGTGTCCGCCGTGCCACGCGCGAGCATTACCTCGTCGCGGCTCATCCGGCGCGAGACCTGCGGCAATCGCACGCCGTCCTTGGTCATGCCGGAGGGATCGACGGAATAGCTGACCGTCATCTCGGGGTCGTCGGCCATCACCTTGGTGGCCTCGGCGAGAGCCTTCTTGAACGGATCGGCGGGGTTGTCGCTGGGTTTCATACCCGAGGTAAATCACCGCGTCCGGGCGGGTGCAAGCCGGGGCGCCGTCCCATCACGGCAGCGCGTTGGTCAGATCGGTGCAGTCTTTGGTCATCCGGTTCATCAGATCTCGGCTCTGCGGGTCATTCAGCTCGATCGACGCCTCGAAAAGCAGCATCATGTCGGCGCGGGACGATGCAATCTCGGATCGGGCCGCGCTACCGCCGTCACGTTCCGCCGCAGCCTCGTCTTTCTTCGCCATGGCAATATCGCCCGGATCGCGCGGCAGCAGTTTCGAGCGTCTGGCATAGTCGTCACGGCCATACCAGAAGGCAGAACAGTCGGCCGCGGTGAAGGCGGATTGTGCCGTGGCCGTGTTTGCCGACAAGGCGGCGAGGATGAGACAGGCCAGAAAAGCGGAACGCGGCATGGGCAGGCTCCCGACACGAACGATAAGTCGGCTAAAATATGCCGATCCGTGCGCCGTGCAAGGGGTTCTCGCGCAACCTGAGGGAGATTGCGCTGCCCGGAGCGTTTATTTCATCGCCAAGCTGGCGGCGCTCTCGGGCAGTTCCTCGGCAAAGCAGCGCTGGTAGAACTCGGCCACGGTCTGTCGCTCCAGCTCGTCGCACTTGTTGAGGAAGGTCAGCCGGAACGCATAGCCCACGTTGCGGAAGATTTCCGCGTTCTGCGCCCATGTGATGACGGTGCGCGGGCTCATGACCGTGGAGAGGTCGCCGTTCATGAAGGCGGTGCGGGTCAGGTCGGCCACCGTGACCATCTGGCCCACAGTCTTGCGGCCCTTTTCGGAATTGTAATGCGGTGCCTTGGCCAACACGATCTGGGTTTCCGCATCGTGGGACAGGTAGTTGAGCGTGGCGACAAGGCTCCAGCGATCCATCTGCGCCTGATTGATCTGCTGGGTGCCGTGGTAGAGGCCGGTCGTGTCGCCGAGGCCCACGGTGTTGGAGGTGGCGAACAGCCGGAACGACGGGTGCGGGGTGATGATCTCGTTCTGGTCCAGAAGCGTCAGCTTGCCGTCATGCTCCAGCACGCGCTGGATCACAAACATGACGTCCGCACGACCCGCGTCATACTCGTCGAAGACGATGGCCACGGGGTTGCGCAGCGCCCACGGCAAGATGCCTTCGTGGAACTCCGTCACCTGCTTGCCGTCCCGCAGCTTGATCGCATCCTTGCCGATCAGGTCGATGCGGGAAATGTGACTGTCGAGGTTCACCCGCACGCAGGGCCAGTTGAGCCGGGCCGCGACCTGCTCGATATGGGTGGACTTGCCGGTGCCATGGTAGCCCTGGATCATCACGCGACGGTTGTGGCCGAAGCCCGCAAGGATGGCGAGCGTGGTATCGGGGTCGAACTTGTATGTCGCATCCACGACCGGAACCCGGTCGGTCGCCTCGGCGAACCCTTTCGTCGTCATGTCGGTGTCGATGCCGAACGTATCGCGGACGGAGATTTCTTCGGTCGGTTTCGTGGTCACATCCAGCATCGCGGTGCCCGTTTCCTGATCCGGTCCGGGCGCTCATAGCCCGGGTTTTTCATTGCGGTTCCGTGATGGAACATAACGCGGGGCGGTGCAAGGGACAGGGGTCAGTGTGGCGGCGCACCGATGCTCGCCGGAGCGACGGATACGGATTTCAGCACCGCGAAGATGCGGTCTCCGGGGGCCAGTGCCAGAAGCGTGGCCGAGCGCCGCGTGATCCGAGCCAGCAGATGTTCGGACCCCAGCGCCAACCGGACCAGCGCGCCCGGACCGTCGCCAAGCCGGACCTGCGTCACGGTGACCGGCAGGATGTTGAGCGCGGACAGCCCCTCCGGCCGGTTGCGCGCGAGGATGATGTCGGAGGCGAGGATGCGGATGCGCAGTGCCGTGCCGGGTGCGGCCTCGATCCGCGGCAGCCAGACCGGTCCGGCGGCGGTGTCGAGCCGGGTCAGCCCGTCCGCATCCTGCGCCGCGATCCGGGCGGAGACGACGGCACCGGCCTCCCTCAACCCGAAGGCAGGCGCGGCGTCGGGGTCGGAGAGCAGATCCTGCGCCGGGCCGGAGTGGGTGATGCGCCCCGCCTCCATCAGTGCCAGATGGGTGGCGAGCCGCGCGACCTCTGCCGCCGAATGGGTGACGTAGAGGATCGGCACCCCCATGCGGTCGCGCACCGTCTCCAGATAGGGCAGGATCGCCACCTTCCGGGCCTCGTCGAGCGACGCCAGCGGCTCGTCCATCAGCAAAAGCCGGGGCCGCGTCAGAAGGGCGCGCGCCATCGCCACGCGCGCGGCCTCCCCCCCCGACAGGGCGCCGGTGGCGCGCGGCAGAAGCGGGGCCAGCGCCAGCGCGTCGATCACGTCCTCCAGCCGCGGACCGGGCATCCCGCGCGCCCGCCGGTCGGCATAGGCGAGGTTGCCCGCGACGCTGAGATGCGCAATCAGAGCCGGTCTCTGGGAGACATCGCCGATCCCGCGCCGATGCGGCGGCACGCATCGCCGCCCGTCGCTGTCGTCCTGCAGTTTGTCCGCGTCCAGACGGACCTGCCCTTCGGCCCGCCGCTCCAGCCCGGCCACGATGCGCAGAAGGGTCGACTTGCCGCAGCCCGACGGGCCGAACACCGCCGTCAACCCGGCGGTCGGCAGATCGGAGTCGATTGCCAGCGCGAATCCCGGAAACCCGAGGCGGAGGGACAGCGACAGGCTCATGCCCGCCGCACCGTGCGGTTGACCGCATAGACGAGCGCCAGCATGCCGAAGGAAAAGACCAGCAGGATGCCCGAGAGCAGATGCGCCTGATCGTAGCGGATGGTCTCCACCTGCTCATAGATCGCGATGGAGATCACCTTGGTCCGCCCGGGAATATTGCCGCCGACCATCAGAACGACGCCGAATTCGCCCAGCGTATGCGCAAACGTCATCACCGCCGCCGTGAGATAGCCGCGCCGGGCGAGTGGCAGGGTGAGGCTCGCGAACCGGTCCCACGGCCCCGCACGCAGCATGGAGGCCGCCTCGGCCGGGGCGGTGCCCTGCGCCTCGAACGCGGCCTGCAGGGGTTGGACGGCGAAGGGCAGGGAGTAGAGGATCGAGGCGAGCACGAGGCCTGTAAAGGAGAAGGTCAGGGTGCTACCGGTCGCGCGCAGCCACAGGCCGCCGAATGCGGAGGCCGGGCTGAACAGGATCAGGATGTAGAAACCGAGCACGGTCGGCGGCAGCACGAGCGGCAGGGCGGTCAGCGCCTCCAGCAGCGGTTTGGCGCGGCTGCGGGTGCGGGCGAGCCAGAGCGCCAGCGGGGTGGCGAGGACGATCAGGCAGGCCGTCGTCACCGCGGCCAGTTGCAGCGTGAGCCAGAGCGGGCCGAGGGCGGCGGTCA
>JBBSVE010000020.1:0-29901 GCA_038233815.1 Rhodobacterales bacterium
GCGCAGACGTGCAGCACCACCCGCCGTGGCGGTGCAATGTGGAACGCCCTCGAGCCCCGTCTCCAGCGGCAAGAGGCGGGAGTCCAGATCCGGCGCCCCGGCATGGAGGTCGTCCAGCGACACCCCGTCCGCGGCGTCGAACGGCCCCGACCAGAGCCTGCGGAGCCAGAGCACATGCGCCCCGCAGCCCAGCGCCGCCCCCAGATCGCGGGCGATGCTGCGCACGTAGCCGCCCTTGCCGCAGACCATCTCCAGATCGACATGATCGGCGTCGGGGCGACCCTCCAGCGACAGCCGCTCCACCCAGAGCGCCCGGTCCGCGAGGTCCATCGTCTCCCCCTCGCGCGCGAGGTCGTAGGCCCGCGCGCCGTCCACCTTCACGGCGGAGAATTGCGGCGGCACCTGCCGGATCGCACCGCGAAAGGGACCGAGTGCGGCCTCGATGGCCCCGTCGTCCGGGCGCTGGTCCGAGGTCGCGATCACCGTGCCAGAGGCGTCGTCGGTATCCGTCGTCACACCAAGGCGGATGCGGAAGCGGTAGCATTTCAGCGCATCGGTGACATAGGGCACGGTCTTCGTGGCCTCGCCCAGTGCCACCGCCAGCACGCCCGTCGCATCGGGGTCGAGCGTGCCCGCATGGCCCGCCTTCTGCGCGTTCAACGCCCGGCGCACCAGACCCACGACGGCGGTGGAGGTGACGCCCGCGGGCTTGTCCACCACGAGCCAGCCGGAGATTGCCCTGCCCTTCCGGCCCCGTGCCATCCGCTCTCTCCATCCCTTGAGGAAGCCGCCTGCTAGCGCGGGGGGATCACGGGGTCAACGCACAGACGGCGCTAGCCACCGGGGACCGCCAGCCCCACGATCGGCCCCATCGCAAAGCCGAAATCGTTGCGCCCCAAGTCCGGCGCATAGAGCCGCGAGATCCGGCCGTCGAAATAGAGCGCGTCGGGCGTGCCGAGCCCGTCCCGGAACATCCGCGCGAACGCATCGAAATTGACCGGCGTGCCCGAGATGGCGAAAAACGCCGTGCCCCCGTCGGGCGAGACCCCGACCCCGTTCCGGATATAGAGGCTGTCGCTGCCCGCAAGAAAGCGCGGATGCAGATCGCCGCCGATCACCAACATCGGCCCCGATTGCGTGGCATAGCGGCACGCCCGCGGCCGGGCGGCGAAGGCCCGCGATTCAACGACCGAGAAGGTCCGCTTCCCGATGCAGAAGACGCCGTTCGGCAGCAGTCCGAAGTTGCCCGGACCCTCGGCGGTCACAAGCGGCGCGCGCGTGACGCCGTTCTCGATCAGCAGACCCACCGGCGTGCGGTCGGGGTGATACATGCCGCCGTTCATCGCAAAGGCCAGCACCTTGCCCTCGCCGTCGAGCAGATCCTCGACCGCTCGGAAGCTGCCGAGATTGCCGCCGCCCGGCGCATCGTGAAAGACGCGCAGATCGGCGCCCGCCCGGACCTCGCAGACGGTGTAGGGGGTCGCCTCGAACGTATAGTCCCGGCAGGTCTGCGCCGCAGCCCCCCCGGCGATCAGCGCGGCGCCGAGGCCCAGAAGCGACGGAACGCTACGCATCCCCGCCTGCGGGGCTCTCATCCTCCGCCGCGATGTCGCGCTGCACGGTCGCATCGGCGAACAGGCGCCGCGTCTCGTCGAGTTGGGCATAGGTCTCGTCGGGACGAAAGCGCAGGTCGGGCGCGTATTTCAGCGTCATCTCCGACGCGACACGGTGGCGCAGTTCGCCCTTGTTGCGCGCGAGGGCCGCGATGGCCCCCGCCACGTCGTCCCCGCCCAGCGGCATGACATGTGCTGTCGCCACCTTGAGGTCGGGGGAGACCTGAACCTCGCCCACCGTGATCGAGCGCCGGTTGAGGTCGGGGTCGTGGATCTCGGCCCGGTTGAGCACGTCGGACAGGGCGCGGCGGATCAGTTCGCCGACGCGGAGCTGGCGCTGGGACGGGCCGTGGCCGGTGGGAGAGCGGTTCTTTGCCATGCGCGCGATGTAGGCCGAACGCCGTGGCTTCGCAACCGGGGGCCCGGCTTTTCCGCAGGCCCGCACAGGGCCGGGGTTTGCGGGTGGGTGCGGAATTGCTATAGCGTTGCGCCGGGGATGGAGGACCGATGATGATGAGCCTGCCGGGGATCGTGGTGACGGGTGCTGCCGGGCGCATGGGGCGAATGCTCGTGCAGGTCGTCGCGGCCTCAAAGGACGCGCGGCTCGCGGGCTGCGTGGTGCGACCGGGGCATGACTGGGTGGGCCGGGACGTGGGCACCTGTCTCGGCGGTCCCGCGCTCGGCGTCACGGTGACCGACGATCCGCTGGAGGCGTTTTCGCAGGCGCAGGCGGTGCTCGATTTCACCACGCCCGACGCGACGGTAGCCTATGCGGCGCTCGCCGCTCAGGCCCGCGCGGTGCATGTGATCGGCACCACCGGGCTTGGCCCTGCGCATCTGGCGCGGCTGGAGGCTGCGGCGCGCCATGCGGTGCTGGTGCGGTCGGGGAACATGAGCCTCGGCGTGAACCTTCTGGCGCGCATGGTGGAACGCGCGGCCCGCGCGCTCGACGACGCTTGGGACGTGGAGATCGTGGAGACGCATCACGGCGGCAAGATCGACGCCCCCTCCGGCACCGCGCTGATGCTGGGCGAGGCGGCGGCGGCGGGACGCGGCGTGCGGCTGGCCGACGTCCGCGTGACGGGTCGGGACGGCGTGACCGGGGCGCGCAGGCGGGGCGACATCGGCTTTGCCTCGGTGCGCGGCGGCGATGTGGTGGGCGAGCATGAGGTCATCCTCGCCGGTGCCGGGGAGCGTATCGTGCTGCGCCATGCGGCATCCGACCGCAGCATCTATGCGCGCGGCGCGCTCCGGGCGGCGCTCTGGGGTCAGGACCGGGCGCCGGGGGACTACGATATGATGGATGTGCTCGGCCTCTGATACAATTGCACGCAACCCTCCGCTCAAGAAGCGCGTTCGCCCCATAAGCAACCGCACCGTCGGCGCGAATGGGGGGGGGTATCCGATGGCGGAACGCAACAAGGTGCAACGGATGGCGATCCTGACCGGAACTCTGGTGACCGTCGCGCTGACCCTTGCAGGTGCGGCTGCCGTAGCCGCCGAAAACCTGACGCGGATCGAGACGCGGCCCGTTTTCGTCAATCTGGTCTCCGGGCGCGAGTTGCAGCGATTCGGCGTGGCGATGTCGTTCAGCCCGGAGGGCGCGATCTCAGGCGTCGCATTCGGCTCGGCGCTCACGGGCCGGTGGGATTGGGAGGGCGACTATCTCTGCCGCAGCATCGATTATGCCCACACCGCCATCCCACCCGATTGCCAGGTGGTGCGGAGCGATGGCGGGACCGTCAGCTTCACCGGGCGGCGCGGCAAGGGCTCGCAGGCCGACTACCGGCTTCGTTGACCTCAAGCGGGCTCAGAAATCGATGGCGAGGCCCTTTTTCTCCCAATCCCCATAACGTACCGGCTCGGGCCCTTTGCGCCCGCCATATTCCTTGGGGCGGTCGGGTTCTGCCACCTTGCGGCGCGCTTCCGCCTCTGCGAGGGCGCGTTGAGCGGCGGGCGAAAGCTCCGGGGCGGTGTCGTCCGGCATCGTGTGATCCTTGTCTTTCCTCTTGCGGGATATAGAGCGGGAAGCGGTGGGTTGAACCCCTCCGGTATGGCGAAGGGACCGATCATGGCGCAATCAGGCACGGCACGCGACGCGGCGGTCGCGGCACTGGACGAGGTTCTGGGACAGGGCCGGCCCCTGAGCGAGACGGCGGGCGGCGCCTTCGCTGCACTGGACGCGCCGACCGCTGCACGCGCGCAAAGGCTCACCCTCACCGTCCTGCGCCATCTGGAGCAGGCGGACCGCGTGCTCACGCCCCATCTGCGGAAAGCGCCCCCGCTGACGGTGTGGAATGCGATGCGGCTCGCGGTGGTGGAGATGGCGGTGGACGGGGTTGCCGCCCACGGCGCGGTCAACGCGGCGGTGGAACACGTGCGCCGTGGCAAGCGGACCGGACCGTTGGCGGGGCTCGCCAACGCGGTCCTGCGCCGGGTGGCACAGGTTGAGACTCCGTTCGCCGGCCTGCCGCCGCAACGGATGCCGCAATGGCTGCGCCAGCCACTGGTCCACCGGCTTGGGCGTGATGCGGTCTCGGCGATCGAGGCGGTGCAGGCGCAGATCCCACCGCTCGACCTGACCTTGCGGGATCCGGGGTCGGTGCCGGTCTGGCCGGAGGGTCTTGGCGTGGAGCGGTTGCCGACGGGAAGCTGGCGGCTGACGGGATCCGTGCAGGTCTCCGCCCTGCCGGGTTACGCGGAGGGCGCGTTCTGGGTGCAGGACACTGCTGCGGCGCTGGCGGCAACGGTGCTCGGTGTGGCGGCGGGGGAGCGGGTGCTCGACCTCTGCGCCGCACCGGGGGGCAAGACGATGCAGATCGCGGCAGCGGGCGCGCATGTGACGGCGCTCGACATGTCCGGCCCCCGGATGGAGCGTCTGCGCGCCAATTTGTCGCGGACCGGCCTTGCCGCCGAGATCGTCGTAGCGGACGCGCTTCACTGGCAGCCGGACGCACTTTTCGATGCGGTGCTGCTGGACGCGCCCTGTTCCGCGACCGGCACGATCCGGCGCCATCCCGACCTGCCCTTTGTGCGGGACGGGTCGGATCTGGCGGCGCTGACCGACCTTCAGGGCCAGCTTCTGGACCGCGCGCTGGGGATGCTGCGGCCGGGCGGGCGGATGGTCTATTGCACCTGTTCGCTGCTTCCCGAGGAAGGCGAGGCGCAGACCGCGGCGGCCCTCGCCCGGCATCCCGGCCTGACGGTGGAGGCAGCGGACGCGCCGGGGCTGGAGCCCGCGTGGCGCACCCCCGACGGCACGGTGCGCCTGCGCCCCGATCTCTGGGCCGCGCGCGGCGGGATGGACGGCTTCTTCATCGCGCGCCTTCGCAAGCCGGGCTGAGGCGCGGCGCGCATCGGTTTCCCTGTGACAGGCCTGCCTCCGGGCGCTAGGGTGATTGTGCGGAGCACGAGCGGGGCCATCCGGCATGGCAAGGATCGACGCGACCCCTAAGGACGCATTCGCCGCCCGGCTGGCGCTGGCGGCGACACGGGCGGCGGTGTTTCGCGCAGGCTGGCCACGGGCGGCCCAGGGTTTCGTCGCGGAGCCGGAGCCGCGCTCCATCGGGGACGGACGGCGCGGCAGGCGGATGCAGGCCGGTCCGTGGGACGCGCCGGGACGCGAGGCGCACGGATTCGGATGGCTCGACGATCTCGCCGCCGCGGGCGGTGCCGCGGCGCGCGCGCGCGCGCAGGAATGGACACGGGACTGGCTCCGGCGCTTCGGGCGCGGGCGGGGTCCGGGATGGGCGCCCGACCTGACCGGGCGCAGGCTGATCCGCTGGATCAACCACGCGGCGGTTCTGTTGGACGGGCAAGGCCCGGCGGAGCGTGCGGCCTTCATTCGCGCGCTCTCGGTTCAGACGCGGTTCCTGTCCCGCAAATGGCGGACCGCGGCACCGGGGCGCGCGCGCATCGAGGCGTTGACGGGGCTCATCTCCGCCGGGCTGGCGCTGGACGGGATGGTGGGGGTCGCGGGTCTGGCGGCGGCCGCGCTGGGCCATGAATGCGTGGCCACCATCGACGCCGGGGGCGGCATCGCGTCCCGTAACCCCGAGGAGCTGCTGGAAATTTTCACGCATCTGACCTGGGCCGCGCAGGCACTGGCGCAGGCGGGGGAGAGTGCAACCCCCGACCACCGCGCCGCGATCCAGCGGATAGCACCCACCCTGCGGGCGCTGCGCCATGCCGATGGTAGTCTCGCGCGATTCCACGGCGGCGGGCGCGGGGCGGAGGGGCGGCTCGATCAGGCACTGGCGGCCTCCGGCGTGCGGGCGGCGGCGGGGGAAGAGCCGGCGATGGGCTATCTGCGGCTGTCGGGGGGGCGGACGACGCTTCTCGTCGATGCGGCAGATCCGCCGCAGCCGCGCGCGGGGGCTTCGGCCCATGCCTCGACGCTGGCGTTCGAGCTGACCTCGGGGCGGCGCGCGCTGGTGGTGGGCTGCGGCTCCGGCGCGCCGTTCGGGCCGGACTGGCAGCGCGCGGGGCGGGCCACCGCCTCCCACTCCACCCTGTCGATGGAGGGCTATTCCTCCAGCAGGCTGGAGCCGGGCCTCGATGGCCGGCTGGCCGACCGGGCGCATGTGAATGTCGGGCACCCGGCGGAGGCGCCCGAGGGGCATGTCGTGCGGCTGTCCCATGACGGCTGGGTCGCGACCCACGGGCTGACCCATGCGCGGCTCTTTGTGCTGAGCCGCGACGGACGCCATCTGGGCGGTCATGACGAGCTCTGCGCCCATACGCCGGAGGACCGCGCCCGGCTCGCCCGTGCCATTGTGCGCGCACCGGGTCGCAGGATCCGGTTCTCGGTGCATTTCCACCTCCATCCCGAGGTGGAGGTTACGATGGACGCCGACGACGACGCCGTCAGCCTGCATCTGCGAAGCGGAGAGGTCTGGCAGTTCCGTCAGTCCGGCGCGGGCGCCGTGGCGCTGGAACGGTCGGTCTATCTGGAGGCGGGCCAGCCCGAGCCGCGTGCATCCCGGCAGATCGTGCTCACCGGCCATGTGGCCGAGTTCGACGCCCGGGTGGACTGGACGCTCGCCAAATCCGACGACACGCCGGTCGGGGTGCGCGACATCGCGGAGAACGGCGCTGCGTGAAGGCGGCCCATGCTGGACCTTCGCCGCGACAGGGGATAGGTGCGCGGCGGACCCCGGATGCCGTGGGCGGAGACCTGACATGACCAATCTCGTTCCCGTGGGACGCGCGCTCCTGTCGGTGTCGGACAAGACGGGGCTGATCGACCTCGCCCGCGCGCTGACGGCCATGGGGGTGGAGCTGATCTCCACCGGCGGCTCTGCGGCGCAGTTGCGAATGGCGGGGCTAACGGTCGCGGACGTGGCGGAGGTCACGGGCTTCCCCGAGATGATGGACGGGCGGGTCAAGACGCTGCACCCGAACATCCACGGCGGATTGCTGGCGCTGCGCGACGATGACGAGCATCTGGTGGCGATGGCCGCCCATGGCATCGCGCCGATCGACCTTCTGATCTCCAACCTCTATCCGTTCGAGGCGGCCGTGGCGCGCGGGGCCTCCCATGCCGACTGCGTGGAGACGATCGACGTCGGCGGCCCGGCGATGATCCGGGCGGCGGCAAAGAACCACCGCTTCGTCACCGTGGTGACCGATCCCGCCGACTATGCCGGCCTTCTGGCGGAGCTGGGGGCTCAGAGGGGCGCCACCCGCCTCGCCTTCCGCCAGCGTCTGGCGCAGGCGGCCTTCGCGCGGACGGCGGCCTATGACGCCGCCGTGTCGAACTGGATGGCGGGCGCGATGGAGGTGGGCGTGCCCGCGCGCAGGGTCTTTGCGGGCACGCTCGCGCAGACCCTGCGCTACGGCGAGAACCCGCATCAGGGGGCTGCGTTCTACCGCGACGGGTCGGGGCGCGCCGGGGTCGCCACCGCCTGCCAGCATCAGGGCAAGGACCTCTCCTACAACAACATCGCCGATACCGACGCGTCGTTCGAGCTGGTGGCGGAGTTCGCGGACCGCGGTCCCGCCTGCGCCATCGTGAAGCATGCCAATCCCTGCGGCGTGGCGCTGGGCGACACCCTGGTTGAGGCCTACCGGCGCGCCTACGACTGCGACCGAACCTCCGCCTTCGGCGGCATCGTGGCGCTGAACGCGCCGCTGGATGTTGAGACGGCGGAGCGGATCTGCGAGATCTTCACCGAAGTCGTGATCGCCCCCGGCGCGTCGCAGGAGGCCCGCACGGTCTTCGCGCGCAAAAAGAAGCTGCGGCTTCTGACCACCGACGGCCTGCCCGACGCGGCGGCGCGGGGGGTGGCGTTCCGGCAGGTCGCGGGCGGGATGCTGGTGCAGGACCGCGACGGCGCGGGCATGACCGAGGCCGCGCTGCGGCTCGTGACGAAGCGCCGCCCGTCAGAGGCGGAGATGCGCGACATGCTGTTCGCCTGGACCGTGGCCAAGCACGTGAAATCGAACGCGATCGTCTATGTCAGGGACGGTGCCACTGTCGGCGTCGGCGCGGGGCAGATGAGCCGGATCGACGCCACGCGGATCGCCTCGCGCAAGGCCTTCGACATGGCCGGGACGCTCGGCCTCTCCACGTCGCCCACCAAGGGTGCTGCGGTGGCGTCGGACGCGTTCTTTCCCTTCGCCGACGGGCTCGAGGCGGCGGCGGAGGCGGGGGCCACGGCGGTGATCCAGCCCGGCGGATCGCTGCGCGACGACGAGGTGATCGCGGCCGCCGACGCGCTGGGCCTCGCCATGGTCTTCACCGGCCAGCGCCATTTCCGGCACTGAGATGCGGATCGCCATTGCTGCCCTCGCGACCTTCGCGCTCGATCAGGCGACCAAGCTGGGCGTGGTCTTCGGCCTGGACCTCGCCCGGCGGGGGGAGATCGACGTGGCGCCGCCGTATCTTGTCTTTCGTATGGCGTGGAATCGGGGGGTGAACTTCGGCCTCCTCTCCAGCGGGTCGCAGATCGGGCGCTGGGTGCTGATCGCGGTGTCGCTGTCGATCTCGGTCTGGGTCTGGCGCTGGATGCGGCGTCCGGGCCAGCGCGCGATCGCGCAGATTTCCGCCGGAATCCTGATCGGCGGCGCGCTGGGCAACGTGGTGGACCGGCTGACCTACGGGGCGGTGGCAGACTTTCTCAACATGTCATGTTGCGGGCTGTCCAACCCCTACGCCTTCAACGTCGCCGACATCGCGATCTTCGCCGGTGCCGCGGGGCTCGTGCTCTTCGCGCAGGACGGGCGGCCCGCGAAGCGAAAGAGCCCGTGACGCTTGCCCCGCTTTGCGCTAGACCAAACCCGGGACGGAACAGGAGACGACAGATGAGGGCAGCACGGTCGGTCATCGGCGGCATGACGCTTCTGGCGCTGTGTGCCTGTGCGACGGGGGAGCCGCGCCTGATGCACCTGCGCAACCCCGATCCAGGCCCGGACGAATTTGCGATCCTGCCGCCCAAGGCCTTGACCCTGCCCGAGGATGTGAAGACCCTGCCCGCGCCGACGCTCGGCGGCACAAACCTGACCGATCCGACGCCGGAGGCCGACGCGATACTGGCGCTCGGCGGCAATCCGGCCGCAGGTGTGAGCGGCAACGCGGGCCTCACGGGCTACGCCGGCCGCTACGGCACCGATCCCGCCATCCGGGCCGAGCTTGCCGCCAATGATCTTGAATTGCGCCGGAACAACCGCGGCCGCGTGCTGGAGCGCCTGTTCAACGTCAACAGCTACTTCCGCGCCTATTCCGGCGAATCGCTGGACAAGGAGGCCGAACTGGCACGCTGGCGCGCCCGCGGTGTGCGGACGCCGTCGGCCCCGCCAAGCCAGTAGCCCCACCGCACCGACGCCGCGACATGCACGCGGCAGCGCCGTCCGAAGGGGCCTCAATGGCCCCGAGGACGGCTCCCCCCCGCCGGATCGCGTCGGGCGATGCGGCTTCCCGAATCCCTGCGCCCATGCTAGACCTTGTGGCATGACGCATCACCCCCCCCACATACGCCCGGTCATCCGGCAGCTCGGCGAGGCGGCGATCAACCGGATCGCGGCGGGTGAGGTGGTGGAGCGACCCGCCTCGGCCGTCAAGGAGCTGGTTGAAAACGCGCTCGATGCCGGGGCGCAGCGCATTGCGGTCGATTATGCCGACGGCGGCAAGGCGCTGATCCGCGTCACCGACGATGGCTGCGGCATGACGGCAGAAGACCTGCCCCTCGCGTTGGCCCGCCATGCCACCTCCAAGACCGCGGGCACCGACCTCATGGACATCCGCTCGTTCGGGTTCCGGGGCGAGGCGCTGGCGAGCCTCGGGGCCGTGGCGCGGCTGACCCTCACCAGCCGGAGCGTCGGGGCGGAGGGTGCCAGCCTCTCGATCGCCGGTGGCCGCATCGGCGCCGTGCGACCCGCAGCGCTGGGCGGCGGCACCGTGGTCGAGGTGCGCGATCTCTTCTTCGCCACCCCCGCACGTCTCAAGTTCATGAAGACCAACCGCGCCGAGGCAATGGCGATCATGGACACGGTCCGCCGTCTGGCGCTGGCCGAACCCGGGATCGCCTTCACCCTGCGCGACCTTTCCGGCCCCGGGCGGGAGGTGTTTCGCGCCGACGCGATGCCCGGTGCCGGACCTGACGCCCTGCGCGCGCGCATTTCTGGCACGCTGGGCCCCGACTTCGCCGACAACGCGCTGGCGGTGGACGAGGAGCGCTGCGGCCTTCGCCTCACCGGCTATGCGGGTCTGCCGACCTATTCGCGCGGCTCTTCGGCGGCGCAATATCTCTACGTGAACGGGCGCCCGGTGCTGGACCGGATGCTGCTGGGCGCGCTCCGGGCCGCCTACCGGGACGTGCTGGCCCGCGATCGGCATCCGGCGGCGGTGCTCGACATCCGGTGCGCGGCAGACGGCGTCGACGTCAACGTGCATCCGGCGAAGTCCGAGGTCCGGTTCCGCGATCCCGCCCTTGCCCGCGCCCTGATCGTGGGCGGGCTGCGCCGCGTGCTGGCCGCTGGCGCGCAGCGGTCCTCCTCCACCGTGGGGGCGGCGACGCTGGCCCGGTTCGCGCCGCGCATCTATCAGATGGACCGCCCGTCGGGTCAGGCGCTGGGTCGCGCACACGCCCTGCAGGCCCCGGAGCGGGACCGCCCGATGTTCGCCGAAACCTCCGCCCGGTTCGAGACCGCCGCGCATGAGGCGCCCGGCGGCGACACGGCATTGCCGCTCGGCGCCGCGCGGGCGCAGATCCATGAGAATTACATCGTGGCGCAGACCCGGACCGGCATGGTGATCGTGGACCAGCACGCGGCGCACGAACGACTGGTCTACGAGCGGTTGAAGGCCCAGCGTGACCGCGGCCGGATTGCCGCGCAGGCGCTTCTGATCCCCGACATCGTGGAGCTGCCGCCCGCTGACGCCGCGCGGGTTCTGGCGGCGGCCGACGAACTGGCCTGCCTCGGGCTGGGGGTGGAGCCGTTCGGCGGTGCCATCGCAGTGCGCGAGGTTCCGGCCATCCTCGGGACCGTGGATGCCGCCGCACTCCTGCGCGACATCGCCGACGATCTGGCCGAACCGGGCGGGTCCGACCGCGTGCAGGCGCGCATGGACGCGGTGCTGAGCCGGATGGCCTGTCACGGCTCGGTCCGCTCCGGCCGGCGCATGGGGGCGGAGGAGATGAACGCGCTCCTGCGCGAGATGGAGGCGACACCGCTCTCGGGCCAGTGCAACCACGGGCGGCCGACCTATGTGGAGCTTGGCCTCGCGGATATCGAGAAGCTCTTCGGACGGCGATGATCGCGCTCGGTGGACGGACCTTCGACCTGACCGATCCGGCGGTGATCGCGGCGCTTGCTGGCGCAGGCGTGGCGATCCTCCTCCTCCTCCTGATGCTGCTCACGCTGCGGGCCGCGCGCCGGGCGTCGGAGCCGCTGATCTGGCAGATGGATCAGGTCGGGCGTGCGGTCGAACGACTCGCAGCCGGGCAGGAGCAGATTTCGGGCGGATTGCAGGGCGTCACCCATGCGCAGACGAGCGGTCAGGGCCAGATGGTCCAAGCACTGGCCGACGTGCAGCGCCAGATGGGCGACCGGCTCCACGAGACCGCGCTTACGTCGGCGCGGAGCCTGTCGGATATGCAGGAGAGGCTGAACGAGGTGCTCCATGGCGCATCGGAAAAGACGGTGAAGAGCCTCACCGAACTGCAGGAACGGCTGGCCACCATCGACCGCGCGCAGGCCAACCTCGAAAAGCTGTCGGGCGACGTGCTGGGCTTGCAGGACATCCTGTCCAACAAACAGACCCGCGGCGCGTTCGGGGAAATCCAGCTCCACGATATCGTGCTAAAGGCCCTGCCCCGCGATGCCTTCACGATGCAGGCGACGCTGTCGAACGGTAAGCGCGCAGACTGCCTGCTGCATTTGCCGAACCCGCCGGGTCCCATCGTGATCGACGCGAAGTTTCCGCTGGAGGCTTACGAGGCCATACGCCGCGCCGCCACGCCCGCCGAAAAGACCGAAGCCGCGCGCGCGATGCGGACCTCGGTGCGCGCCCACATTCGCGCCATCGCGGAAAAATACATCCTCGAGGGCGAAACGGCGGACGGCGCGCTGATGTTCCTGCCGTCCGAGGCCGTCTATGCCGAGCTTCACGCGAACTTCCCCGACGTGGTGCGTGAAGGGTTCGCGGCCAAGGTCTGGATCGTCTCGCCCACGACCTGCATGGCGACGCTGAACACGAGGCGCGCGGTCCTGAAGGACGCCCGGATGCGCGCGCAGGCCGGGGCGATCCGGGCCACGCTGCGACTGCTGCACCGCGACGTGGAGATGGTGGTGGCGCGCGTGGACAAGCTCCAGACCCATTTCGCGCAGGCGCGGGCGGATCTCGACGGGATCGGCACGGCGGCGGAACGGGCTGGCACGCGGGCGCTCCGGCTCGATACGTTCGATTTCGACGATGCCCCGACCGGGGAGGCCGTCGAGGACCGGTCCGCGTCCGCGGGATTGTAACGGAGCGCCATACGGGTGCGCCGTTCCTGCCCGCCCGTCGCCACAGTTGCGACCCAAGGTAATCCTCGTCGGAAAGGGCCACGGGCCCCGCGCGCGAGAGGGAGTGGACGTCATGGTGATCGGGTTCATGCTGTCGGGCATCCTTTGCGGACTGGTCGGGGTCGGGTGCGGTGCTGCGGCGGGGCTTGGCCTTTGGTCGGCGCTGGCGCTCTACCCGTGCGCGGGGTCCGTCGGGGCCCTGTCCTTCGCAGGCCTCGCCGCGCGGCGGGCGTCGCTGGCCTGAGCGGGCACCGCCAAACCGGTTCGCGCGCACGGCATGCCTTGTCGGGGCGGTCCCCCCGTCATACATCGACGCCATGCGCAGGTTCTTTCCCTTTCGCCGCAAGGTGCCATTCGTCCCGGTGATCCGGCTTTCCGGCACCATCGGCGGCGCAGGGCGGTTTTCGTCTGCGCTCAACGACGCGGGCCTTGCACCCCTGATCGAGCGTGCGTTCGGGCGCGGCAAGCCCGATGCGGTGGCGCTGGTCATCAACTCGCCCGGCGGCTCCCCGGTCCAGTCGAGCCTGATCGCCGCGCGCATCCGCAGGCTCGCCGACGAAAAGGGCGTGCCGGTCCATGCCTTCGTGGAGGATGTCGCGGCCTCGGGCGGCTACTGGCTTGCGGTGGCGGCGGATCATGTCTGGGTCGACCGGTCCTCGATCGTGGGCTCTATCGGGGTGATCTTCGCCTCCTTCGGCTTTCAGGGGCTGATGGAGAAGCAGGGGATCGAGCGGCGGGTCCATGCCAAGGGCGACCAGAAGAGCCTCGCCGATCCGTTCCTGCCCGAGCGGCCCGAGGACGTGGCCCGCCTGATGGCCTTGCAGGAGCCGATCCATCAGGCCTTCATCGCCCATGTGAAGACGCGGCGCGGCGCGCGGCTTGATCCGGCGGCGGACCTTTTCAACGCCGACATCTTCGTCGGCGAGGCGGCGGTGAAGGTGGGGCTCGCCGACGGCGTGGCGCATGTCGTTCCGAAGCTGAAGCAGCTCTACGGCGACGACGTGCGGCTGGTGCCGGTATCACAGCGGCGCCCGTTCCTGTCCCGCTTCGGTTTCGGAAGCCTTGTGGGCACGGCCGTATCGGCGACGCTCGACGGGGTCGAGGATCGGGCCCTCTGGGCGCGTTTCGGCCTCTAGGATGATCAAGCTCGTCACCCTGTTCCTGATCGTCGTCGTGACGCTCGCCATGTTCGGCAAGCTGGGCTGGCTCGGCAAGCTTGGCGGCGGCGGGCGCGTTGGCAAGCGACCGCCGGGGCCGGGCAAGCCCGCGGTCTGCATTCGCTGTGGCCGGCATGTGATCGGCACCGAACCTTGCGACTGCGACAAGGTCTAGGGCGCATGGGCGCGGATCTTGCACTGGTGGGGCTGGGCCTCGTGCTGCTGGTGCTCGGCGGCGAGGCGCTGGTGCGCGGGGCGGTAAACCTGTCGCTGCGGCTTGGCCTGCCGCCGCTGGTCGTGGGGCTGACGGTGGTGGCGTTCGGCACCTCCGCGCCGGAACTCCTCGTGTCGGTGGAGGCGGTGCTGGGCGGCGCGCCGGGCATCGCGCTCGGCAACGTGGTCGGTTCCAACATCGCCAACGTGCTTCTGGTGCTGGGGATTCCCGCGATCATCGGGGCGATCCGGACGGCGGATCTGGACCTCAGGCGCAGCTACGTGACGATGATCGGGGCCACGGTGCTTTTCATCCTCTTGGCATGGATGGGGCCGTTCGGGCCGCTCCACGCGGTCGTGCTTCTGGTCGCGCTCGGGCTGATGATCTGGGACAGCTACCGGGACGGCAAGACCCGGCCGCAGGAGAGCCCGGAAGGCGCCGATCCGGCGATGCCCGCGTGGCGCATGGCGGCGTTCCTTTTGGCAGGGCTCGTCGCCCTCCCGGTGGGCGCGAGCCTTCTGGTGGAGGGGGCCACGTCCCTCGCGCGGGTCATGGGCGTCAGCGAAACGGTGATCGGGCTGACGCTGGTGGCTGTCGGCACTTCGCTGCCGGAGCTTGCGACCTCGGTCATCGCGGCGTTCCGCAATCAGGCAGAGGTGGCGATGGGCAACGTCATCGGGTCGAACGTCTTCAACCTGCTGGGCATCGTGGGGATCGCCGGGCTGATGGGGCCGCTGCCGGTCCCGCCGGAGATGCTGCACACCGATCTCTGGGTGATGCTGGGGACGGCCCTGCTGCTGGTCCCGTTCATCTTCTGGCGCCGCAACATCACGCGGCCGGTGGGCGTCGGTCTGGTCGCGGCCTACGCGGCCTATACCGCGTCGCTGATCTGGTGAGGCCATGAGCATCACGGGCGGCGCCGCCCTCGTCACCGGCGCGGGCAAGCGGTTGGGCCGCGCGATGGCGCTTTATCTGGCCGGGCGGGGGTTCGACGTGGCGGTGCATTACGCGACCTCGGGCGACGCGGCGCAAAGTGTGGTGCGGGAGATCCGCGCGCTGGGTCGGCGCGCGGTGGCGTTGCAGGCTGACCTGCTGGAGGAGGACCAGACCGAAGCCCTCGTGCCCGCTGCCGTGGCCGCATTGGGACCGCTTCACGTGCTGGTGAACAACGCCTCGATCTTCGAGCATGACCGGCTGGATACCGCGACGAAGGAAAGCTGGGACCGTCACCACGGCTCCAATCTGCGCGCGCCCTTCGTGCTGACGCAAGCCTTTGCCGCGCAAGACATCCCGGCAGGCACCGATGCGGCAGGGGAACCGGTGGCGACCGGCCTCATCCTCAACATGGTGGACGAGCGGGTGCGAAAGCCGAACCCCGAGTTCATGACCTACACGCTGGCGAAGATGGGGCTCTGGGCGCTGACGCAGACCTCGGCGCAGGCACTGGCACCGCGGATCCGGGTCAATGCCATCGGCCCCGGACCGACCCTGCGCGGCACCCGGCAGACCGAGGATCATTTCGCCCGCCAGCGCGCCGCCATGCTGCTGGAGCGGGGGGCGAACGCGGATGACATCACGGCAGCCTTGGGCTATTTCCTGGACGCGCCCGCCGTCACGGGACAGCTTTTGTGTGTCGACGGGGGCCAGCATCTGCTGTGGCGGACGCAGGATGTCCTCGGTCCCGGATGATCCGACGGGGGCCGGGCCCGACAGTTGTGCACGCTTCACGAAACCGTCACGCAATCGTTTCTTTTTTGTTAAAGATATCAGTTTGTTGCGGCAAGCATATATATCTATGTAATGATTTCAATAGGTTGTGAAATAGCCTAAAAAGTGGGCAGTCCGGTGAAGCACGCTGAAAACAAGGAAAATCCTACCCTGCCGGAAGATTTCCAACAGAGTTATCCCCAGAAACCGTGGATAGCTTCGCCCTTGCCCCCGCCGTCCAGCCATTGCAGCCACGGGGGAATCAACCACAAGAGGAGTCGCCGATGACCGACCCCGATCCCACCCCCCCGACGGGCCACAAGGCGATCCAGTCCTACCTCCGCTCGCTCGATAATTCGCCGGGCGTCTACCGGATGCTGAACGCGGACTCGGAGGTGCTCTATGTTGGTAAGGCGCGGGCGCTGAAGGCCCGCGTGTCGAACTATGCCCGGCCCTCGGGCCATTCGGGGCGCATCGCGCGGATGATCCGCGAAACCGCGTCGATGATGTTCCTCACCACCCGGACCGAGACCGAGGCGCTGCTGCTGGAGCAGAACCTCATCAAGCAGCTCAAGCCGCGCTACAATGTGCTGCTGCGCGACGACAAGTCGTTTCCGAACATCTTCATTCCCACCGACCATCCCTATCCGATGATCCGCAAGCATCGCGGCAAGCGGTCCGAAAAGGGGCACTATTACGGCCCGTTCGCAAGCGCGGGGGCGGTGAACCGAACGCTCAACCAGCTTCAGCGCGTGTTCCTGCTGCGGACCTGCACGGATTCGGTGTTCTCGGCCCGGACCCGGCCGTGCCTGCTCTACCAGATCAAGCGTTGCGCCGGTCCCTGCGTGGAGAAGGTGTCGCAGGCCGACTACGGCAACCTCGTCGCCGATGCGGAGCGGTTCCTCGAGGGCAAGACCACCGCCGTGCAGGCCAACCTCGCGGCGGAGATGACGACCGCGTCGGAGGGGATGGAGTTCGAACGTGCGGCGGCCCTGCGCGACCGGATCAAGGCGCTGACGCAGGTGCAGTCGGCGCAGGGGATCAACCCCAAGGGCGTGCGCGAGGCGGATGTGATCGCCCTCCATCTCGAAGGCGGGCACGCCTGCGTGCAGGTCTTCTTCATCCGCGCGAACCAGTCGTGGGGCAACCGCGACTTCTATCCCCGCACCGGCGCCGGGGCCGAGGAGGCGGAGATCATGGAGGCGTTCGTCACCCAGTTCTACGACGACAAGGAGCCGCCCCGGCTGCTCCTGCTGTCGCATCCGGTGGAGAACGAGGATCTCGTGTCCGAGGCCCTGACCGGGCTTGCGGGCCGCAAGGTGGAACTGGCCGTGCCGCTCCGGGGCGAAAAGGCGGAACTGGTCGAGAACGCCGCCCGCAACGCGCGTGAAAGCCTCGCGCGGAAGATGGCGGAGAGTGCGACGCAGACCAAGCTGCTGACCGGGCTCGCGGAAGCGTTCGATCTGGAGGCGGCGCCGAAGCGGATCGAGGTCTATGACAACTCCCACATCCAGGGCACCAATGCTGTGGGCGGCATGATCGTCGCGGGGGCCGAGGGGTTCCTGAAAAGCCAGTATCGCAAGTTCAACATCAAGTCGGCGGCGGGGGCCAACTCCGACGATTTCGGCATGATGAAAGAGGTTTTGACCCGCCGGTTCGAACGTTTGCTGAAGGAAGACCCGGACCGCAAATCCGATGCGTGGCCCGACCTCCTGCTGATCGACGGCGGGGCGGGACAGGTGTCGGCGGTGGCGGGGATCATGGCCGATCTGGGCGTGGAGGATGTGGCGATGATCGGCGTCGCCAAGGGCGTGGACCGCGACGCGGGCAAGGAGGAATTCCACCGCCCCGGCACCCGGCCCTTTGCGCTGCGGATGAACGACCCAGTGCTCTATTTCGTCCAGCGCCTGCGCGACGAGGCCCACCGCTGGGCCATCGGCGCGCACCGCGCGAAGCGGGCGAAGGCGGTGTCGGCGACCCCGCTCGACGACATTCCGGGCGTCGGGGCGGCGCGAAAACGCGCGCTGCTGGCGCATTTCGGGTCTGCGAAAGCGGTCGCCCGCGCGGGCGTGCCGGACCTGATGGCGGTGGACGGGATCTCCGAGCCGCTGGCCACCAAGATCAGCGACTATTTCCACGCCCGGGGGTAGGCCCCCGCCCTCAGAACGGACAGGGCGAGGAGAAGGTCATGCTGACCCCCGTCGCGGGATGCTTCAGGCGCAGGCTCTCGGCGTGGAGCATCATGCGGGGCCAGTCCTCCGCCCGCTCCGAATAGAGTGGATCGCCGAGGATGGGATGCCCCAGCGCCTGACAATGGACGCGAAGCTGGTGGCTGCGCCCGGTGCGGGGCATCAGGCGGACCCGGCTCTCCTCCGCGTCCGAGCGCACGACCCGCCAGTCGGTGACGGCGGCGCGTCCCGTCTCGTGGTTCACATGCTGGCGCGGGCGGTTCGGCCAGTCCACCGTCAGCGGCAGGTCGACGCGCCCGACCTTCGGCTGGAGCCGCCCCGCCACACGCGCAACATAGACCTTCTTGGTGCGCCGCTCCTCGAATTGCCGGCCGAGCGCGCCTTGCGCGGCCTTCGTGCGCGCGAACACCATGACCCCCGACGTGTCCAGATCGAGCCTGTGGACCAGCAGCACCTCCGGCCAGACCGCCGCGAGCCGCGCGATCAGGCAGTCTCCACCGCCCTCCGCCTTGCCCGGCACGGACAGGAGCCCCGCAGGCTTCTCGACCACCAGCAGATTGTCGTCGGCATGGATCAGGACCGGATCGCCCGGCGGCGGATCATAGACGAACCCCGTCACGCGCGCCGGTTCGGAGGTGACAGCGATCTCAGACGCCCCCGTCGATGGGGGCCTGCGTCAGCCGGACCTGCGTGCCCGTCCCCGGATGGTCGGTGACGATCACACCCTCCACCGCGCTGGCGAACGCCTCGACCAGCCGCGAGCCGATGCCGCTTTGGGACCGTTCGGCACCGTCCCCCGCCGTGCGCCCGACCCCGTCGTCGGTTACCGTCAGCGTCCAGGGCGCGCCCTCCGGCGCTGCATAGGCGACCGAGATCCGGCCTGCACGCCCGTCGGGGAACGCATGTTTGGAGGCATTCGTCACCAGTTCCGCCACAATCATGCCGAAGTTGAGCGCCCGGTCCCGCGCCACCATCGACGGCGCGCAGTCCAGCGCGACGCGAACCCGCGCGTTCGGGAACAGGGCCGCCTGAAGCTGCGAGGTCAGGGTGTCGAGATACTGACGGATGTCGATCTGTTCCGAATAGCGGCTGGTTGTGTAGATCGATTCGTGGATCGCGGAGAAACTGCTGACCCGGGCGGCGGCGGCGGCGAGGGCATCGCGCACATCCTCGGACGATGTGTTGCGGCGTTGCAGGTTCAAAAGCCCCGCGACCATGGCGAAGTTGTTCTTGGTGCGATGCTCCAGCTCGCGCATCAGAAGCTGGTGGGTGTCCAGCTCCGTATCGCGCGCGGTGGCCGCCCGGTTGACGGCACGGCGGAACAGGGACGCGATGACCACGATCAGCAGCGCCACCGCCCCGTTGACCATTGCGCGCGGCGCATCCTCGGGATGTTCGACCGTGAAGGAATGGACGATCGGCAGGATCGCATACCAGGCATGCAGAAGGCCCGCGACCCACGTCGTCAACCCTGCCAGAAGGCGCCCATAGAGAGTGGATATCAGCACCGCGAGATACAGAAGCGCGAACGGCCCGGCCCCCGGCGCCACGGTGTCGAGACCCGCCCGCGCGATCACGGCGGCCCCGAAGCACACAAGGCCAAAGCCGATCTGAATCAACGGTCGCGGCATCCGCCCGCCGAAGGCGCGCACGAGGTCGTATTCGCCCAGACGTTGACGCATGATGCCCTGCCCGACGTTCCTCTCCCAGCCGTTCACTATGGCGTGACCCGGGCTGGAAGGAAAGCCATCCCGCACTACCGCGCGTCGCGGAAGATGCGGGAGAGGATCGGCTCCAGCGCGTCGGCATCGGGCTGGCCGAACGCGTCCGGCAGATTGCTGTCGAGGTCGAGCACCCCGATCAGGCGCCCGGTGCCATCGCGGACCGGGATCACGATCTCCGACCGGGTGGAGGCGGCGCAGGCGATATGGCCGGGAAAGACCTCCACGTCGGGGACGATCTGCGTGACGCCCGTCCGCGCGGCGGCCCCGCAGACGCCGCGCGAAAACGGGATGGAGAGGCAGCCGTGCCCACCCTGATAGGGCCCGATCCTGAGCATGCCCGGTTCCGTGACCCGGTAGAACCCGGTCCAGTCGGAGCGTTCATGGGCATGGTGGATCTCGCACGCGAGCGTCGCCATCAAGGCCACGGCATCCGTCTCGCCGTGACAGAGCGCGTCGAGCGTGCGGGAGAGGTCGGCATAGTCGGGCATCGGGCGGCTCCGCGGGGACGCGCTGTTCCGGCCAGACATCTAGACGGACGGGCCTTGGACGCAAGGCGGATCGCGCCCGACCGGGGGGATTTTGCATCGCATTCGAGCGATCGCCGTCCGGAGTAAGGCGATGTTCACCGTTCGCGCTCAGGGTGCATGGCGTGGGTGTATGTGGAGTGTATGGGATGAATCTGCTGTCGAGCCTCAGGGGCAATGCGTTGATCGTGACGGTGACGGAGAACCGGATCGACGCGGCCGGTGCCATCGCGTTCAAGGAGGCGATGCGGACGGTTGCCGAGGTGCCGTCTGCGCGCGTGCTCCTCGATCTGTCGCATGTGGCGTTTCTGGACAGTTCCGGTCTGGGCGCGGTGGTGGCGGTGATGAAGCTTCTGGGGCCAGAACGGCCGCTGGAGCTTGCGGGACTGACGCCGACGGTGGAAAAGGTCTTTCGGCTGACACGGATGGACACGGTCTTTCGCATCTGGCCGCGCGTATCGGATGGAATTCAGGCAGCGTGCTGACATGAAGGTTTCCGGTGGCGCGGGTGAAACCCGGCTCGAACTTCAGAGCGACCCGCACGCCGTGCGACGCGGGCTCGCGACCCTTGCGAAAGCGCCGGCCTTCGCCGCACTGGACGAGGATCTCCGTTCGGCGGCCGAGATCGTGCTGGCCGAGGTGCTCAACAACATCGTGGAGCATGCCTATGCCGGAACGACCGGGGTGATCGAACTCAAGCTGTCGCCGCGGGCCGGCACGCTATGCTGCGATGTGCGCGATTTCGGCGTGGCCCTGCCCGACGGGCGGGTTCCGGGCGCACTTTTGCCTGCCGGCGATGCGGACGGCCCGCCCGAAGGCGGTTTCGGCTGGTATCTGATCCACTCGCTCGCGTCCGATCTGCGCTATCGCCGACGCGGCGGATGCAATCATCTCCGCTTCACGCTCGACCCGGATCGTCAGCGTCGGTGACGACGCGCCATGAAACGACCCCGGTCCGGTCACGATCCTGCCGTCATCGGTGCCCATAACGAACCCATGGCCGCACGCGGTCGTCCCCCGGCGATGCGAGCGTCAGCCCCCCCTGTTCGTGCCGCCGGGGCCTTCCCCCTTCCGCTCGCGCGTAAAATCGGGTTCCCCGGCCCGCGCGCCTCGGTTACGTTACACCGGACCGAAGGGGAGGCATCATGCGCGATTTTCACAGGCCCGGACGCTCACCCGTTCTGGCCGCGAACGGAATGTGCGCCACGTCGCATCCGCTGGCCGCCGGGGTCGCGCTCGACATCCTGAAGGCGGGCGGCAATGCGGTCGATGCGGCGATCGCCGGCGCGGTCCTTCTGGGCTTTTGCGAGCCGCAGATGACCGGGCTCGGCGGCGACTGCTTCGTGCTCGTGAAGCCTCCGGGGGCGGAGGAGGTCGTAGCCCTCAACGGCTCCGGCCGCGCGCCTGCAGGACTGTCCGCCGCCCGCCTGCGCGACCACGGGCTGAAGACGGTCCCCCTCTACGGGGTGGAGGCGGTGACAGTGCCGGGTGCGGTCGATGCCTTCTGCCGGTTGTCGGCGGACTGGGGCCGGATCCCGCTTGCCGACGCGCTCGCCCCCGCGATCCGTTATGCCGACGAGGGCGTGCCCGTGGCCCCCCGCGTGGCCCGCGATTGGGTGGGGGCAGAGCATCTTCAGGGCCGCGCGCGCGACACGTTCCTGTTCGACGGGCGCGCGCCGGAGGTGGGGCAGGTCTTTCGCGCCCCTGGTCAGGCCGAGGTGCTGCGCCGGATCGCAGCCGAAGGGCGCGCCGGATTCTATGAAGGCGAGGTCGCGGCCGACATGGTGGCCTCGCTGTGCGGCCTCGGTGGCACGCACACGGCGGAGGATTTCGCCTCCACCGCCTGCGACTACGGGACGTCGCTGAGCGGCCCTTACCGCGGTGTCACGCTGCATGAGCATCCGCCGAACGGTCAGGGGGCGACGGCGATCCTGCTTCTGAAGATGCTGGCGCTCTTCGATCTGGCCTCGCTCGACCCGTTCGGCGCGGAGCGTGCGCATCTGGAGGCGGAGGCGACGAAGCTCGCCTATGACGCGCGCAACCGGTTCCTGGCCGATTCGGATCATGTGACACGGCTCGACCACATGACGTCCGACGCGACGGCAGCAAGGCTCGCGGCGCTGATCGACCCCCGGCGCGCGATGGCGTCGCCCTCGCGGCTGGCGGAGGCGGTGCACAGGGACACGGTCTACATCACCGTGGTGGACCGGGACCGGATGGCGGTGTCGCTGATCTATTCGGTCTACCATTCGTTCGGCGCCGGCATCGCGAGCGACCGGTTCGGCATCAACTTCCAGAATCGCGGCGCGGGCTTCACGCTGGCCGAGGGGCATCCGAACGAGGCGGCGGGCGGCAAGCGCCCGATGCACACGATCATCCCCGCGATGCTGGGTCAGGGCGGCCGCGTGACGATGCCGTTCGGCGTCATGGGCGGGTCCTACCAGCCTTGCGGCCATGCGCGTTATGTCTCCAACCTCGTCGATTTCGGGCTGACCCCGCAGGAGGCGATGGACGCGCCCCGGTCGTTTTCCGGCGTTCAGGGGATGGAGGTGGAGCGCGGCTATCCCGACGCGGTCTGCGCTGCTCTGGCCGGGATGGGGCACGATGTCGTGGTGCCGGACACACCGCTCGGCGGGTCGCAGGCGGTCCTGATCCACGACAGCGGCGTGCTGGAAGGTGCATCGGACGCGCGCAAGGACGGCTGCGCCCTGGGCTACTGAGGCAGGCTCACCGGCCCGTCAGTTCGCCCTCGACGTCGATCCGGCCCGCCGTGCCGCGCAGCCGGGCGCGGTAGATCACGAGGGATTCCACCACCCGCATGACGTAAGTGCGCGTCTCGGCGTATGGAATCGTCTCCACCCAATCCACCACGTCAGTGCCGCGGTCGCGGGGATCGCCGAACTCCTTGATCCAGCGGCGCGGGCGGCCCGGGCCTGCGTTGTAGCCCGACGCGACAAGCGCCACGGCTGGGCCGAACTCCTCCACCAATTGCGCGAGGTAGGCGGAACCGAGCGTCACGTTGTAGGCCGGATCGCCGGTCAGGCGCGCCAGCGCGTAGGTCTGCGCGGTGCGGTCGGCCATCATCTTCGCGGTGCCGGGCATGACCTGCATGAGCCCGCGCGCGCCGGCATGGCTCACGACCCGGGGATCGAACTCCGATTCGCGCCGCGCGATGGAGAGGGCGAGCGCGCGGCTTACCGGCAGCCGGTCGGGCACCATGGCCACGACTGGGAAATAGGCGCGCGGGATGATGATGCCGCGCGACGCGGCCGCCTTGCCGATCAGCACGGCGATATGCGGCTCATCGAGGGACAACACCAGATCGGCCAGTTGCGCCAGCCCGGTGGCATCCTGCCCCTCCGCGATCTGCAGGAAGAACCGCTTGGCCAGCGCCCGGTCGCCCGCGTCCGCCAGCAGGCGCGCGGCGGCGAGGGTCGACGTGCCCGCGAAGGCGGCCCCGCGCCAGTCCGCGGCGCGCGCGTCGCCCAGAAGCGACTGGTCCAGCGACCGGCCTAGCTTTTCGGCGCACAAGAGCCCGTAATAGGCGGTCTGGAACGCCGCCCCCGCCGTATAGGCCGCGCGGGCCGCATCCTTGCGCCCCAGCGCCTCGTTGGCCCGGCCTTGCCAGTAATCCGCGCGTGCGAGGCTTATTGGTGTGGAGACGCCCGCTTTGAGCCGCTGGAAATGGGTAAGCGCGGTCTTGCTTTCGCCCAGTTTCCGCAGTGCGATGAACCCGCTCAGGAACTCGAGATCCGCATAGGCGCTGCCGGACGTGAGGTGATGGGCGGCGGCGAGCGCATGGGCCTCCCGCACCTTGCCCTGATCGAGGAGGTCGTAGGCGAGCCTCAGCCGCGCGCCCGCCCACGCCTCCGGCCGCCCGAGCGCCATCGCAGAGACGGAGCGCTCCCCGATCAGCGCCAGCGCCCCGTCGGTCAGACCTTTCCTGAGCCGCCACGCGAAGCGGTCGTAGGCCAGCCCCGGATCGGCGGCGAGGCGCTGCGGCACGACGCCGATCAGCGCGTTCACGCCCGCCCCGTTCTCCTGCAATGCAATCCTTGCAATGCCCAGCGCCTGCCAGTCAGGCCCGACCCGCGCGATCATGCGCTTGGCCTCCGCCAGCCGCCCGTCCCAGAGGAGCATGTCGAGCCGCGCCTCCGCCCCCGCCGCAAGCGCCTTGGGCTGGAGCGTCAGGAGTGCCGTCTCCTCTGCTGCGGAGAATCGCATCGTGGTCCAAGCCGTGCGCGCGGCCTTCGCGGCCTCCGCCGCCATGCCTGCTGCCATCTGCGCGCGCACGAGTGCCGTGGCCCCGGCTGCGGTGGAGGCGCGATCCCGCGCGAAATAGGCGGTGACGCGCGCGGGTGGCTGCGCGTCAGCGGCGGCTGCTTCGCCCTGAGCGTGTAGGTAGGGCATCCCGGGCCAGTCCGGGTGGGTGGCAATGAAGCTCTCGTAGTCGCCGAGCGTGCCTTGCCCGGCGCGCAGGCGCTGCCATTCCACGATCTCGCGCCCGACGCCGTCCGGCGCCCGCAACGCCGCGCCTGTGTAGTCGTCCCGGTCCGACAGAGCCAGTGCCGCCCGCATGTCGGAGGCGTCGTCCGCCGATGCCGGAGTCGCCGATGCCGGTGTCATTGCCAGAAGCGCCGCGCAGAGTGCCACCCCTGCCCCGCGCAGTCCGATCCGTAGCCGCCTCATGTCCATGCGCCACCTTCTGCCCGTCGCCGCCCGGCTTCGCAACTCACATCGGCGGGACAAGTCGCGGCGCCCTTGGCAAGCGACCGATCCGCCGCTAGGACAGATCCGACCGGCTGCACAGAGGGGGAGAGGTCCGATGATCCGAGGCTCCATGCCCGCGCTGGTGACGCCGTTCCGCGACGGCAAACTCGATCTGGAAACGCTGGCCGCGCTGGTGGACTGGCATGTGGCGGAGGGCAGCTCTGCTCTCGTGCCCGTAGGCACCACCGGCGAAAGCCCGACGCTGAGCCATGCCGAGCACGAGACGGTGGTGGCCGAGGTGGTGCGCGCCGCTGCGGGCCGCATCCCCGTGATCGCGGGTGCCGGGTCGAACAACACCGTCGAGGGCATCCGCCTGATCCGCCATGCGGAGTCCGTCGGTGCGGCGGCGGCGCTCGTGGTGACGCCCTATTACAACAAGCCGACGCAGGCCGGGCTGATCGCGCATTACACCGCGCTCCACGACTGCTGCACGCTGCCGATCGTGATCTACAACATTCCCAGCCGCTCCGTCGTGGACATGACGCCGGAGACGATGGGCACGCTGGCCCGCCTGCCCCGCATCGTCGGCGTGAAGGACGCGACCGGACGGCTGGAACGCGTGAGCCAGCAACGCGCCACCTGCGGCAAGGACTTCCTGCAAGTCTCCGGCAACGACGACACGGCGCTCGGCTTCAACGCGCACGGTGGGGTGGGTTGCATTTCGGTGACCGCGAACGTCGCGCCGCGGCTTTGCGCGGAGTTTCAGGCCGCGATGCTGTCGGGCGACTATGCGGCGGCGCTGGACTATCAGGACCGGCTGATGCCGTTGCATGACGCGATCTTTCTGGAGCCAGGGCTGGTCGGGGCGAAATACGCGCTGTCGCGGCTCGGCAAATGCTCCGACGAGGTGCGCCTGCCGCTGACGCCGTTGACCGATGCCACCAAAGCGCGGATCGACGCGGCGATGCGCCATGCGGAGCTGTGCGGCTGATCACGCAGCGCCATCGGGCCGGAACTGCGCGTCGAGCCGCCACATACCCCACGCCAGAGGGATCGCCGTGAGGCCGCCCGCGATCCAGGCCAGCGGCTGGTCGGCAAAGCTCTCGAACACCTGCGTGTAGGCGTGGATCGCGCCGAACGTGACGCTGGCGTTGAAGAGCCCGCGTTGGCCGTTCTTCGCAGCCCACCATGCGCCAAGCGCCAGCAGCGCCGCCCAGACCACCGCGAAGACACCCGCCGGGATGACCAAAGCATGGGCGCGGAACGCCGTCTCCATTGCCTCGCGGGCCTCATAGGTCATGTCGGGATCGCTCCAGTCGGCGCCCGGCACCCAGCTTCCCCCCACCACGTCGCCAAAGATACTGGCCGTCAGAAAGCACAGGTTGCCGATGATGAAGCCCATGATCGCGAGGATGCCCAGATGCCGCGCCGTCCGCGCCCCGCCTCGTGCCATCCCCCAGAGGCAGAGCGCGACCAGTGCGCCCATCTGCAGGATGCTCAGCGTCGGTTCGGGTGAGAAGAAGACGTAGGTCGCGTGGAAATAGGAACTGCCGGTGTCGAGCATCTGCGCGAAAGGCACGATGGCAAGCGCGGTGACAAGCCGCACGTCGGTCAGCCACCCCGCCAGCGCCAGCAGCGTCGCGGCATAGAGCGAGGCCAGCGCCAGCGCGGGCCCGGTGACGCCCGCCTCGGTCAGCCACGCATCGAGCCCGTAGAGATGGAGCCCCAGACCGATCAGCAGGACCGTGCCCGCAATGAATCCCGTCCGCTCCGGCCCTTGCCAGAGCGTCAGCCCCGATCCGGCCGCCAGCACCGCGCCGAGACCGGTGAGCGTGATCGCGGCCTGTCCGACGGACAGCGACGCCATGATCTGGAGCGTCGCACCGCCGGTCAGCATCACCGCGCCGATCAGCGCGGCTGCGGTGCCGAACATCCGCACCATGCCCCCACCTCGCAGCAGGATCGCGATGCCGAGGCCCAGGAACGCGGCCCCCGTCACCGCCACCGCACCCGGAGAGCCGAGGAGCACGATGAACCCCGCCCCTGCAGCGGCAATCCCGAAGCAGAGCACCGTATTGACCGCGAGCGCCACCATGGCACTGCGCGACCGCTCCGCGATCAGCGCGCCCTGTGCGGGTGTAAGCACGCCCTCCGCCACCAGCTTCACCGTATCGACGACATGCATGGAGACCTCCTATGAACGTTGTTCAATCTTTCTGGCATGTGCGTGAACATCGTTCAAGATCTTTTTACCGATCCCTCGCCCGCTGCCTGCGGCCGATCTGCTGGACTCGCCCGCCGGCAATCCCTATCTCGGTCGGATCATGGAAAACCACTCTGATCCCAACAGCAAGCTGATCGCCGAAAACCGCCGCGCGCGGTTCGATTTCGCCATTGAGGACGATATCGAGGCGGGGATCATCCTGATGGGGTCCGAGGTAAAAAGCCTCCGCCAAGGCGGGTCCAACATCGCCGAGAGCTATGCCTCGGTCGAGGGCGGTGAGTTGTGGCTCATCAACGGCTATGTCGCGCCTTACCTCGCTGCCAAGACATGGGGCCATGACGAACGCCGGCGCCGCAAGTTGCTGGTATCGAAGAAACAACTGTCGCGGCTCTGGAATGCCACGGCACGCGAGGGCATGACGATTGTGCCCCTGAAGATGTATTTCAACGCCCGCGGAATGGTTAAGCTGAAGCTCGGCATCGCGAAGGGCAAGAAGAACGCCGACAAGCGCGAAACCTCCGCCAAGCGCGACTGGCAGCGCCAGCAGGCCCGCATCCTGAAGCACGGCGCGCGCGACTGACGCCCGGGCGCGGACTTGTCAGCGGCGCACGATCCGCGATAGTCCGGTTCGAAACGATGGGAACCCGTGCCATGCAATCTGACAGCGACGACCCCAAGACGCTCGTATCCACGGCGTGGCTCGCGGCAAAATTGGGCGATCCCGATCTCTGCGTGCTCGACGCCTCGTGGCACTTGCCCGATGCGGGCCGCAGCGCGCGGGCCGAGTTCGAGGCCGAACATATTCCCGGTGCGCTCTTCTTCGACCTCGACGCGGTGGTCGACGATGCCTCCCCCCTGCCGCACATGGCCCCCTCGCCAGATGCGTTCGCGGCCCGGATGGCCGAACTGGGCGTGGGCGAGCGTCAGCAGGTGGTGATCTACGACACCGTGGGGATCTTCTCCGCCCCCCGGGCGTGGTGGACGTTCCGCCTGATGGGGCAACACGATGTCGCGGTGCTCGACGGCGGTCTGCCGAAATGGCGGGCCGAAGGGCGGGAGACGAAGGGCGCCTCCGCCGCGGCGGTCCTGCAGGACCCGTGGGGCGCGCGCTCTCATCTGGCCCGGATGGTTCGCAGCATGGCCGAGGTCGCGGATGCCTCGGCCCGGGGCGAGCCGCAGATCGTGGACGCCCGCGCCGCTACGCGCTTTCGCGGCGACGCACCCGAACCGCGCCCCGGCCTCGGCGCAGGCCACATCCCCGGCAGCCGCAACCTGCCGTGGGGCGAGCTTCTGGCCCCCGACGGCACGATGAAACCCGCAGGCGACGTGCGCGCGTTGTTCGAGGCAGCGGGCATCGACCTCACCCGCCCTGTGATCACGACCTGCGGCTCCGGCGTCAGTGCCGCGATCCTGTCCTTGGCGTTGGAGCGGATCGGCCACGGCGACCACGCGCTCTACGACGGATCGTGGGCCGAGTGGGGGGCCGGGGTCCAGCCGGTCGAGAAGGGCTGACAGGGATGCTCGGCGCGCTGAAACCGCAAGCCGAGGACAAGATCCTCGCACTCATGGCGCTCTACCGCGACAACCCGCGAGCGGGCAAGATCGACCTCGGCGTGGGCGTCTTCAAGGATGCGTCCGGGACCACCCCGGTGATGCGCGCGGTGAAGGCGGCCGAGCGGCGATTGGTCGAGCATCAAAGAACCAAGAGCTACACCACGCTCGCGGGCGATCCCGCATTCCTCGCCGCGATGGAGGCGTTGATCCTCGGTCCGTCACGGGCGCAGGAGCGCATCGCCTCCATAGCCACGCCAGGGGGCACCGGGGCGGTGCGTCAGGCGCTGGAGCTGGTGCGGCTCGCCAACCCCGACGCCACGGTGTGGCTGTCCGATCCGACTTGGCCCAACCATGCGAGCATTGCAGATCATGTCGGGCTGAAGACCCGCAGCTACCGTTATTTCGATGCGGAGACCTGCGGCGTGGACCGGGCGGGCCTGCTCGTGGATCTGACCGCCTCGCGCCGGGGCGATGTGGTCCTGCTGCACGGGTGCTGCCACAATCCCACCGGCGCGGACCTGACGCTGCCGGACTGGGCCGAGGTCGCGGACATCCTGGAGGCGACCGGGGCCACGCCCTTCGTCGATCTCGCCTATCAGGGCTTCGGCGAGGGGCTGGAGGCCGATGCCGCTGCCACACGCCTGCTGGCCGGGCGCCTGCCGGAGGTTCTGATCGCGGCGTCCTGCTCCAAGAACTTCGGCCTCTACCGGGACCGTGCCGGGCTGCTGATCGTCCTCGGCGCGCCCGACCGGCGCGGCACGGTGCAGGCCAACCTCGCGGCCCTCAACCGGCAGAATTACAGCTTCCCCCCCGATCACGGGGCCGCCTGCGTCACCGCGATCCTGACCGACCCTGCCCTTCGCGCCGACTGGGAAGCGGAGCTGGAGACAATGCGCCTGACCATGCGCACCCTGCGCGAGGCGCTGGCGGAGGCGCTTCGGCTGCGCGCAGGCTCGGACCGCTTCGGCTTCCTGGCGGCGCACCGGGGCATGTTCTCCCGCCTCGGGACCACGCCCGAACAGGTGGAGGCGCTGCGCCGGGACCACGGCATCTACATCGTGGGCGACGGGCGCATGAACATCGCGGGTCTGACGGCGGCCACGGTCCCGGTCCTCGCCGACGCGATCATCTCCGCGGGCATCTGAGGCGACCGGCACGGAAAAGACCGGCAGGGATTACCCCCTGCCGGTCACACACACTCGCAAGCGCATCAACCCTCAGCTGTGGTAGGCACTCTCCCCGTGGGAGGTCTGGTCGAGCCCGATCCGCTCGGCCTCC
>JBBSVE010000021.1:0-29213 GCA_038233815.1 Rhodobacterales bacterium
ACCTTCGCCGCCGTCCGCACCACGGCGATGGTCCTGCTGGTGATCGGATGCGCTGCGGCCTTCGGCTGGCTGCTGGCCTACACCCGCGTTCCGACCTCCATGGTGGTCGCCATCAAGAGCATTTCGGACAATCCCTATGTGATCCTGCTGCTGCTGAATGTGGTGCTGCTGATCCTTGGCACCTTCATGGACATGTCGCCGCTGATCGTCATCACGACGCCGATCTTTTTGCCCGTCGCCACCGCCTTCGGCATCGACCCCGTGCATTTCGGCGTGATCCTGATCCTCAACCTCGGCATCGGGCTTTGCACCCCGCCGGTGGGGGCGGTGCTGTTCGTCGGCTGTGCGGTGGGCAAAATCTCCATCTGGGACGCGATGAAGACGATCTGGCCGTTCTACGGCGCCGCCGTCGCGGTGCTGCTGCTCGTGACCTATATTCCCGGCCTGTCGCTCTGGCTGCCCCATCTCTTCCACTAGAAAGCTCCTCATGACCTATCCTGTCGTTCCGACCGATCCCGGCGTCACGCGTCAGGTTCTGGCCCAGTCGCCCGAGATGATGGTGGTCGTCTTCCGCTTCGAGACGGGCGCGGAGGGCAAGCTCCACGACCACCCCCACGTGCAGTCGACCTACGTGGAAACGGGCCGCTTCCGTTTCACCGTGGGCGGGGCTGCCCATGACATCGGCCCGGGCGACAGCCTCGTCATCCCCTCCGGCGCGCGGCACGGCTGCGAATGTCTGGAGGCGGGCACGCTGATCGACGGCTTCACCCCGCGCCGCGACGATTTTCTCTGAAAGGACCCCCCATGCAGAAGACCGAAACCCGCTACGCCATCGACCCCGCCAGCGCGAAGGCCCTCGATACCGATGGGCTGCGCCGTCATTTCCACGTGGGCGACCTCTTCGCCGAAGGGGAGGTCCGCCTCGTCTACAGCCACTACGACCGGCTGATCGTAGGCTCCGCGGTGCCGGGGGGGCAGACCCTGACGCTCGACCATGTGGAGGAGACCGGGACGCCCGGCTTTCTCGACCGGCGCGAGATGGGCGTGCTCAATATCGGCGAGGCGGGAACGGTCCGCGTCGGCGGCGAGACGCATGATCTGGGCCGGGGCGAGGTGCTCTATATCGGCATGGGCGCGGGGCCAGTGGCGTTCGGGGGTGCGGGGCGCTTCTACATCCTGTCCGCGCCTGCGCACCGGACCTGCCCCACGCGCCGCATCACCCGGACCGACGCGCGCCGGGTGGAGCTTGGCTCCCGCGAGACGGCGAACGAGCGGGTCATCATCCAGTTCCTCCACCCCGAGGTGATCGAGACCTGCCAGCTGGTGATGGGCTATACCGAGTTCCAGCCCGGCAGCCTCTGGAACACGATGCCCGCCCATCTCCATGACCGGCGGATGGAGGCCTATCTCTATTTCGACCTTCCCGATGAGGCCCGCGTCTTCCACTTCATGGGCCAGCCGGAGGAGACGCGCCATATCGTGATGGCCAACGAGGAGGTCGTGATCTCCCCCCCCTGGTCGATCCACTGCGGCGCGGGCACGGCGCCCTACACGTTTTGCTGGGCGATGGCGGGCGACAACGTCGACTTCACCGACATGGACATGGTGCCGATGGGGTCGCTGCGGTGAACCCCTTCTCGCTGGAGGGGCGAACGGCCCTTGTGACCGGCGCCAACACCGGGATCGGGCAGGCCATCTCGGTGGCGATGGGGCGGGCCGGGGCGCATGTGATCTGCGCGGGCCGCCGGAGTTGCGCCGACACGGTGGCGATGATCGGGGAGGCGGAGGATCTGACGCTCGATCTGGCCGACCCGATGGCCGCCAAAGACGTGTTCGCGGACCGGGAGATCGACATCCTGGTGAACAACGCGGGCATCATCCGACGCGGCGACTCGGTCGATTTCACCGAGGCCGACTGGGACGCGGTGATGGACGTGAACCTCAAGGCGCTGTTCTTCACCTGTCAGGCCTTCGCGAAAGCCGCCTTGCCGCGCGGGCGGGGGGCGATCGTCAACGTGGCCTCGCTCCTGTCGTTTCAGGGCGGCATCCGGGTGCCGTCCTACACGGCGGCCAAGCACGGTGTGGCGGGGCTGACGAAGATCCTCGCCAACGAATGGGCGGCGCGCGGTCTCAACGTCAATGCCATCGCACCGGGCTACGTGGAGACGAACAACACCGAGGCATTGCGCGCCGATCCTGACCGCAGCGAGGCGATCCTCGCCCGCATCCCCGCCGGACGCTGGGGCACGCCGGGCGACATCGCGGAGGTGGCGGTGTTCCTCGCCAGCCCCGCCGCCGCCTACATCAACGGCGCAGTGCTGAATGTCGACGGCGGCTGGCTCGCCCGCTGAATTGCGTCTCAAAGAAGGCCCGCCATGACCTCTGACCTGCCCCGCCTCGCACCCGCCGCCACCACCGACCGCCCGCCTGTTCGGATGATGCATCTGGGCCCCGGCGCCTTCTTCCGCGCGTTTCTCGTGCCGTGGGTCGCGGAGGCCGGGGGCCGGGGTGTCACCGGCGTCAGCCTGCAGAGCACCGGCACCCGCGACGCGCTGCGCCCCCAGGATTTCGTCTATACCGCCGTCGAGATGGGGCCGGAGGGCGAGTGCGCGAAGACGGTGGAGGCGCTGCGCGACATCCTCGTCGCCCCCGAAGACCCGGAAGCGGTGCTGGCCGCGATGGCGGCGGAGGAGGTGCGGATTGTTACCCTCACCGTGACCGAGAAGGGCTATTGCCACGACCCCGCGACCGGGCGGCTGAACCCGGACCATCCCGACATCGGGCATGACGTGGCGCATGCGCTGCCCCGGTCCGCCCCCGGCTATCTGGTGCGCGCGCTGGAACGGCGGCGGGCGGCGGGTCTGGCGCCGTTCACGGTGCTCAGTTGCGACAACCTGCCCCACAACGGGGCGGTGACGCGCGGCGTCGTGATCGACCTTGCCCAGCTGATCGACCCCGCACTGGCGGACTGGATCGGGGCGGAGGTCGCGTTCCCCTCCTCCATGGTGGACCGGATCGTGCCCGCCACCACGCCAGAGGATATCGCCCGGATCGACGCCCTGACCGGCCGCCACGACGCGGCCCCGGTCAAGCACGAGCCGTTCCGCCAGTGGGTGATCGAGGACCGCTTCCCGTCCGGGCGCCCCGACCTCGGCGCGGTCGGCGTGCAGATGGTGGCCGACGTGGGCCCGTTCGAGGCGATGAAGCTTCGGATGCTCAACGGCACCCATTCAGGCCTGGCCTATGTGGGCTATCTCTCCGGCCACCGGTTCATCGCGGATGCGGTGGCCGATCCGGCCTTGGCGGGGTTCGTGCGCCACCTCTGGGCGCGGGAGATCATTCCCGCGCTCGACCCGCCGCCCGGAACCTCGCTGCCGGATTATGCGGACGCGCTGATGGACCGCTACGCCAATCCCTCGATCCGCCATTCCACTTGGCAGATCGCCATGGACGGCAGCCAGAAGTTGCCGCAGCGCATCTTGGGCACGCTCGCCGACGGGCTGGAGGCGGGACGCTCCGTCGACGGCCTGCTGCTCGTCGTGGCGGCATGGATGCGCTATGTCGGCGGGGTGGACGAAGCAGGCGCGGCAATCGAGGTGAAAGACCCGCTCGCCCCCCGCCTGCGCGCCTTGTCGGAGGGGGCGGACCCGGTCGCGGCACTCCTGTCGGTGCGCGAGGTGTTCGCCCCCGACCTCGCCCGCCGGATCTGCGGACCGCTTGGCCCGATTTACGCGGGGATCGTGGAACACGGCGCGCGCGCCATGGCGGAAAGGATCGCACGATGAGGGAGACATGGCGCTGGTATGGGGATTTCGACCGCATCACCCTGCCCGAGATCGCACAGACCGGGGCCGCGGGCATCGTCACCGCACTCCATGAGGTGCCCTACGGCGAGGTCTGGCCGCAGCACACCATCGCCGACCGCACGCGCCGGATCGCGGCCGCGGGCTTCACCTGGGACGTGGTGGAGAGCCTGCCGATCCACGATGCGATCAAGCGCGGCGAGGGCGACCTCTCGCGATTGTTCGAGAATTACCGTCAGTCGATGGCGAACCTCGCTGCCGAAGGTGTGCGCACGGTCTGCTACAACTTCATGCCGGTGTTGGACTGGACCCGCACCGACCTCGCCGCCCCGGTGGCGCGCGGGGGAAGCTGCCTGCGCTTTTCCGCCCCCAAGATGGCCGCATTCGAGATCCACATGATGGGCCGCGACGCCGCGCGCGAGGATTATTCCCCTGAGGCGATTGCGGCCGGCGACAGCTGGTTTCAGCGCGCGCCGGAGGCCGAACGCACCGGCCTTCTGGGCGCGATCATGGCGGGTCTGCCCGGCGCCTACGACCGGTTCGACATTCCCGAACTGAAGTCCGCCCTCCACCGCTATGACGGCATCGGGCGCGACACGCTGCGCGCCAACTACAAGCGGTTCCTGGAGGAGATCATTCCTGCCGCCCACGACCTCGGGATGCGGTTCTGTGTGCATCCCGACGATCCGCCCCGCGACATCATGGGCCTGCCGCGAATTGTGTCGGATGCCGACGACATCGCGTGGATCATGGCAGCGGTGGATGCGCCGGAAAACGGGTTGACGCTGTGCTCCGGCTCGCTCGGCGCCAATCCGGCCAACGACGTGCCGGGAATCGCCGGGCGCTTTGCCGACCGCATCCATTTCGCGCATCTGCGCAATGTGAGGAAAGACCCCGACGGCTCGTTCGAGGAGGCGGCCCATCTCGACGGCGACACGGACATGGTGGCGCTGATCGGCGCGCTCCTGGACGGGGAGGGCGGGCGCGACATTCCGTTCCGCCCCGATCACGGCCACGACCTTCTGGGCGACGCGGACCGCAACGCCCATCCGGGCTATCCGCTGATCGGCCGTATGCGGGGGCTGGCCGAACTGCGCGGCGTGATCCGGGCGCTGGGTCACGCCCGGACCTGACCTCAGCCGAGATCGAAGCGACCGTCCGGCCCGCTTGTCCGTCCGTTCACGGTGACGCGCAGGCCATCCGCGTCGCGCGTCACCGCAATTTCGTGCACCGTCCCGCGGTGGCGCAGCTTCGCGCTGTAGCCGGGCCAGTCGTCGGGGATCGCGGGGGCCACGCGCAGATGCGTGCCATCCTCGAGCGTGATGCCGAGGATCGCTTCCGTCGCCGCGCGGAAGATCCAGCCCGCCGAGCCGGTATACCACGTCCAGCCGCCGCGCCCGATCTTGTCCGCCGCGCCGTAGACGTCGGCGGCGACGACGTAGGGCTCGACCCGGTAACGCTCCGCCGCTTGCTGCGTCAGGGCATGGCTGATCGGGTTGACGAGGTCGAGCATCTCCACCGCCTCGCGCCCGCGCCCCATGCGACCCAGCGCATAGATCATCCAGGCGGCGGCATGGGTATATTGCCCGCCGTTTTCGCGCACGCCGGGGGGATAGCCCTTGATGTAGCCCGGCTCCTTGTCGGTCTTGTCGAACGGCGGGGTGAAGAGCCGCAGCACGCCCTCGTCCCGGTCGGCCAGATGGGCCAGCGCGCTGTCCATCGCGACGGTCGCGCGGTCCGGGTCGGCCACGCCGGAGATCGCGGACCAGGATTGGGCGATGGAATCGATCCGGCATTCCTCGCTCTCGGAGGAGCCCAAGGGTGTCCCGTCGTCGTAATAGCCGCGCCGATACCAGTCCCCGTCCCATGCGGCTTCCAACGCGGCACCCAGCGTTTCGCGGTGCGCCTTCCATGTCTGCACGCGTGCGACGTCGCCGCGTGCTTGCGCCAGCGGCACAAACGCATCCAGCGTCGTGGCGAGGAACCAGCCGAGCCAGACCGACATGCCTTGCCCCGCCTCCCCCACCCGGTTCATCCCGTCGTTCCAGTCGCCGCCCAGCATCAGGGGCAGCCCCCGCTCCCCGGTCCGTTTGATGGCGAGGTCCAAGGCACGGGCGCAATGGTCGTAGAGCGGGGCCGTCTCCTCCGCCCGCTCGGGGGTGAAGAAGGCGTCATGCTCGCCCGGGTCCAGCGGCTTGCCCTGCAGGAACGGCACCGGCTCGTCCAGAAGCGCCGTCTCGCCGGTCACCGCGACGTAATGCGCGGTCACGTGCCCGAGCCATACCACATCGTCGGAGATCGTGGTGCGCACCCCGGCCCCGGTCGCGGGCAGCCACCAGTGCTGGACGTCGCCCTCCACGAACTGCCGCCCCGCCGCCTCCAGGATCTGCGCGCGCGCAAGCGTGCTGTCGTGGAGCAGCAGCGCCGCTGTATCCTGCAACTGGTCGCGAAAGCCGGTCGCACCGGAGGCCTGATAGAAGGCGCTTCGCGCGCGGACCCGGCACGACAGCGCCTGATAGGGCAGCCATGCGTTGACCATCAGGTCGAGCTTCTCATCGGGAGTCTTGACCTGCAATGCGCCGAGGAACTCGCCCCACTCCGCCCGGGCGGCGTCGCGCGCTGCGACATGGGCCCCGGGCGCGCGGGCGGCACGCATGACCCCGGCGATCTCGCCCTCCGGCGCGTTGGCCAGCACCAGCGTGAGGTCGGCGGTGGCGCCGGGTGCGATCTCGATCCGCGTCAGAAGGGCGGCACAGGGATCGCCGGGGCGGCTGGTCCCCACGGCATCGGCAGGCCAGACGCCCGCCATCGCTTCGGGGCGCGTGACCGGACGGCCCGCGCCGAAGAACGCGGCGCGCGAGGTCAGGTGGGCGGCCACCGGCGTGTCCCATCCGAAGGCCGCGACGCGGTCGCCGAAGTCCGGGCTGAAGGGATTGCGGGCGGTGATCGCCTGCAGGCCCGCGTCGAACCCGGTGGCGATCATGGCAGCACTGCCCGACGGATCGTTGCCGAGCCGCATTTCCGCGAACGCGGCACAGTCGATCCGGAGCGTCCGGTCGGTGATGTTGCGCAGGGTGACATGCGTCAGTTTCGCGGACACCGTCTCGGCCAGCATCTGTACCGCCGTCACCTCGAGCCAGTCGGTCCAGCTTCGGAATTCGGACGCGCCCATGCCGTGGCGGGCCTCGTGGATCGCGGCCGGATCGTCGGACAGGGCGGCGAACGGCGTGGCCATCCGGCCCGTCGCGTGATCGCGCAGGAAGATCCCCTCCACCGGGCGGTTGATGACGGGATCGTTGCTCCACGGCGTAATCTGGTAATCGCGCGAGTTCGCGGCCCAGGTGTAGCCCGCCCCCTCCGCGCTGATGTGAAAGCCGAAATCCGGGCGCCCGATGACGTTGATCCATGGATGCGGCGTGTGCATCCCGTGGCGCAGGCGGACGACATATTCGCGCCCGTCCACCGAAAAGCCGCCGTAGCCGTTCCAGAAGGCCAGCGCCTCCTCGGGAAAGTCGCGGGGCGCGCGGGTGTCGGCGCGGCGCGTCGGCGCTGGCAGCAGGCGCGGGCCTTCATCCTCGCGCGGCTGGGGCGGCTGGGCGGCGCGGAACCGGCGGAGGTGCTCGGCCAGATTGCCGTTCCGGGTGTGCAGCACGATCCGCCCCGCCGCGAGGAGGAGGCGCCAGTCCTCGTCCGTCATCCGGTCGCGGCGCAGGGTGAAGACATGCGCGCGCCCGGCCTCGCCGTAGCTCGCCTGCGAGGCCGCGGCGGCCATCTGGTTGAGCCCGTTCTGCAGGTCCTGCACATAGCTCGACGCGCGCTCGTTCAGGATGACCAGATCGGCCGACACACCGCGCGCGCGCAGGAATTCCTGCAGGCGCAGCATCTTGCCCACGATCGGCAGGTCCACGTCGGTATCGGTGCGGATCACCATGATCGGATGGTCGCCCGAGATGCCGAAGGCCCAGAGCCGCGATTGCGGGCTTAGCGCCGCTGCAATGGTCCGGTCCTGCGCTGCAAGCCGGTTGTCGGGATAGATCAGCAGCGCCGCGATCTGGCGGAAGAGCGCCGCCTCCTCCAGCGTGGTGTCGAGGTGGCGCAACTGGACCTGGCTGTGGGTCCATGCGAGGCGGGCCTCATGCTCGAACACCTCGGCGCGGCTGTAGTGATGGAGCGCGCGATCGAGATCGTCCGCCGTCTCGGCAACGGCGGTCCAGAAGGTGAGCGAGACCTCCTTGCCGGGCGCCAGCCGGACCTCGCGCCGGAGCGAGAAGATCGGATCGAGCGTGAAGCCGGAGGTGCCCTGGAACGTCGCTCCTGCGTCGAAGGCGGCGGCGGTTGCCAGATCGCGCCCGCGCCCGATGAAGGCACGGCGGTCGGTCTCTGCCTGCACGGCAGGTCCGTCGACGCCGCCACAAAGAAGGTGCACGAGATGGAGCGGCGTGTCCGAAGCCGTGCGCACATTGCGCCGCGCCGTGATGGCCGACCCGTCCCGGATCACTTCGGTGCGCACGAACATCTTGGAAAACGCCGGGTGCGCCGCATCGGCGGCGTCTGTATCGAGCACGATCTCGCCGTAGCTGGTCACATCGAAGGTGCGCGGCGCGGCGCCGGTGTTGCGCAGCGTCAGGCGGTGACCCACGGCATGGGCTTCGGACGCGACGATGACCTCCAGATGGGATTCGATCCCCTCCACGCGTTTGACGAACTCCGCCTTGTGGTCGGAGAAGATCGCCTCCGCCCGCTCTCCCGGGGCGGCACGGGGGGCGGCTGTGGCGGACCACCAATGACCGCTCTGGGTGTCACGCAGGAACAGGAAGATGCCGCCCTGTTCGCCCGCGGGACCGGCCCGCCAGCGCGTCACGGCGCGCGCGCCCAGACGCAGGGAGCCCGCCCCTGTCGCGCTGACCATTGCGGCGAGGCCGCCGTTCGACATCACACCCACTGCGGGCTCGGCGTCGATCGGATCGTGGATCACGGTCTGGGCGATGGGGTTCACGTCGGCGTCGGTCGCGGCGCGGTCCTCGCCCATCGCGGAGCGGACGATCGGCACCACGTCGCTCGGTGCGCGTTCCTGGAGCAGCAATTCCGACGCCTGGATGACCGGGTCGCTGTGGAACCGGTCGCGGTGGATGCCCTTCAGGACCGCATTGGCCACGGCGCAGATCGACATGCCCTGATGGTGCGACATCACGGTGCGGACCACGACGTGATCCTCGCCCTCCGGCATCCTGCGTGGGGTGAAATCCACCGCGTCGAAAAAGCCGTGCGGCCCGCGCGCGCCCAGCGCCTCCAGCGCCGCAAGGTTCGCGAGCGCCGCATGCGGGCGCAGCTGTGCTGCCAGCAGGCTCGCGTAGGGGGCCACCACGCGCTCTCCGCCGGTCATCCGTTTCAGCGCCAGTTCCGGCGCCCCGAAGGCGAGATACTGGTAGTTGAGATCGCCGTCGCGCGCGTTGAAGGCGCTCTCCGAGATGCCCCAAGGCAGGCCCAGCTTGCGCCCGTAAGCGATTTGCCGCGCGATGGCCGTCATGCAGGATTCGTTCAGGATCGAGCCCGCGCGTTCGTGCATCACGAGTGGCGGCATCAGATATTCGAACATCGACCCCGACCAGGACAGCAGCGCACCGCCCAGGCCGAACGCGGCCACCGGGCGGCCCAGCCGGAACCAGTGCCGGTTCGCGACGTCGCCCTTGGCGATGGCGAACAGGCTCGCCAGTCGCGCCTCGGATGCCAGCAGGTCATAATGCGCGTCGTCGAGCTGCCCCGGGTCGGGCCGGTAGCCGATCGACAGAAGCCAGCTGTCGGGGTCAACGAGGAACCCGAAATCCATCGAGAAGGCGACCGCGCGGGCCCGTTCGGCCACCTGGTCGATCCTGCGGCTCAACAGCGCATTCTCCTCCGTCCGGTTCGCGGGCACGGCGAGGAGCGCCTCGCAGTTGGCCTTCAGCGCGCCGGTCCACCAGATCAGGTCGTGCGTGGCCTCGGTCGGGATTTCCGCCGCATAGGCGCGTGCGAGGCTGCGGATGTCGTCGGCCACCACCGACAGCCCGATTGCGCGGACCGGGGCCAGCTGCGGTTCCGCCAGATAAGTCGCATGGGTCCGCTCGAAGCCCTCGATCCGCTCTTCCAGCCGCCGTCGCAGCGGGCGGAGCGCGCGCCGGTCGTCGGGCACCGCGTCGAAGCTTTGGCGCACCAGCCGCAGCGTGTCGGCGACGCCCTGCGGATCGGTCAGCATATGCACCATCGGTGCTGCCGCCCACTCCTTCAGCGCGCGCGCCACCGCGACCAGATGCCCCGCGAGGTTGCCGCTGTCGACCGAGGAGACGTAGCGCGGTTCCAGCACCGCCAGCGTGCGGGTGTCATACCAGTTGTAAAGATGGCCGCGGTGCTTTTCCATCCGCGCGATGGAGCCCAGCGTCCGGTCGATGCGCCCGACCGCGTCCAGCATCCCGATCCAGCCGAAATCGCGCGCGGAGACGACCGACAGAAGGTAAAGCCCGATGTTGGTGGGCGACGTGCGCTCCGCCAGTTTTGGCTCCGGCAGATCCTGGTAGTTGTCGGGCGGAAGGTGGTGGCTTTCCTCGGTGACGAACGCTTCGAAAAAGCGCCAGGTGGACCGCGCGATGCCGCGCAGCTCGGCCCGGTCCTCGGGGCGGATGTCGAGCGTGTCGGCCGTCTCCAGCGTCTGGCTCGCCTCACGCGCGACAAAGGGTGCGACGATCCAGAGAAGCGAGATCACGGCGGCGAGCGGCAGGTTCTGCGGGTTGATGATTGCCACCAGCGCGATGGCACCCAGCCCGATGATCGGGGAGGCCGCCATTGCGCGGCTGTAAGCCCGCACGCTGCCCGGTGCTGCATCCGCCGCCTGCCGCGCGGTGCGCCATTCCAGCAGGTTGCGTCGGGTCACCAGCAGGCGCCAGAGCGTGCGCAGCACCGCGTCCACCATCAGCGCCGCCTGATGGCCGAGGAACGTGAGCCGCATCGCCATCGCGCAGAGCGTCCGGCCCACGTCGCGCACCAGCCGCCCCGCATACCAGAGCTGGAAGTCCATCGGCTGGTCCGGCTTCATGTTGGTGGAGACGGAGAGCAGCGCCGACAGGAACAGGGCCAGCAGCAGGAGAAGCTGCCAGTTCAGCGCCTCCGGGGCGCTGAGCGTCAGCCAGCCCAGCACAGAGGCCAGCACCCATGCGGGCGCCAGCAGCGACCGGCGCAGGTTGTCGACCATCTTCATCCGCGCCAATGCAGGAAGGCGGCTCACCGGGCTCAGGATCAGCGGCAGAAGCTGCCAGTCGCCTCGCGCCCCGCGATGTTGGCGCGAGGCGTCGACGGCGTAATCGACCGGGAAATCCTCCACCAGACGGATGTCGGACACGAGGGCAGCCCGCGCGAGCGATCCTTCGAGCAGGTCGTGCGACAGCACGGCGCCTTCGGGGATCCGGCCTTCGGTCGCGGCCACGAAGGCGTCGACGTCATAGATGCCCTTGCCGGTGTAGGTGCCCTCGCCCAGCAGATCCTGATAGAGGTCGGAGGCGGTGAAGACGTAGGGATCGAACCCCCGGTCGACGGAGAAGATCCGCTGGAACAGCGACGCCTCGGTCCCGGTGGCGAGCGACGGGGTGAGCCGCGGTTGCAGGATGCCGTAGCCCTTGACGACCCGGCCCGTCCGGGGGTCGGACACGGGCCGGTTGACGGGATGCGCCAGCTTGCCCGCCAGTGCCGCGATCGTGCCGCGCATCAGCCGCGTGTCCGCGTCCAGCGTCACCACAAAGCGCACGCCCTGCGGCGGGCGTGGCCCGGTGTCCAGATAGGAGGTGTCGCCGTCGCCGCGCAGAAGCTGGTTCAGCTCTGCAAGCTTGCCGCGCTTGCGCTCCCACCCCATCCAGACCCGGTCGGCGGCATTGTAGAGCCGTGCGCGGTGCAGAAGGAAGAACCGTCGCGGACCGGCCGCAGCATAGCGGTCCGCCAACGCGTCGATCCCGGCCCGCGCATGGTCGAGGAGTGCGGCGTCGCCGTCCCGCGTCTCGGCCTTGCTGTCGACCCAGTCGCCCAGCAGCGCAAAGGAAATCTCGCCCTGCGGATTGGCGAGGTAGTGCAGTTCCAGCGCACGGATGAGCGTGTCGATCTCGTCGTAGCCGGTCAGCAGACAGGGGATCACGACCAGCGTGCGCGCATCCTCCGGCACGCCGTCGCTGAAATCGTAGGCCGGCAGCACCTTCGGCGGCACGAGCCGGGCCACGGCGCGGCTGAGAAGGCCCAGCATCGCCTCGGACGCGGGCAGGAGGGCCGCCAGAAACAGCGTCATGTCCAGCGTCGAGGATATCGGAATGGCACGGGCCATCAGCGCCGCGGCAAGCAGCGTCATCGCGACCGCGGGCAGGAAGATGCCGAGCCAGCCGGTGCGGCGGTAGGCGGCCAGCACTCGCTCGCGCACACGGGGCCGGTAGCCGAACCGTCGCGCGAAGGCGGTCTCGCCGTCGCCCATCAGGTTCTCGCCCGCGCCGATGCCAGGATCGGACGCTGCGGAAAGGGCGACCGCTGTTTCCTCCGTCTCCGTCCGCCGGGCGATCCGCTCAACCGCGTTGCGGTAGGCGTTGCGCGTGCTCTTGTCGAGCCGTTCGTAGTCGGGATCGCGGCGGAGCACCCGGTCGACGCCGCTGACGGATTCGAACCACACGAACCAGTCGATCTCGTCGATCCGGCGCAGGCTCTTGATGATGTTGCCGACCGACACGTTGCCCGACGACTGGCGCGCATGTTCGGTGGCGATGATATGTTCGGGCGTGGTGCCGTTGGCATGGAGCGCGCGTTCCAGCCAGCGCAGCGCATCGGGCGACACATGACTGCCGTCGCGCAGACGGTAGAGCATCTGGACCCAGAAGCTCTGCTCGGTCGCGGGCGGTGCCTCGGCGTCCAGCAACGCAGACACGGCGGGATCACCCGCCCCCGGCAGGCGGTCGGCGAGCGTATTGGCCGCGTCGCGCATGGTGCGCGCGCGTTCCACCCGGTCCGACAGGCGGCGCAGGTTTTCCAGCAGCACAAAGCGCAGGATCGCGGGCACGGCCCAGAGTTCGCCAATGGTGAGCGCGTGGGCGGTCTGGAAGCCTTCCACGATCTCGGTCAGGCTGCCGCGCCCGACGGCGGAGTTGGTAACCGCGACGTAGGACCAGATCAGCGCCACGACGCGGGGGATCTCGGTGTCGCCCTCGACCCGGATGGTCGGCAGGTTGCGATAGACCTCGCGCGGCATGTCGCGCGCGAGATGGCGGAAGTTCTCCTCCACGATATGGTGGTTGTCGAGGATCCATTCCGCCGCCGGGGTCAGCGAGGACTTGTCGTGGAGCGCTGCCTGAATGTGGCGGTGGTTGTCCTGGAGATGGCGCTGGTTGTCGTGCAGGCGGTCGGGCAGCACGAAGGGCACGAAATGGGGCAGCGACGGGCGTTCCATGGCCGCCAGATCGCGGCCGAACCCGCGCAGCGACTCGCCGCCCCAGAAGTCGAGCCGGATCGGATGCAGCACCGTGCCCCGGGCTTCCTCCGGCGCGTTCTTGCGCCGCTTCGCGGTGTTCAGCGCAGCTTTCAGCATCCGCAACCTTTCGGGAGACCGGTCCCCAATGTCTTAACGCACCCTTGGAGCGAAGGTGTCAACCGCGCGGCGGGTCACACCGTCTCGGTCACCTTGCGCAGATGGGGCGGCGTGTCGGGGTCATGGCCCCGGCGCCGGGCCAGCCCTTCGACAAAGGCGTAAAAGCCCACCGCGAGCACGAGCGGTGCGACCAGCGGATGCAGGTCCGGTACGGATGGCAACAGTATGGCGCCGCGCGTCGCGCCGCCTGTCACGAACACATCGGCCCCCTGTCCCGCCAGACGCTCCGCCGTCGCTGCAAGCTGCGGCAAGGCCGCATCCGCCACCCCCAGTGCCAGAACGGGAAACCCCCCGGCGACGATGGCCGCGGGACCGTGCAGGACCTCGGCGGCGCTGTAGCTTTCGGCATGGAGGCCGCAGGTCTCCTTGAACTTCAGCGCGGCCTCGGCGGCGATCGCAAAACCCGGACCGCGCCCCAGCACGAACAGCGACGTGGCATCCGCGAGCCGGTCCTCCAGCGGCGACCAGTCGAGCGTGAGGGCGGCGTCGAACGCGTCGGGCAGAGCGGCCACGGCGCGGCTCAGGGCCGCGTCGCGCTGCCATTCGGACAGAAGCGCTAGCCCGGCCAGCACGGAGGTCACGAAGGTCTTCGTGGCTGCCACGCTCCGCTCCGTCCCGGCACCCAGCGGCAGGCAGTGGGTTGCGGCATGGGCCACGGGGCTGTCGGCTGCGTTGGTGATGGCGATGCCAAGCGCGCCGCCCGCGATGGCGGAGCGCAGCATCTCCACGATGTCGGGGCTTTGTCCCGACTGCGAGATGGCGATGCAGGCGGCCTTCTCCAGCCGCAGCTGCCGCCCGTAGATCGACGCGACCGAGGGTCCGATCGAGGCGACCGGCAGGCCCGCGCAAAGCTCCACCGCGTATTTGAGGTAGGTCGCGGCATGGTCCGACGACCCGCGCGCCACAGTCGCAATCAGGCTGGGGGAGAGGTCGCGGAGTGCCGCCCCCGCGCGGGCCACGTCGGACGCCGCGTCGGTCAGAAAGCGCGCGGCCACGGCCGGGATCTCGTGCACCTCGGCTGCCATGTGGAATGTGCCGGTCATGTCCTGTCCTTTCCGAAGGTGGGCGCGATGTCGGTGCCAGTGCGCGCCATCCACAGCGCGCCGTCAAGCGCCGAACCGAGCGGCGTGCGGATCCGTCCGGCATAATGATGCCGCAACCGCGCGGCAAAGACCGGCCCCAGCCCACCCAGAAACGCCACCGGCAGATCGCCGCCCTCCGACAGATGGTCGATGCCGCGCAGGATCCAGCAGTCCGCCTCGGCGAGGATTTCCTCCGCTGCGGGGTCGGTCGCCTGCTCCACGAGCCGTTGCGCGAACCGCCCGAAGTCGGCGGGGCTCGCCGTCCTCGCGAAGCCGACCAGACCGTGCGCGCCGCCGGCCTTTTGCAGCACCTCCTCCAGCAGCGGCGTCAGAGCCGCCGTCCGGTCCCGCGCCCGAAGTGCCTGCGCCAGCAGCCTGCGCCCGATCCACGCCCCGCTGCCCTCGTCGCCGAGCGTCAATCCCCAGCCGCCGATCAGCCGCACAGGGCCGCCCCGGAACGAGGCGAAGACCGAACCAGTGCCCACGGTCGCGGCGATGCCCTCCGCCCCGCCGAACGCACCGCGCAGGGCGGTCACAGCATCGCTCACCACCCGCACGTCGGCATAGGGGAGGCGCGGGAGCAACCGCTCCGCCGCGCCGGGCACGTTGGCCCCGGCGAGGCCCATGACCGCGCGGACCCCGCCCGCCCGCCCGCCAAGTGCTGCCGACACAGCGGCGACGATGCTGGCGGCCGCGCCCTCGGGGTCGGTCACGATGTTGGCCGGTCCGGCGTGGCCTTCGCCCAGACGGTGCCCGTCCGCATCCGCGACCACCGCCCGACAGCCGGTCCCGCCCCCGTCGACGCCAAGATAGAGTGTCATCGCCGTCCTCCCCTCCCGCATGGCTACCAGACCGCCGCCCGGAGGCAATCGCGCTTCGCCTCCCGGACCTTCCTCAAGCTGGCTCCGACAAAAAGGATGGCCTTTCCGTCGCAGGCTTCGCTAGGCTAGGCTCATCTCGGGCCGGACCGGACCGTCATCAGGGAGACGACCATGCGCTTGACCACCCTCACCGCGAGCCTTCTCGCCAGCACCCTTCTCGCCCAAGGCGCGTGGGCCGACACGACGCTGACGATAGAGAGCTGGCGCAACGACGACCTGCCGGTCTGGCAGGACAAGATCATCCCGGCGTTCGAGGCAAAATATCCCGACATCAAGGTGAGCTTCGCCGCCTCCGCGCCGACCGAATACAACGCCGCCCTGAATGCCAAGCTTGACGCGAACTCGGCGGGCGACCTGATCACCTGCCGCCCGTTCGATGCGTCGCTGGCGCTCTATGAGAAAGGCCAGCTCGCCGATTTGTCGGACATGAAGGAACTCGCCGACTTTTCCGACGTGGCCAAGGCCGCGTGGCAGACCGACGACGGCAAGCACACGTTCTGCGTGCCGATGGCGAGCGTGATCCACGGCTTCATCACCAATCAGGACGCGCTCGACGCAATGGGGATCGCCGAGCCCAAGACGATGCCGGAGTTCTACGCCGCCCTCGACAAGATCAAGGCCGACGGGACGTATATCCCGCTCGCCATGGGCACCCACGACCAGTGGGAAGCCGCGACCATGGGCTACGAGAATATCGGCCCGAACTACTGGAAGGGCGAGGCGGGCCGCCGCGCGATCATCGACGGCAGCCAGAAGCTGACCGACCCGGACTGGGTGAAGCCGTTTGCCGAGCTGGCGAAATGGGGCCCCTACATGGGCGACGGGTTCGAGGCGCAGACCTATCCCGACAGCCAGAACCTCTTCACGCTGGGCCGTGCCGCGATCTATCCCGCAGGCTCGTGGGAGATCGCGACCTTCAACAGCCAGGCCGATTTCAAGATGGGGGCCTTTGCGCCGCCGGTGCCTGCCGCGGGCGACCAGTGCTACCTCTCCGACCAGCCGGACCATGCGATCGGGCTGAATGCGGCGAGCCCGAACAAGGAGGCGGCGATGAAATTCCTCGCCTGGGTCGGGTCGGAGGAGTTTGCGACGCTCTACGGCAACGCGCTGCCGGGGTTCTTCCCGCTGATCGACAAGCCGGTGACGATCGAGGATCCGCTGGCCAACACGATGCTGGGCTGGCGCCAGTCCTGCAAGCCCACGCTGCGCTACACCTACCAGATCCTGTCGCGCGGCACGCCGAACCTTGAAAACGCGGTTTGGGCGGCGTCGGCCAACGTGATCAACGGCACCGAGACGCCGGACGCGGCGGGCGAGGAGCTGCAAAAGGGCCTCGCCAGCTGGTACAAGCCGCAGGAGAAGTGAGCCCATGACCGGCCCCCGCGCATGGGGGGGCCGGTCGCCCGAGGAAAGGAAGCGCCTTGGCAGACCGACGACCGATCCGCTGGCATATCGCCATCTTCCTCGCCCCCGCCGTGGCGATCTACACCGCCGTGATGATCGTGCCCCTGTTCGCCACGCTGAACCTGTCGCTCTTCACGCGCGAGGGGCAGGTCAGCCATTTCGTGGGCCTCGCGAATTTCCGCACCCTCTTCGGCGACCCGAACTGGTCGGAGCATTTCTGGAACGCGCTGGGCAACAACCTGTGGTTCTTCGTGCTCAACATGATCGTGCAGAACCCGATCGGCATCGGGCTTGCCGCACTCCTGTCGTCGCCGAGGCTCCGGGGGGCCGCCTTCTACCGCACGGCGATCTTCGTGCCCACGATCCTCAGCTTCGTGATCGTGGGGTTCGTGTGGAAGCTGATCCTGTCGCCGCTCTGGGGCATCGCGCCCGACATGCTGGCCGCCGTCGGGCTGAAATCCCTGTTCGCGCCGTGGCTCGGCAACGAAGGGTCCGCGTTGACGGCGGTGGCGCTGATCTCGGTCTGGCAGTTCATCGGGATCCCGATGATGCTGATCTACGCCGCCCTCCTGACGATCCCGGACGAGGTGATCGAGGCGGCCGAGATGGACGGCATCACCGGCATGGCGCAGTTCTGGAAGATCAAGCTGCCGCTGATCCTTCCCGCCATCGGGATCATCTCCATCCTCACGTTCGTCAACAACTTCAACGCGTTCGACCTGATCTACGTGACGCAGGGCGCGCTGGCGGGGCCGAACTTCTCCACCGATCTTCTGGGCACGTTCCTCTACCGCACGTTCTTCGGCTTCCAGTTGCAGCTCGGCGATCCGAACATGGGGGCCGCGATTGCGACGATGATGTTCTTCGTGATCCTGATCGGCGTCTGCCTCTATCTCTTTGTCATCCAGACGCGCCTGCGTCGGTATCAGTTCTGATGGCGCAGGCGCGATCCTCTCTGCCGCGCAGCCTTGCCGCCCATGCGGCGCTGCTGACCTATACGGCCATCGCGCTGTTCCCGGTCTTCGTCATCGTGGTGAACTCCTTCAAGTCCCGCCGCGCGATCTTTGCCCATCCGCTGGCGCTTCCTACGCGGGAGACGTTCGACCTCATAGGCTTCCGGACCGTGCTGGAGCAGGGCGATTTCCTGCGCTATTTCCAGAACTCCATGATCGTGACCGTAGTTTCGTTGACGCTGATCCTGCTTTTCGGCGCGATGGCGGCGTTCGCGCTGTCGGAATACCGGTTTCGCGGCAATCTGCTGATGGGGCTTTATCTGGCGCTGGGGATCATGATTCCGATCCGGCTTGGCACGGTGGCGATCCTGCAGATCATGGTCGCGACGGGTCTGGTGAACACGCTGACGTCGCTGATCCTCGTCTATACCGCCCAAGGGTTACCGCTGGCCGTGTTCATCCTGGCGGAGTTCATGCGCGGGGTGTCGGCGGATCTGAAGAACGCAGGCCGCATCGACGGGCTATCCGAATACCGCATCTTCTTTCGCCTCGTGCTGCCTCTCGTGCGGCCCGCGCTGGCGACGGTGGCGGTGTTCTCCATGATCCCGATCTGGAATGACCTCTGGTTTCCGCTGATCCTGGCACCGTCGGAGGCGACCAAGACCCTGACGCTCGGCAGCCAGATCTTCATCGGGCAGTATGTCACCAACTGGAACGCCGTGCTGGCATCGCTCTCGCTGGCGATCCTGCCGGTGCTGATGCTCTATCTCATCTTCTCGCGCCAGCTTATCCGCGGCATCACCGCAGGAGCCGTCAAATGACCCCCATCCGCACGCTCATCGTGGGCCTTGGCAATATGGGCCTGAGCCACGCCCAAGCCAATCATGCGGACCCCGCGTTCGAGATCGTGGGCCTCGTCAACCGCTCCACCCCCGCGCTGCCCGACGTGCTGTCGGCCTACCCGCTGACCCACGATTTCGCAGAGGCGCTGGCGCGGCTGAAGCCCGACCTCGTGTCCATCGCAACCTATTCCGACAGCCACGCCGACCTTGCCATCATGGCGATGGAGGCGGGATGCCATGTCTTCGTCGAAAAGCCGCTGGCGACCACGGTGGCCGATGCGCGTCGCGTTCAGGCGGCGGCAGAGCGGACAGGCCGCAAGGTCGTCGTCGGCTACATCCTGCGCCACCATCCTTCATGGCAGCGCCTGATCGCGGAGGCGCGGGCGCTCGGCGGGCCTTATGTGTTCCGCCTCAACCTCAACCAGCAGAGCGCGGGGCCGACATGGGAGGTGCACAAGGCGCTGATGCAGACCACCTCACCCATCGTCGATTGCGGGGTGCATTATGTCGATGTGATGCTCCAGATTACCGACGCGGACCCGGTGGAGGTGCGCGGCATGGGGCTGCGCCTGTCGCAGGACATCGCGCCGGACATGTATAACTACGGCCATTTCCAGGTGCTGTTCGGGGATGGCTCGCTCGGCTGGTATGAGGCGGGGTGGGGGCCGATGATGTCGGACACTGCGTTCTTCGTGAAGGATGTGGTCAGCCCGAACGGCGCGGTGTCGATCCGGATGCCGGAGGATGCGCGCTCCGACGACATCGACACGCATACGAAGACGTCGATGATCCGGCTTCACCGCGTGGGCCGGCCCGACGAGGATCTCTCAATGGCGGACGAGCCCGGCCACCAGCAGCTTTGCGACCGGGAGGCGGCGTTCGTTGCCCGTGCCATCGACGAGGACATGGACCTTTCGCGCCACCTTTCCGACGCGGTGCGTTCGCTCGCCATCTGCCTTGCGGCGGACGAAAGCGTGCGGTCGGGCGCTGCGATCAGACTGGAAGGACCGACATGGGCGATCTGACGCTGTCCGGCATCACCAAGAGCTTCGGCAAGGTCGAGGTCATCAAGGGCATCGACCTCGAGGTGGCGGACGGCGAGTTCTGCGTCTTTGTCGGGCCCTCGGGATGTGGCAAGTCCACGCTGCTCAGGATCATCGCGGGGCTGGAAGATGCGACGGCGGGCGATATCGCCATCGACGGGGCGACGGTCAACAATGTCCCGCCGTCGAAGCGTGAGATCGCGATGGTGTTCCAGAGTTACGCGCTTTACCCCCATCTTACGGTGCGCGCGAACATGGGCCTCGGGCTCCGGCAGTCGGGCGCGTCAATGGCGGACGTGGCGACCAGCGTCGCGCGGGCCTCCGACATGCTGGGGCTGGAGCCGCTGCTGGATCGTCGCCCGGCGGAGCTGTCGGGCGGTCAGCGCCAGCGCGTCGCCATCGGGCGGGCCGTGGTGCGCACCCCGAAGCTGTTCCTGTTCGACGAGCCGCTCTCCAACCTCGATGCGGCGCTGCGCGTCAACACAAGGATCGAGATCGCGCGTCTGCACCGGGAGCTTTCGGCCACCATGGTCTATGTTACCCACGATCAGGTGGAGGCGATGACGCTGGCCGACCGGATCGTGGTGCTGAACGCGGGGCAGGTCGCGCAGGCGGGTCGACCGATGGATATCTACAACGATCCCGCCAACACCTTCGTCGCGGGCTTCATCGGCTCGCCTCAGATGAACTTCCTGAAAGGCGCCGCACTCGGCCTCACGGCGGAGACGCTGGGCATCCGGCCCGAACATCTCGCCATCGGCGACGCCGAGGACGGGATCGCGGGCACCGTCAGCCATGTGGAGCATCTGGGCGGCGAGACCAATGTCTATGTCAACACCGACCCGCACGGCCTTCTGACCGTGCGGCTCTTCGGGGAACATGACTACCGCGTCGGCAGCCCGGTCCGGCTGTCGCCCGATCCTGCGCGGGGGTTCCTGTTCGACCAGAAAGGCGACCGGTTGCGGGGTTGAACGCCCTCAGGCAACGGCGCCCGGCTCCTTCGACCAGTCCGCGTACCAGGCCCGGAAGAGGTCGAGCTGCGCCTTGGCGAACCCGCGCTGGCTTTCCGTCAATTCGTCCGTTTCGTTGAAGTGGAGCGCATAGTCCTGCTCGCCGTTGAGCACGAGGAGATACTTGAAGAACAGCACCAGATCGGTGCCCTCGTCGAACTTCGACAGCACCGCCAGTGCCGATTCCAGCTCCTGCGCGCGCTTGCGGGCCTGCACGTCGCCCCGGGCCGCCGCCTGCGACAGTCGGACGAGGTTCAGGACTTCCTCGGGCAGCACGTTGCCGATGCCGGTGATCGCCCCGATCGCGCCGCAGTTGACGAACCCGTGCACGACGGCGGTATCGACACCGATCATCAGGCTCACCCCGTCGTCGCGGCTGGTGATATGCTCAGCGGCATAGGACATATCGGCGGGGCCGCCGAACTCCTTGAAGCCGATCAGGTTCGGATGCTCCCGCCGCAGGTCGAAGAAGAGGTCGGCGCGGGTTGCGAAACCGTAGTGCGGGCTGTTGTAGATCACGGCGGGAAGGTCCGGTGCGGCGCCGAGGATCGCCTTGAAATGGGCGCGCTGCGCGGGGATCGACGATCCGCGCGACAGAACCCGTGGGATGACCATCAGCCCGTGCGCGCCAACCTCTGCCGCATGCGCCGCATGGGCCACGGCGCTTGCGGAATTGACCGCCCCGGTGCCCACGATGACGCGGAGCCCGGCATCCACCAGACGCTTCACCCCCTCCATCCGCTGCGCGTCGGTCAGCAGCGGCCAGTCGCCCATCGAGCCGCAATAAACCACGGCCGACATGCCGGCCGCGACCAGCCCCTTGCCCTTGGCCACCAGTGCGTCGAAATCGGGGGTCCGGTCGGACCGGCAGGGCGTCATAAGCGCCGGGATCGTGCCGGAGAATATCGTGTCGTCGATGGTCGTGCCCGTCATGGCGAAGCCCTTTCCTGATCGGTGCGGCGGGCCGGTGCGCCTCGCCTGTCCCCCGGATGAAACTGCTCTAGCGTATTGTATACTCTTTGTCGACTGGATTCACGGGCGCCATCCCGCCCTTGATCGGGGGCCGCGGTTCCACTAGTGCCGAAGGCGAAGATGGACCCCGCATGACACAGCCCGACCCCCCGACACGGCAGGAACGCAGGCGCGGGTCCGGCGTCCGCCACGTCTATGACGTGCTGCGCGACGAGATCATCGACCTTGTGCTGGAGCCCGGCTGCCCGATCGACGAGAACCAGCTTGCCGAACGCTTCGCGATGTCGCGCACGCCGATCCGGGAGGCGCTGGTCCGGCTCGCGGGCGACGGGCTGGTGACCACATTGCCGAACCGCTCCACCGTCGTCTCCGCGATCAACTTTCTGAAGCTCAACGCGTTCTTCGATGCGCTGACGCTGATGTACCGCGTCACCACAAGGCTCGCGGCGGAGTTCCATACCGAGGCCGAGCTTGCGTTGATCCGCACCCGGCAGGCGGCTTTCACCGATGCCGTGAGTGCGCGCGATGCGCTGGCGATGATCGCTACCAACCGCGATTTTCATGCCGCCGTCGCAGCTGCTGGCAAGAACGACTATTACGAGGGTCTGTTTCTGCGGCTGCTCGATGAGGGACGGCGGATCCTGCGGCTCTACTACCAGTCCTACGGCGACCGCCTGCCGCAGCAATATGCCGACGAGCACGATGCCATCATCGAGGCCATCGCCGCCCGCGACGTGACCCGCGCCGATACGCTGGCGCATGCCCATGCCGACCAGATCGTGACGACGATCCAGCGCCTGATCGCCACCGACCGGAGGCAGCATCTGGCCCTGTAATTTGCCCTGCCAGCTTGACCGATGCGGCGTGAGCGTGCACCACGAGCCACGCGGCCGGTTGGTTCCGGGTTGCGCAAGGAAAGGTTGGCGGGCGTGAACAGGATCGATCTCGACGGGCAGGTCGCTGTCGTCACCGGGGGCGCGCAGGGTCTTGGGTTTGCCTTTGCCGAGCGGATCATCGCGTCGGGCGCGCGGGTCTGTCTCTGGGACAATGGCGCGGAGCGGCTGGCAGCTGCGAAGGACCGGCTCGGCAGCGGGGTGGAGGCGGTGGCGGTCGACATCACCGACGCCGACGCCGTCATGGCGGCGCAGGCGCGGACCGAGGAGCGGCTGGGCCCGGTCTCGATCCTCGTCAATTCCGCCGGGGTTGCGGGACCGAACCATCCGCTGGAGAGCTATCCCCCCGACGAATGGCGCCGCGTCGTGGATATCAACCTCAACGGCACGTTCCACGTCAACCGGGCGGTCGTGCCGTCGATGAAGGCGCAGGGTTATGGGCGGATCGTGAACGTGGCCTCCATCGCGGGCAAGGAGGGCAATCCCAACGCCTCGGCCTATTCGGCCTCCAAGGCGGGCGTGATCGCGCTGACGAAATCGCTGGGCAAGGAACTGGCGGGCATGGACATCGCGGTCAACTGCGTGACACCCGCCGCCGCCCGCACGCCGATCTTCGACCAGATGAGCGAGGAGCATATCGCCTATATGCTCTCCAAGATCCCGCGCGACCGGTTTCTCGAGGTGGCGGAGGCCGCGAACATGGTGGTCTGGCTCGTATCGCGCGAAAACAGCTTCACCACCGGCGCGGTGTTCGACCTGTCCGGCGGGCGCGCGACCTACTGAAGGGGCGGACCATGGCGCATCCGCCGCGGATCGACGCGCATCATCATTTCTGGCGGATCGCGCGCGGCGACTATGACTGGCTGACGCCAGGTATGGGCGCACCGCTCTACCGCGATTACACGCCCGACGATCTGGCGCCACATCTGCACGCGGCTGGCATCGCGCACACCGTCGTCGTGCAGGCGGCGGCGACCGAAGCCGAGACGGCGTTCCTCCTCGACCTCGCGGCGCGCACGCCCTTCGTCGCGGGCGTTGTGGGCTGGCTCGACATGGAGGATCCGGCGTTCGGGACGAAACTCGATGCGCTGATGCGCCGCCCGAAGTTCGTGGGCCTGCGCCCGATGCTGCAGGATCTGGAGGATGACGCCTACATCACACGCCCTGCGGTGCTGGCGAACCTCGGGACGCTCGCCCGGCGGAATGTTCCATTCGACATCCTCGTCCATCCCCGGCATCTGCGTCATGTCGCGGCGATGCTGGACCATGTCCCGGATCTCCGCGCCGTCGTGGACCATATCGCCAAGCCCGCCATCGCGTCGGGGGCGTTCGAGGGGTGGGCGGCAGATCTCGCCGCCGTCGCGGTCTGTCCGGGGGTCCATTGCAAGCTGTCGGGCATGGTGACGGAGGCCCACCACCGCGACTGGACACCCGCCGATCTGAAACCTTACGTCGATCACGCGCTGACCGTCTTCGGGCCCGCGCGCTCGATGTTCGGGAGCGACTGGCCGGTCTGCCTTCAGGCTGCACCCTACGCGCGGGTCGTGGCCACGCTGCGCGAACTGCTGGACACATCCCTGACACAGACCGAACGCGATGAAATTTTTGGCGCGAACGCCGCAAGATTCTACAATCTCGACGTCTGACGGGATCGCCCCCCCGACGCCCGCCTTGACCGGGACACCGGCGCACGACATGCTGTCGACTTCCGAAACGGGACCGCCATGACACGAACGACCGCATTCCTTCGTGCCGCGGAGGCCCGCACCGCATGACCGATGCGACCGTGCCCCAGAGGGCGCGCAAGGCAGACACCGCATGGACCCGGCTTCGCCGCCGGAAGATCGCGCTTTTTGGCATGGCGCTGGTGATCCTGATCGTGGCGGCCGCGATCCTCGCGCCGTGGATCGCACCGCACGACCCGTTCGCGCAGAATTTTGACGGGCTGACGCTGACCGGTGCGCCGCTGCCGCCGGGCGGAGCCTATCTGCTGGGCACCGACCTTCTGGGGCGCGACCTCTTCAGCCGGCTGCTTTACGGCGCGCGTACGTCGCTCATCATCGGGGTGGTGGCCAATGGGATCGCACTGGTGATCGGCACCGTGGTGGGCCTCGTGGCGGGGTTCTTCCGGGGCTGGATCGGCGCGGTCCTGATGCGCTTTACCGATCTGATGATGGCGTTCCCGGCGCTGCTGCTCGCGATCTGCCTGGCCGCGATTTTCCAGCCGAGCCTCTGGATCGTGGCGGTGGTGATCGCGATGGTGAACTGGGTGCAGACCGCGCGCGTGATCTATACCGGGACCACGGCGCTCGCCGCGCGGGACTTCATCGCGGCGGAGCGGACGCTGGGGGCGGGGACGGCGCGCATCCTGTTCCGGCACATCCTGCCGCATCTGGTGCCGACGATCATCGTGTGGGGCACGCTCGGCATCTCCACCACCGTGCTGCTGGAGGCGACGCTGTCCTACCTCGGCGTGGGCGTGCAGCCGCCGACGCCGAGCTGGGGCAACATCATCTTCGAGAACCAGACCTACTTTCAGGCCGCACCCTGGCTCGTGTTCTTTCCCGGCGTGGCGATCGTGACGCTGGCGCTGGCGTTCAACCTCGTGGGGGACGCGCTGCGCGACGTGCTCGACCCGACACTGCGGGGGTCGGACTGATGGCGGCATATCTGATCCGGCGGCTGGTGCAGGCGGGGTTCATCCTGCTGGGCGTGTCGTTCATCACGTTCGTGCTGCTCTACGTCCTGCCCGCCGATCCGGTGCGCCAGATCGCGGGCCGGTCGGCCACGCCGCAGACGGTGGCCAACATCCGCGCGCAACTGGGGCTCGATCAGCCCTTCGCGGTGCAATACTGGCGCTATCTCTCGGGGCTGGTCCACGGCGACATGGGGCGGAGCTACCTGCAAAAGACCGATGTCGCGGCGCTGATCGGGGCGCGGTTGCCAGCGTCGCTTTTGCTGATGGCGGCGGGGATCGGGGCGGAGCTGGTGATCGGCCTCACGATGGGGGTGATCGCCGCGCTCTGGCGCGGTCGGGCGGTGGACAACGGGCTGATGATGACGAGCTTTGTGGCCGTCAGCGCGCCGCAGTTCGTGGTGGCGCTGATCCTGCTCTATGTCTTCGCCGTGCGACTCGGCTGGTTTCCGATCGGCGGCTACGGCACGCCCGCGCATCTGGTGCTGCCCGCGCTGACGCTCGGGATCCTCGGGTCGGGCTGGTATGCGCGGATGATGCGCTCCAGCATGGTGGAGGTGTTGCGCACCGATTTTATCCGCACCGCACGCGCCAAGGGGCTGAGCCGCGCCCGCGTGATCCTGCGCCACGCGCTGCCCAATGCGATCCTGCCGATCATCGCGATGATCGGGATCGACATCGGCATCTTCATGGGCGGCATCGTGGTGGTGGAGGGGGTGTTCGGCTGGCCCGGCATCGGCCAGCTTGCCTGGCAGGCGATCCAGCGCATCGACATTCCGATCATCATGGGCGTGACGCTCGTTTCTGCCTGCGCGATCGTGCTGGGCAACCTTTTGGCCGACCTCATCACCCCGCTGGTCGATCCCCGCATCCGTATCCGCTAGTTCCAACAGGAGAAGACAATGAAGACACTGCTCGCCTCCACCGCCCTGATCGTGGCCTTGGCGCTGCCCGCCGTCGCACAGGAAACGCTGGACCCGAACGCGCGGTCCGGCGGCACCATCGTCATCACCTACAAGGATGACGTGGCGACGCTCGACCCGGCGATCGGCTATGACTGGCAGAACTGGTCGATGATCAAGTCGATCTTCGACGGGCTGATGGACTACGCGCCCGGCACCACCGACCTGCGCCCCGGTCTGGCGGAGAGCTATGAAATCTCCGCCGACGGGATGACCTTCACCTTCCATCTGCGCCCCGGCGTGGTGTTCACTAACGGCCGCAAGATGGTGGCGCAGGATGTGAAATACTCGCTCGACCGGGTGACGGATCCCAAGACGCAATCCCCCGCGGCGGGCTTCTTTGCCGCGATCAAGGGCTATGATGCGGTGGCGAACGGCTCCGCCACGGGGCTCGCGGGCGTCACGGTCGTCGATCCCGCCACCGTGAAGATCGAGCTGTCGCGCCCCGACGCCACCTTCCTCCACATCATGGCGCTGAACTTCGCCGCCGTCGTGCCGAAGGAGGCGGTGGAGGCCGCGAACGGCGATTTCGGCCACCATCCGGTCGGCACCGGGGCCTTCAAGCTGGGCGAATGGACCATCGGACAGCGGTTGGTGTTCGAGAAGAACGCGGATTACTGGCGCAAGGGGCTGCCCTATCTTGACGGCGTGACGTTCGAGGTCGGGCAGGAGCCGATCGTGGCGCTGCTCCGGCTTCAGAACGGCGAGGTCGACGTGCCCGGCGACGGCATCCCGCCCGCGAAGTTCCAGGAGGTGATGGCCGACCCCGCGCAAAAGGCCCGCGTGGTGGAGGGCGGGCAGCTCCAGACCGGCTACATCACGCTCAATGTAACGAAACCGCCCTTCGACAAGCTGGAGGTGCGCAAAGCGGTCAACATGGCGGTCAACAAGGACCGGATCGTGCAGATCATCAACGGCCGCGCGGTGCCCGCGACCCAGCCGCTGCCGCCGTCGATGCCGGGCTATACCAAGGATTACAAGGGCTACCCGTTCGATCCCGAAAAGGCCAAGGCCATGCTGGCCGAGGCGGGATTCCCGGACGGGTTCGACACCGAGCTCTACGTGATGAACACCGATCCCAACCCCCGCATCGCGCAGGCGATCCAGCAGGATCTGGCGGGCGTGGGCATCAGGGCCTCGATCCGCAGTCTCGCACAGGCCAACGTGATCGAGGCGGGGGGTGCCGGCCCCGCACCCAAGATCTGGTCGGGCGGCATGGCGTGGATCGCGGATTTCCCCGATCCGTCCAACTTTTACGGTCCGATTCTCGGCTGCACCGGGGCAGAGGCGGGCGGCTGGAACTGGTCCAAGTTCTGCGATCCCGCGATCGACAAGGAAGCGACCGCCGCCGACAGCATGGTCGATCCCGCCGACCCCGCACGGATAAAGCAATGGTCCGACGTCTACATGAAGGTAATGGAGGAGGCGCCGTGGGTTCCGGTCTTCAACGAGCAGCGCTTCACGATGAAATCGGCGCGGATGGGCGGGGATGACAGCCTCTATGTCGATCCGGTCTCCATCCCGGTGAACTACGACTACGTCTGGGTGAAGGAATAACCCATGTGCAAGGCCTGCGACTACACGATCCACGGCGCCCAGCATCATTTCGGCTGGGACAATGCGCTGACCCCGGCGGAGCGGGTGGAGCCGGGGGCGACGATCCGCTTCCGGTGCCATGACAGCTCGGCCGGGCAGCTTGGCCCCGCATCGACCGTGGCGGATGTGGCGGCGCTCGACTTCGGCAAGATCAACCCGGTGTCGGGGCCGATCCATGTCGAGGGGGCGGAGCCGGGCGACGCGCTGAAGGTGACGCTGGACAGCTTCGAGCCGCAGGCGCAGGACGGCAAAGGCTGGGGCTGGACGGCGAACATCCCCGGTTTCGGGCTGCTCGCGGACCAGTTCACCGAAGCGGCACTGCATGTCTGGTCCTACGACCCGGACACGATGGCGCCCGCGATGTTCGGGCGCGACGCGCGCGTGCCGCTGAAGCCGTTCGCGGGCACCATCGGCACTGCGCTGGCGGAGCCGGGGCTGCATTCCATCGTCCCGCCACGCCGGGTGGGCGGCAATCTCGACATCCGCGACCTTGCGGCGGGCACCACGCTCTGGCTGCCGGTGGAGGTGGCGGGCGCCCTGTTCAGCGTCGGCGACACACATGCGGCACAAGGCGACGGAGAGGTCTGCGGCACCGCGATCGAAAGCCCCATGGATGTCGTCCTGACACTGGATCTGGTGAAGGGCGCGAACCTCAAGACGCCGCGTTTTACCACGCCGGGGCCGGTCACGCGCCATCTCGACGCCAAGGGTTACGAGGTCACGACCGGGATCGGGCCGGACCTGATGGCGGCTTCCCGCGACGCGGTGGCGGGCATGGTGGACCATCTCTGCGCCACGCGGGGGATGGCGGCGGTGGACGCCTACATGCTCGTCTCCACCTGCGGCGATCTCAGGATATCGGAAATCGTGGACATGCCGAACTGGGTGGTCTCCTTCTACTTCCCGCGCTGCGTCTTTGAATGACCGCTCCGGTCGTGCTGTCGGTGCAGGGTCTCGCCGTTTCGGTCCGAACCGAAGCGGGGCTCTCGCCGCTGATCGAGGGCGTTAGCTTCGACTTGGGGCGGGGGGAGACGCTGGCCCTCGCGGGGGAAAGCGGGTCGGGCAAAAGCATCACCTCGCTCGCCATCATGGGGCTTTTGCCGCCGCCTGCGGTCAGGGTCACGGCAGGGATGATCACGCTGGGCGAGCGGGAGCTGACGACGCTTCCCGAGGCGGACCTGCGGCGCATTCGGGGCGACCGCATCGCCATGATCTTTCAGGAGCCGATGACCTCGCTCAACCCGGTGATGACCATCGGCGCGCAACTGACCGAGGCGTGGCGCGCGCACACGCCGCGGTCTGGCCGCGAGGCGCGGGCGCAGGCGCTGGCGGCACTGGCCGACGTGCGCCTGTCCGAGCCGGCGCGACGAATGACGCAATATCCGCACGAGATTTCTGGCGGGATGCGGCAGCGCGTGATGATCGCGATGGCGCTGG
>JBBSVE010000022.1:0-29191 GCA_038233815.1 Rhodobacterales bacterium
ACCACCGTGCTCTACGAGGGCAAGCCCGTGGGAACCCCGGATGCTGGCGCCTACTGGCGCGTGATCGAGGATCACCGGGTGCAGAGCTTCTTTACCGCGCCGACCGCTCTCCGCGCGATCAAGCGGGAGGACCCGAAAGGGCTGATGCTCGCCGACTACGACCTTTCCTCGCTCAACACCCTGTTTCTGGCGGGGGAGCGGGCGGACCCCGATACCGTCGAGTGGGCGGCGCATGCGTTGGGCAAGCCCGTGGTCGATCACTGGTGGCAGACGGAGACGGGCTGGTCGATCGCAGCCAATCCGGTCGGGCTCGGCACGCTCGCCGTGAAGCTTGGCAGCCCCGGAAAGCCGATGCCGGGCTACGATGTCCGCGTGCTCGACCGGACCGGGGCGGAGCTGCCGCGCGGGACGCTCGGTGCCGTCGTGCTGCGCTTGCCGCTGCCGCCGGGCACGCTCTCGACGCTGTGGAACGCGGCAGCGCGGTTCAAGACGTCTTACCTCGCGCGGTTTCCGGGATTCTATGAGACCGGGGATGCGGGCCATGTCGATGCGGACGGTTACGTCTGGATCATGGCGCGCACCGACGACGTGATCAACGTGGCGGGGCATCGCCTGTCCACCGGGGCGATGGAGGAGGTGCTGGCATCCCATGCCGACGTCGCGGAATGCGCGGTGATAGGGGTGGCGGACGCGCTGAAAGGTCAGGTTCCGGTGGGGTTCCTGTGCCTCAACCGCGATTGCGCGCGCCCCCATGCCGACGTCGTGGCCGAAGCGGTGGCCTTGATGCGGGCGCAGATCGGTCCGGTCGCGGATTTCAAGCGCGCCTGCGTGGTGGCCCGTCTGCCCAAGACCCGGTCGGGCAAGATCCTGCGCGCCACGATGCGTCAGATCGCCGACGGCGGCCCGTGGAAAGCGCCGGGCACCGCCGACGATCCGGCGGCGCTGGCGGAGATCGAGACGGCACTCCGCACGCTGGGGCTTGCCGCGCGATGAGGGGCCGGGGCGTAATCGCAGGTCGGGGGAGACCGCCGCGTGGATGAGACCGGGTTCGACCGCATGCTCGGGATGGCCGGGCCGGATCTGGCGCGCGATCTCGTCGCGCAGTTCGGGTGCGACCTCGCCGATGCGGCAGCGCAGCTTTTCGCAGCGCTTGCAAGGGGCGACATGGCGGGCGTCCGGGCCGCGGCGCATGTCCTGATGGCGCTGGCGGGAACCGCAGGTCAGAGCGCGCTCTACGTATCGGCGCAAGGCGTGCACGCGGCAGCCGTGGCGCAGGATGCATCAGGAGCGGCCGCCTATGAGCCGGAGCTGGCCACGGGGATCGACGCGATGCACGCGATGCTGGACCGCCGCGCCTGCAGCCCGGAGGCCGCACGATGAGACAGGCATCCGCGCGCGAAACGCAGAAAGCCGCCGAGAAACCGCTTCTGCTGATCGAGGACACGCTGTCGTTGCAGATGGTCTATCGCTCCGTCCTGACCAACGCGGGCTATCAGGTGGCGGTGGCGGCGACCGCTGGCGACGGGATCGGGCAGTTCCATGCCCTGCGCCCGCAGATCGTGCTTCTCGACCTGATGCTGCCCGACCGCGACGGGCTCGACCTCATGCGCGAGATGCTGAGCCACCAGCCGCAGGTCAAGGTCATCGTGATCACCGCGAACGGGTCGATCAACAAGGCGGTGGAGGCGATGCGGGCGGGCGCGCACGAATTCCTCGTCAAGCCGTTCGACGAGCAGCGGTTCCTCGGTGCGGTGCAGAACGCGTCCGACGGCAAGCGCCGCCCCCGCCCCGCCCCCGTGGCCCCTGTCGAACCGGCCCGGGTGGAAATCCAGCCCGACAGCATGTTCATCGGCTCCTCCCCCGCGATGGAGGGGGTGCATGACAAGATCCGGTCGGTCGCCCGCTCCATGGCCACGGTCTTCATCACGGGGGAGAGCGGCACCGGCAAGGAGCTGTGCGCGCTCTCCGTGCACCAGAGCTCGCCCCGCGCCTCGGGGCCGTTCATCGCGCTCAACTGCGGCGCGATCCCGCAGGATCTGCTTGAATCGGAGGTGTTCGGTCATGTGAAGGGCTCCTTCACAGGGGCCGTGTCCGACAAGATCGGGGCCGCGGCGGCGGCGGACGGGGGCACGCTGTTTCTCGACGAGGTGTGCGAGATGGTGCCGGCGCTCCAGACCAAGCTGCTGCGGTTTCTCCAGACCTCGACGGTGCAGCCCGTCGGCTCCACCAAGCCGCGCAAGGTCAATGTGCGGATCGTCTGCGCCACCAACCGCGACCCGTCCGAGGAGGTGAGGAAGGGCCATTTTCGCGAAGACCTTTACTACCGGCTCTATGTCGTGCCGATCCACATGCCGCCGCTCCGGGCGCGCGGCGAGGACGTGATCGAGATCGCGGAGATGGCGGTGCGCCGGTTCGCGCTGGAGGAGGGGCGCAACTTCGAGGGCCTGTCGCGCGAGGTCCAGAGCCTGTTCCGCACGCTTCCGTGGCCGGGGAACGTGCGCCAGCTGCTCAACGTGATGCGGAACGTGGCCGTGCTCTACGATGGGCGGGCGGTGACGCGGGCGATGTTGCCGGGCGACCTGACGATGGCCCCGCTGCGGCCCGACAGCGCGGCCGCGATGGGCACGGAAGTGGCGCCGGGCGACATCGGCGGCCTTCTGGGTCTGACGCTGGCGGAGGCGGAGCGCCGGTTCATCCGCGCCACGATCGAGGATATGGGCGGGTCGGTGCCACGCGCGGCGCGGGTGCTGGACGTCTCCCCCTCCACGATCTACCGCAAGATCGAGGCCTGGACGAAATCCGGGCTCTGAGACGCGCCGTCAGACCGGCGCGGTGTCCGTCCCGCTTCGCATGAAGGTGCCGGTCAGCGCACGGCTCATCAGGTTGGTGACGCGGGGACGCGGCAGGGCATGGAACGGCATTGGCCGGCAGAGGTCCATCGCCGCAACCCCCACCCGAGCGGTCAGCGCGCCATTCACGACACCCTCCCCGAATCGGCGTGAGAGCTTGCCCAGAACGCCCCCGCCCGCGACCGATCCGATCAGGTCATCGCCCAACGCCAGCGCGCCGGTCGCGAGGAGATGGCCCAGAACGCGGCGCATCAGCTTCAGGCTTCCCAGCGTCCCGGTGCGGCCGCCGTAGATCGCCGCGATGGCGCGGATCATCGCGAGGTTGGAAAACAGCGCCGTCACCACGTCCGCCAGCGCAAGCGGCACAAGAGCCGTGACCGTGGCTACTCTCCGCGCGGCGGCCTCGATCTCCACCCGCGCGGCGAGATCGAGGGGGCCTAGCAGCTCCGTCTCCGCCAGATCGAGCAATCCGTCGGCGTCCATGATCTCGCCCCGCCGGTCCTTCAACCGTGCAGCGGGCCATTTGAGATCGGGGCGCGAGGCATAGAGCCCGCTGATATGGTCCACCACGGCCTTCGCGCGCGACAGGGTTGCCGCCGCGCGCGCGTCCGCCGCCTCCTGCCGCACGCCGTCGAGCCTGCCCATTCGCCAGAACCCCGCCGCCTCGCGCACGCAAAGCGCCAGCACGCTCAGGAGCGCGGCGGCCGTGAGGGCGGCGGCGATGGAGCCGAGGATGGAACTGCGCGCGAGGAGGCCGGTGATGAACTCCGTAAGGCCCACGGCCAGCATGAAAGTCAGAAGTGCGCCCACGGCCCAGAGTGTCAGCGCGACGATCCCCGAGGGGCGGCGCGTGATCACGCGCGCCACGGTCTGCATCGCGGCACCGTCTGGCAGGCCGATGTCGGGCACCGGGGCCGCCTCGGACGGTGATGGGCCATCCTCGTCGAGGTCGATCAGGATCGGGCGGCGGGCGGACATGAAACCTCCGGTCTGGGCTTCGGAGATGGGTGCGGCGACGCCCACGATCAAGCCGCACGAACGCGCATCACAGGCGGTCCGACAGCAGGAAGTCCGCCGCCCGGTCGAGCCGGATATGCGGAGGGCCGAGCCCCGGCTGCGCTGTGAGCGGCTGCGGCGCAAAGGACATCAGCGCATAGTCGGCGTCGAGCCATCGCTCCGCCCCTTCCCGCGCAGGGGCCAGAAGCTGCGCCGGGTTCTGCGGCAGGTCGCCGGGATGGAGCGCCGCGCGCTTGCCCCCGAGCAGCGTGCCGCGCACGAGGTCCAGCGCATGACCGTCATGCTCGCGCGTCTCCTCCGTCGTGACGCGGAGCGAGGCCAGTGACATGGCCATCGTCGTGGCACCCGCGAAATCCGCGCGGTCGCGGGCCTCGCGCAGCAGCGCCTCGGTGATGGCGGTCAGCCGGGGGTGCTGGACATGGTGCAGGTGGTCGGCCTTGGTCGCGGCAAAGAGGATCCGGTCGACGCGCTTGCCGAGCAGAAGCGCCGACAACAGGCGATTGCGACCGGGCCGGAAGGCGCCGAGGATCTCCACCATGGTGCGGCGCAGATCCTCCAGTGCCTGCGGCCCCGCATGGATCGCGCCCAGCACGTCCATCAGCACGACCTGCCGGTCGAGCCGCGCGAAATGGTCGCGAAAGAATGGGCGGACGACATGCGTCTTGTAGGCCTCGAACCGGCGGTCCATCTCGCGCCAGAGGCTGGAGCGGCCGGGTTTGCCGGGCTCGGGAAGCGGCGCGAAGGTCAGCACCGGCGAGCCCGCGAGATCGCCCGGCAGCAGGAACCGTCCCGGCGTGCAGTCCGACCATCCGGCCTTGCGGGCGTCCTGCAGGTAGGCGGTGAAGGCCGCCGCCAGCGACAGCGCCGCGGGTTCGTCGAACGGCCCGCCCGGATCGTGCAGCGCCGTCTCCGCCAGAAACGCGGCAGCCGCGGGCCGGGTCGCGATGCGCGCGAGGGTCGCAGAAGACCAGTCGCCGTAGCTCTTTTCCAGCAGCGCCAGATCGAGCAGCCACTCCCCGGGATAGTCCACGATGTCGAGATGCACCGTCCGCGGCCCCGTCACCGCCCCCGTGACGGAGCCGATCAGCCCGTGCGGGCGCACCCGGAACGACAGCCTGAGTTCGGAGATCGCGCGCGTGCTGTCGGGCCAATGCGGATCGGTGCCGGTCATCGCCGTCAGATGATGCTCGAAATCGAACCGCGGCAGCGTGTCGTCGGGCTGGGGTTGCAGGAACGCCGCGAGGATGCGCGGACCGGCCGAAAACTGCGGCATCCGCCCACGGTCCAGAAGGTTCGCCACGAGGCTGGTGATGAACACCGTCTTGCCCGCGCGCGACAGCCCCGTGACGCCGAGGCGGATGACAGGATCGAACAGCGTCTCCGACACGCCGGAGACGGCGGTCTCGATCGTGCGTCCGATGCCGTCGGTCAGTCTGCCGAACATGGTGCCTCCCTCCGTGTCTTGGGCACGATAAGGGCGCGCCCCGGCGGGCGGTAGGGGGCTTGTCAGGCATGGCGCGCAGGGGCTAGGCCGACAGCATGCCGGGATATGCGCTGAAGATCGAGTATGACGGCGGCCCCTTCGCGGGCTGGCAGCGGCAGGCCGGCGGTCAGGTCACGGTGCAGGGCGTGCTGGAGGCCGCGCTGGCGCGCCTCGGTCCCGCGCAGACCGTCCCCGCGGCAGGCCGGACCGATGCGGGCGTCCATGCGACGGGTCAGGTCGCGCGGTGCGAGATGGCGCGGGCGTGGGATACGGGCCGTCTGGCGGGCGCGCTGAACCACCACCTGAGGCCATGGCCGGTAAGCGTGGTCGCCTGCGCGGAGGTGCCCGACGGCTGGCACCCGCGCTTCGACGCGCTTGGCCGGCGCTACCTGTTCCGGCTCGTGGCGCGCCGCGCGCCCGTGACGCATGACCGGGGGCGGGTCTGGCAAGTGGGGCACCGGCTGGACGTGGAGGCGATGCGGGAGGGGGCGGCGGCGCTGATCGGCCGGCACGATTTCACGACGTTCCGGTCGGCGCACTGTCAAGCGGCCTCACCCGTCAAGACGCTGGACCGGCTGGAGATTTCGGAGGTCGGGTATCCGGAGGGGGTGGAATACCGGTTTGAGTTGTCCGCGCGGTCGTTTCTGCACAATCAGGTGCGGTCTATCGTGGGAACGCTGGAGCGGGTGGGGGCCGGGGCATGGGAAGCGGCGCGGGTAGGGGAGGCGCTGGAGACGCGGTCGCGGGCGGCATGCGGTCCGGTCTGTGCGCCGGGGGGGTTGTATCTGGTGGGGGTGGAGTATGGCGTGGGGGTGGTTACAAACCTTTGATGGTTTTCTCTAAAAAATCATATCCTTGATACCCTTTTGAACTGTCCCACCCTGAGAAAGTTTGATAGATAAATCTGCATAAAGCCTTGGATTCGTCATATCCGAGCTTGGATCTTCTCAGCGAAATGAGGAGAATTTCAAGACGTTTAAAAATTGCAAAAAGATCTTCATCGTCTATCGTATAGTTGTTTAGCAAAAACTGAACTTGTATGACCAGAAACTCTAGATTTATAACGATCTCGTTAAACTCGGGCGTGGCTTGATCCATTTGATTCTGAAATGCATTGAATCCTTCATTTCCTTTGCGCCCTCCCTGAAAAGCGTCTCTGAACCCGTTGGTGGTCAATAACTTCTCTATTGTATCTTCGCTAGCCTCCATTTCAGAACGCCCTCCTTTCTGACTTGCGAAGACGACTTCACAGAGAATATCCCTCTTAATTGATCTATACATTTTCAAGAAATTGATCTTGATGATATGTCCTTTTCTCTGCTCTGGAACATAAACAAACAGCCAATAAAAATAGAACGAAATCAATCCGCTAGAGAGTAAATTGAAAAGGATCGAGTAGACGCCTTGAAGCCAACTTGGCTTTGGTACTTCAAGATAATTTAACCCAGTGACGGCCGATAGGAAAACCACATTAAGTCCGAACCATGGCATGATCCTCCCTCTGAATCTGTATTTCGCCATCAGGAATATAATATCCCTTTCAAAATTAGCTTCGGATCAGAAGTTTTCATTTCAATTGTTGCTGTCAATGCGTCATGAACCCTCACACCCTATTCATCCGGTTCGCCACCAACTCCTCCACCACCGACGGGTCCGCCAATGTCGAAGTATCCCCCAAACTCCCGTAATCATCCTCCGCGATCTTGCGCAAGATCCTCCGCATGATCTTGCCGGAGCGGGTCTTGGGCAGGCCCGGCGCCCACTGGATCAGGTCGGGCGAGGCGATCGGGCCTATCTCGGCGCGAACCCATTTCACGAGGGCCTGGCGGAGGTCGTCGGTCGGCTCCACGTCGTTCATCAGGGTGACGTAGGCGTAGATGCCCTGGCCCTTGATCGGGTGGGGATAGGCCACGACGGCGGCCTCGGCCACGTCAGCGTGGGCGACGAGCGCGCTTTCGATCTCGGCCGTGCCCAGACGGTGGCCGCTCACGTTGATGACGTCGTCGACGCGGCCGGTGATCCAGTAGTAGCCGTCGGCATCGCGGCGGCAGCCGTCTCCGGTAAAGTAGTAGCCCTTGTACTGGCTGAAATAGGCCTCCTCGAACCGGGCGTGGTCGCCCCAGAGGGTGCGCATCTGGCCGGGCCAGGAATCGGCGATGCAGAGGACGCCGCTGGCCTCCGCCCCGGTCTGCTCCTTCGCGGTTTCGGGGTCGAGGATCACGGGCTTCACGCCGAAGAACGGCAGCGTGGCGGAGCCGGGCTTGGACGGGATGGCACCGGGAATTGGCGTGATGATGTGCCCCCCCGTCTCGGTCTGCCAGTAGGTGTCGACGACCGGCAGGCGGTCCTGGCCCACATGGGTCGAATACCAAGTCCAGGCCTCGGGGTTGATCGGCTCGCCCACGGTGCCCAGGACCTTGAGCGAGGAGAGGTCGTGCGCCTCCACCCAGTCCGGCCCCTGCCCCATCAGCGCGCGGATCGCGGTGGGGGCGGTGTAGAACTGCGCGACCTTGTGCTTTTCGCAGACCGCCCAGAAACGTCCCGCGTCGGGGTATGTCGGCACGCCCTCGAACATCAGCGTGGTGGCTCCGTTGGCGAGCGGGCCGTAGAGGATGTAGCTGTGGCCCGTGACCCAGCCCACATCGGCGGTGCACCAGAAGACGTCACCGTCATGGTAGTCGAAGGTCAGGCGGTGCGTCATCGCGGTAAAGACGAGATAGCCGCCCGAGGTATGGACCACGCCCTTGGGCCGCCCGGTGGAGCCGGAGGTATAGAGGATGAAGAGCGGATCCTCGGCGCCCATCTCCGCAGGCTCGCAGGTCGGGTCGGCCTTTGCCATCTCCGCCTTGAGATCCACGTCGCGACCCTCGGTCCACGTCGTCTGGTCGCCGGTATGCTTCACCACGAGGCATGTCACGCGATCATCGCAATTCAGGAGTGCTGCATCGGCATTGGCCTTGAGGTTGGTCTTGCGACCGCCCCGGGGCGAACTGTCCGCCGTGATCAGCACGCGCGCATCACTGTCGTTGATCCGGTTTCCCAGCGCCTCGGGCGAGAAGCCCGCGAAGACGACGGAATGGATCGCGCCGATCCGCGCGCAGGCGAGCATCGCCACGGCGGCCTCGGGGATCATGGGGAGGTAGATCACGACCCGGTCGCCCTTGGCCACGCCGTGCGCTTTCAGGACGTTGGCCATCCGGCAGGTGGCCTCCAGTAACGCGGCGTAAGTGATGTGACGGGCCTCGTCCTTGGGATCGTCCGGTTCCCAGATAATCGCGGTCTGGTCGGCGCGGTCTGGAATATGGCGGTCGAGGCAGTTCGCGGCGACGTTGAGGGTGCCGTCCGCAAACCACTTGATGGAGACCTGACCGTAGGTGAAATCGGTGTCCTTCACGCGCGTGAAGGGGGCGATCCAGTCGATGCGCCCGGCCTCTCGCGCCCAGAACGCGTCCGGGTCGTCGATCGACTGGGCATACATCGCGGCGTAGCGGTCGGCATCGACATGGGCGTCGGCAATGAAGGCGTCCGATGCGGTGAAGGTCCTGTCGGTCTTGGTCTGCGGCGCCATGTCGTGTCCCCCCCTGACGGTCCGTCGGGAAGGCGTGGCCCCCCGTCCGTTGGTCTAGTCGTGCCGCAGGGCGGGGGGGGAAGTCAACTTTCTCAACGGGATCGGGTCAGTTCGGATTGTCGCCCCGCACGGTGATGTTCACGGTTCCTTTCAATGCCGACGGCCAGCGCACGTTCACGAGGGTCTTTTGCGGCCCCTGCCCCGGCTCCGCATAGGGTGCGGCGAACTGGATTGCACCCGCGTCGGATCTCAGCGGGCCTTCGGGGACGAGGCCGGTGGCGTTGCGCGCCCGCGCGCCGAACGGCAGATAGCCCAGCGTGTCGACCACCCAGACGTCGGCCGCCGTGTTCTGCACGTGATAGATGATGACCGGGTTCTGCGTCGCCTGATTGATGCCGTTGTAGGCGTTGGACTCCACGACGACGTTGCGGAAGCGCGACGTGTCGAGCGCAGCGAACGTCGTGTCCACATCGTCGATCCGGTCGAGATTGCCGCCCACCGTGCGGAACACGTTGTCGCTGATCGAAAGCCCGTTGATGAAATGCCCCGGCCCGTAGGGCTTCATCACGAAGAACCGCGCGGCGGGCGAGGCGTCGGTCGTGGTGAAGATGTTGCCGGTCACGGTCATCGCGCCGAAGGAAAACTCGGACGCGAACTCCGGCGCGCTGTCATGCTCGTTGCCCCACTCGATATGGCAATTGTCGATGTAGTTGCCGGTCAGCAGCGTCTTCACGTTGGTCGAGGTGAACACGATGCCCGCGCGCCGCACCCCGGCGGGCACATCGTCACCCTGAAAGAAATGGTTGCCGATGAAGAGGTTGCCAGACCCCGACATGATCGCGAAATGCGCGAAGCGGACGATCCGGCATTCGCGGATCTTGGCGTCGTTGGCGTTCACGTTGAGGCAGATCGTGGTGCGGTCCTGCACGTTGAGCGGCTGCTCGTTCGACAGAAACTGGCACTGGTCCACCACAAGCCCCTGACAGCCCGTGCCGATGGAGGTGATGGCCCGGTCCTTGGGCCGGTTGAAGGTGCAGTCGGCAAAGCGGAAGATGCTGCCCGCGGGCGGCAGCATGACCCCGCTGGCACGCCCGTTGCATGACAGCTCCATGTCCGTGATCTCGAACCGGCTGAGTTTCGTGAAACCGGAAAAATCGAGCATGTAGCGGTAGCGCACGAAGCCGTAGGTCCGCGTCCCCGAGGCCCCCCAGAGCGGACGGGAGATCTGCACGGTTTTTGCCGCCACGTTCTTCGACGTGACGTAGATCTCGCGCCCGACGCCGGTGCCTTGCAGCCGCGCGCCGATGGGGACGGAGGCGACGTTGGTCACCCCGGTGAGCTGGAGGTTGTTCGACGCAGGGGCATAGGTTGCGACGGAAGACATCGACTGGTCCGCCCATGCGGGGCTGTCTGCGGCCTCGATCAGCCCATTGGCCAGCACCCGGCGCTGCGCCAGATCGCTGACGCCGGACAGCGCCGCGACATCGACCGGGGCGCTCAGTGCCACGCGGCGCCCGCTCAGGTCGAACACCGCATGGTCGGAGAAGTAGAACAGCGCCTGAATGCCGCGCCGGAAGCCCTCCTCCTCCGACCCGAAGGCGGAGGCGTAGGTGTCGAGGTCGAAGTCCCGGATGCACGACAGGCGGAACTGCAGCGGCAGCGCGACCTTGCCCTCGAACCGCACGCGATTGGCGAAGGTGACGTTGGCGTTGAGCAGATAGGTCCCCGACGACACGAGCACCTGCCGCCCCATCGCCGCCGCATCGGCCAGCGCGAAGGCGGGCGCGTCGTCGGTCACACCGTCGCCCCGCGCGCCGTAGTCGCGCACATCGACCCAGTCCATCAGCTTGCGGATGAATACCTCGGTCACGTCCTCGATCACGATGTCGTCGATCCTGACCGTGCCGAAGTTCGCGCCGATCAGGTCGAGCCCGAAGTGGCCGTAGACCGGTGCGGTGCCCCACGGCATGTCGACGCCCTGCCGATTGCCGGTGGCGATGATCGCCGACACGGTGACGATCCGGCCATAGCCAGGAAGCGCCACCACCGGCCCGGTCTGCGGGACGCCCGGCACGTTGGACCCGTTCACCCCCCCGGCCCAGCCCGCGATGCGCACCGACGGCAACGCGCCCGACACCGCTTTCACCCGCGCCGACACCCGCAGATAGAGCCCCGGCTGGATCGGCGTCTGCGCGTAGGAGCGCAGCTTCTGCGTCGTCGCGGTCTTCTGGATCTCCATACAACCGCCGAAATCCTGATCGGCGGGCACATAGGCCGCGTTGGGCTGGCCTGCGTAGCTCGCCGAGCCCGGCCCACCGTCCTCGCGCGACCAGAGGTTGAGACCGGCCGAGAACGGCGGCGGCATCAGGACCAGACCGTCGGTGATGACCTTGTTCATGGCAGTGGACCTCGCGTCTGGTTGCGCCTAGGCAGCGCCGGTGACGCCGCTCCTCGTGTCCAGTGATACCGGGACGGCCTTAAGGCGGGCTGAGGGCGGCGGTCGGTGCCGGGCCCCGTAGAGCAACGGGGCTGTCCGGGGCTGTTCGCGCCCCCTGCCCGGGTGCTAGGATCAGCCCGGAACTTCAGGGAGGCATCGCCACGTGACACGGTCTTGCAGTCTGACGGCAGCGATTCTCTGCGCGATCCTGGGCCTTTGGCCCGGCGTGCGGCCCGCAACGGCGCAGGGCGCGCGGATCGAGGACCGAGCGACCTTCGACATCGAGATCCGCGGCCTGCGCGGTGCGTTCTTTCAGATGACCGCCGCGCAGGAGGGTGCGGCCTACGTCGCCGCCGCGGAGGTAAAGAGCGTAGGTCTGGCCTCGGTTTTCAAGCGGTTCAGCTACACCGGGCGGGTGGAGGGCACGCAGTCCAGGGGGCGCTACCGTCCGTCGGGCTACAGCGAGACCGCCGACACCGGCAAGAAGCGCATGCAGCGTCGAATCGTCTACACCGGCGGGCGCCCCGTGGGCGTCACCACCGTGCCGGAGCGGGAGCCGAAGCCCTATGACGTGACGCCCGAAACCGTGCCCGCAGGGGCGGTGGATCCGGTGACGGCGCTTTACGCCACGCTGCGCGACGTCGATGCGGGGCAGGAATGCACGACCGACGTGGTATTCTTCGACGGGACGGAGACGGCGCGCATCCGGCTCTCGGGGCGCAAGGCCGACGGATCGGGCGTTACCTGCGCGGGGGTCTATCGCAGGCTCGCCGGCTATTCCGACAAGGACATGAAGGAACGAACGGATTTCCCCTTCATGCTGACCTACGCGCCGGTAGAAGGCGGTCGGATGCGGGTCATGGCCCTGACGCTGGACACGCTTTTCGGCAAGGGGCGGATGGTGCGCCGCTGACCCCGGAATCGATGCCGATCGACGAGGCCTTGCCGCGACTTCTGGATGCGTTGCGGCAATCGGGGATGGCCGTGCTGCAGGCGCCCCCGGGGGCCGGCAAGACGACGGGCGTTCCCCCGGCGCTGCTGGATGCAGGCCTTTGCCGCGGCCGGATCCTGATGCTGGAGCCGCGCCGCCTTGCCGCCGTGGGGGCCGCCACGCGGATGGCGGAGATGCGGGGCGAGGCGGTCGGCGGCACGGTCGGCTATCGCATCCGGGGCGAGGCGCGGGTGTCCGCCGCGACCCGGATCGAGGTGGTCACGGACGCGATCCTCACCCGCATGATCCAGACCGATCCGGGGCTGGAGGGCATCGGGGCGGTCATCTTCGACGAGTTCCACGAACGCTCCGTCCATGCCGATCTGGGGTTGGCGCTGTGTCTCGAGGCGCGGGCGGCGCTGCGCGAGGATCTGATACTTCTGGTGATGTCCGCGACGCTCGACGGGGGGCCGATGGCGGCCCTGATGGGGGATGCGCCGCTCATCACCTCCGAAGGCCGCGCATTCGCGGTGGAGACGCGGTGGCTGGAACGGCCCCTCCCCACGGCGATGCGGTTCGAGGCGGCGATGGCCGCACAGATCCTGACCGCGCTGGAGGCGGAGCGGGAGGGCGGTTTACTGGCGTTCCTGCCGGGCGAGGGTGAGATCCGGCGGGTGGAAGCGGCGCTCTCGGGCCACCTGCCGACGGACTGCGTGCTGCGCCCGCTCTACGGCGCGCTGGGACTTGCGGGCCAGCGGGCGGCGCTCGCACCGCTCGCCCATGGGCGCAGGGTCGTGCTGGCAACCTCCATCGCGGAAACATCGCTCACCCTCCCTGACATCCGCGTGGTGGTCGACGGAGGGCGCGCGCGCCGGGCGCGGTTCGACGCGGGCTCCGGCATGTCGCGGCTGGTGACGGAACGGGTCAGCCGGGCCGAGGCCGACCAGCGGCGCGGCCGGGCGGGGCGCGTGGGGCCGGGCGTGTGTTACAGGCTCTGGACCCGCGGCGAGGAGGGTGCGCTGCCCGCCTTCGCCCCGGCGGAGATCGAGGTGGCCGATCTCGCCCCGCTCGCTCTTGAACTGGCGCTCTGGGGTGGGGGGGACGGGCTGGCGTTCCTGACCCCGCCGAACCCCGGCGCACTGGCCGAGTCGCGCGCGCTGCTGGCGGGGCTGGGCGCGCTGGAAGATGGCCGCATCACCCGGCACGGCGAACGGCTGGCGGCGCTGCCGCTCCATCCCCGGCTGGGGCACATGCTGGTGCGGTCGGGCGATCCGCGTGCGCCGACACTTGCGGCCCTGCTGGCCGAGCCGGACCCGATGCGGGGGGCCGCGCCGGATCTCGCGCTGCGGATGGCGGCGGTGGAGGCGCCGGGCCTGCCTGCCGGATCCCATGCCACCCCGGTGAACCGCGCGGGTGTGGACCGGATCCGGGCGGAGGCCGCGCGCCTGTCGCGGCTGGTGCGCCGTGATGGCGGTCGTGCATCGGGGGCGGATGGCCTGTCGCTGGGCGGGCTCGCGGCGCTCGCCTATCCCGACCGGGTGGGATTGCGCCGTCCGGGCGAGGCGCCGCGTTATCTGCTGTCGGGCGGCAAGGGGGCCGTGCTGCCCGACGGTCCTCTGTCCGGCGCGCGGATCATCGTCGCGACCGACCTCGATGGCGACGCGCGTGAGGCGCGGATCCGACAGGCGGTCGCACTGACCGAGCCTGACCTGCGCGCGGTCCACGGCACCCTGATCGCATGGCACGAGGTCTGCCGCTGGTCGCGCCGGGAGGGCCGCGTGCTGGCGCGGCGGCAGGAACGGTTCGGTGCCATCGTGCTCGACGACCGCCCCTGGACAGACGCGCCCGACGGCGCGCTGGCCCGGGCGGCGCTGGACGGGGTGCGGCTTCTGGGTCTGCCGTGGACCCCTTCGGCCAGCCGGTTCCGGGCGCGTGCGATGCTCTGCCGACGCGGCGGCGCGGATCTGCCGGACATGGCGGACGAGGCCCTGCTGGTCGATGCCGACGACTGGCTCCTGCCGTGGCTGACGACACTCCGGACCGAGGCGGACCTGCGCGCGCTCGACCTGACCGAGGCGCTTCGCGCCCGCGTTGGGTGGGAGGGGGCGGCCCTGATCGACCGCCTGGCACCGGCGCATGTCACCACCCCGCTCGGGCGGCGGGTGCCGGTCGATTACGCCGGTGACGGGCCGGGGATCGAGGTGCGCTTGCAGGAAATGTTCGGCACCACCGTGCATCCCGTGGTCGGGCCGGATGCCTTGCCATTGCGGGTCACGCTGCTGTCACCGGGGGGCCGCCCAGTTCAGGTCACGACCGACCTGCCGGGCTTCTGGGCATCGAGCTACGCCGACGTGCGCCGCGACCTGCGCGGACGCTATCCGCGCCACGCCTGGCCCGAAGACCCTGCCCGCGCGGACCCGACGGCCCGCCCGAGACCGCGCGGGACCTGAGGTCAGCCGCCCATGAAATCGCGCTTGCCGATCTCCACCCCGTTGTGACGCAGGATGTTGTAGGCCGTCGTAAGATGGAAATAGAACTGCGGGATTGCGTAGGTCGTGAGAAACGCCTGCCCGGACATCGTCCTGTCCTCGCCGCGCATCTTGAGCGTGATGTCACGCTCCGCGGCACCGGTGAAGCGGTCCATCGAGAAATGGGTGATGTAGGCGCGCACCGCGCTGATCCGGGACTGCAGTTCGGCGAATGTGGTCTCGTTATCCTCGAAGCTGCGCGGCTCCTCCCCCGCGAGGCGGGCGGTGGGGCGGGCGGCGAAATCGCAGGCGAGCTGCACCTGTTTGGTAAAGTCGAGCATGTCGGGAAAGAGCCGGAAGGTCAGCAGCACCGGCGCCTTCAGCGACTTATCCGAGACATGCGCCTCGGCCTTCGACAGGATGTTCGACAGGGCGCCCAAGGAGTGGTCGAAGGGCGGGACGATGCTGGAATACATGGCAAAAACCTCCGTCCCGGCGGAGGCGGGGCCGGGGTGGCCGGGTCTCGCGGGCATGGTGACGCGACGGTAGGCCCGGCGCCCGCGGGCGTCGAGAGGCAAAGCGACGCCTATGGCCGCGTCAGAGCCCGAGGCACCAGCGCATCACGGCCTTCTGTGCATGGAGGCGGTTCTCGGCCTCGTCGAAGACCACGGAATGCGGGCCGTCCATCACCGCACTCGTCGCCTCGTCGTTGCGGTGCGCGGGCAGGCAGTGCATGAAAAGCGCGTCGGGTTTGGCATGGGCCATCAGCGCCTCGTTCACCTGGTAGGGGCGAAGCTGGTTGTGCCGCCGCTCCTTGGCGCTTTCCGGATCGTGCATCGAGACCCATGTGTCGGCCACCACCAGATCGGCACCCGCAACGGCCAAAGCGGGATCACGCTCCACCGTCACGCGGGCGCCTTCGCGCCGGGCAAAGCCCACGGCGTCCGCCTCAGGGTCGAGCGTCGGCGGGCCGGTGAAGGTGAAGTTGAAACCGAAGCGGCCCGCGGCGTGCAGGAAGCTTGCGCAGACGTTGTTGCCGTCGCCGCACCAGACGACCTTGCGGCCCACAATGGGGCCGCGATGTTCCTCGTAGGTCATCACGTCCGCCATGATCTGGCAGGGATGAGTGCGGTTGGTGAGACCATTGATCACCGGGACGGAGGAATATTCCGCCATCTCCTGCAACGTCGCCTCCTCGAACGTGCGGATCATGATGAGGTCGACGTAGCGCGAGAGCACCCGCGCGGTGTCGGCGATCGTCTCGCCGTGGCCGAGCTGCATCTCGGTGCCGGAGAGCACCATCGTCTGCCCGCCCATCTGGCGCACGCCGACATCGAAGGACACGCGCGTGCGGGTCGATGGTTTCTCGAAGATGAGGGCCACCATGCGACCGGCGAGTGGCTGTGTGTCGTCGGGCGTGCCGCGCGGGCGGCCGTTGCGGGCGGCCTTCATCGCGTGGGCGTCGTCCATGATCGCACGAAGGTCGGCGGTGGCGGTGGTGTGAATGTCGAGGAAGTGGGTCATCGTCAGGGTGTCCTCGCGGCGGTGGAACGGTCTGTATGCGTCGCGCGGCTTCGAGCGCCGGGGGCGGGGCTGTCTGCCCCGCCCCCGGACCCCCACCCCGAGGATATTTCGGGACAGAAAAAGGCGGGACGGGTCAAGCGGCGCTCTTGGATAATGAGGTCGCGGCGCGGTCGAGGCGGGCCACGGCCTCACCGATGTCGGCATCGGGGATGTTGAGCGCGGGCAGGATTCGGAGGACGTCGTCGGCGGCGGGCACCGTCAGGAGGCGTTCGGCATAGGCCGCCTGCACGACATCGGCCGGTGGGATCCTGCATTTCAGACCCAGGATCAGGCCCAAGCCGCGCACACCCTCGAAGATGTCGGGATGGGCCGCGACGAGCCCTTCGAGTCGTTGGCGCATCAAAGCGGACTTGCGGCTGACATCGGCCAGGAATGCGTCGTCGGAAACAATCTCCATCACCCGCGCGCCGACGGCACAGCCGAGGGGATTGCCGCCGTAGGTAGAGCCGTGCGTGCCGGGCACCATGCCGGCGCCCACGGCCTCCGTCGCCAGGACGGCGCCGATCGGAAAGCCGCCGCCGATGCCCTTCGCGACCATCATGATGTCGGGAGCGATCCCGGACCAATCGTGCGCGAAGAGCTTGCCGGTGCGTCCCATGCCGCACTGCACCTCGTCGAGGATCATCAAGGCACCGGTCTGGTCGCAGAGGTCGCGCAGGCCTTTGAGGCAGGCGTCGGGCAGGGCGCGGATGCCGCCCTCGCCTTGCACCGGCTCCACCATCACCGCCGCCGTCCGGTCGGTGAGAGCGGCGCGCAGCGCGTCATGGTCGCCGAACGGAAGCTGGGTGAAGCCAGGCATCAGGGGGCCGAAGCCCTTCACCATCTTCTCCGACCCGGCGGCGGCGATGGCGCCGGTGGAGCGGCCGTGGAAGGCGCCCGTAAAGGTGAGGATCTGGATGCGGTCAGGATCGCCTTTGTCATACCAGTATCTGCGGCACATCTTGATCGCGAGTTCGGCAGCCTCGGTCCCGGAGTTGGTGAAGAAGACGGTATCGGCGAAGGTCCGGTCCACCAGCAGGTCGGCCAACCGCTGCTGCTGCGGGATCTGGTAGAGGTTCGAGACATGCCAGAGGTTTTGCGCCTGTTCGGTGAGGGCGGCGATCAGATCGGGGTTTGCATGGCCCAAGGCGTTCACGGCGATCCCCGCGCCGAGATCGAGATAGCGCGTCCCGTCAGTCGCGATCAACCACGAGCCTTCGCCCTTCTCGAACGCGATGGGCGCGCGGTTATAGGTCGGCAAGATCGACGGGATCATGGGCAGCGTCCTTTGATGGCACGGTCCCGGATAGCCAACGCCGGGGGGGCCCGTCAATGTCGGGCCGTGCCGGGTTCGCTTGAAGTTCGGGGCACGGGGATGTATTGACACGCTTTGCGCCCGCACGACGGGCCGGGGGCCGCGCCGGATGGCGCGCGGCATTGGAGAACGGAGCGGGCATGTCCTGGACTGACGAGCGTGTCGAGACGCTGAAGACGATGTGGGCCGACGGACAGAGCGCCAGCCAGATCGCGAAGGAACTGGGGGGCGTCACCCGCAACGCGGTGATCGGCAAGGTGCATCGGCTCGGGCTTTCCAACCGGGCGGGTGGCCCTGCGGGTGCGCCGGAGCCGGAGCCTGAGGAGGAGGCCGCAATGCCGCCCCGGACGGAAGCGGAACCCGAGGCCGAGGAGGCCGAACCGGTGAAGGCCGAGCCCGCGCGCGCCGAGGTGCCGCCAGTTCAGACTGCGGCGCAGCAGGTTGCGAACAACGTGACTCCCCTGCCCTTGCGCAAGGCCATCGTGCCCGCGGGTCAGCCCCTCCCCCCGCAGCCGTCGGCGAACGAGATCAGCCCCGAGGCGCTGGCGTCAGTCCGCGAGGTCGAGAAGCACGCCAAGCGCATCTCCCTGATGGAATTGACGGAGCGGACGTGCAAATGGCCGATCGGCGATCCCGCAACGGAGGAATTCTGGTTTTGCGGCCTCCCCTCCACCCCCGGAAAGCCCTATTGCGAGGCCCATGTCGGCGTCGCCTTCCAGCCGATGAGCGCACGGCGCGATCGCCGGCGCTGATCGCTCAGCTCACCTTGCGGCGGGCGAGGATCTGGCGGAACAGCGGCAGAAAGCGCGCACGGTCCAGAAGCAGGATCGCCACGAGATAGATCGCAGCGCCCGCCGGAATGCAGATGACGAGCTGAACCAACGAGGCGAGGTCAGCGAGATAGGCCTGCAGCACCGCCACCGCCGCCCCCATGACAGCGCCCGCGGCGATGGGCCTCACCAGCACGGTGAACACCTCCAATTTCGGCTGCGAGATCAGGCGCAGAGCGAAATAGCTGTTGAGCGGCGTCAGCAGGATGGTGGCGCCTAGCTGCCCCGCCGCCACCGCGACGATGCCGTAGTCCACGGACAGGAGCAGCGCGCCGATGGTGATCACGGCTGAGAAGATGCTCCACTGGAACTGGAACTTGGCCCAGCCCTTGGCCGCAAAGATCACCGAATTCAGATCATTGAAGGACGAAAAGACTGACCGCAGCGTCATGTAGCCCATGATCGCGGCTACCGTCGCCCACTCCTTGCCCAAGAGGAGGGCCACCACCGGGTCCGCCACGGCCCAGAGCCCGAACGCGACCGGGGCCATGATGGTCATCAATCCGTGTTGCATGGCGAGATATCCGCGCCGCAGCCGGACGTCGTCGTCTTGAATTGTCGCCATCACCGGAAACATGACCTTGCGTACCATCTGCACGGTGATGCGCAGCGGGGTAAGAACGATCTGCTCGGCCACGGCGAGATAGCCCAGGTCGGTGGCCGACAGCCGCTGGCCCACGACGGGCCGGTTCGCACGGGTGGAGAGGAGCTGCACCACGCTGGAGGCCGTGACGTAGCTGCCATAGGACAGGAGCGGCTTGAGCGCTGCAAAGCTGAACTGCAGGCGCGGACGCCAGCGCGCGGTCGACGTGATGACGAGCGCGCTGACCACGGACCCGACCACGACCTGCGCAATCAGCGCCTCGATCTTGAATCCGGCAATGGCCATGCCGATCGCCACGAGAGAGGAGGAGAACGCCGCCGACAGTTCCGAGGACGCGATTGTGCCGAACGCGAATCGTCGCTCCAGCATGGAGAGCGGGACGGATTGCAACGCGCCGATCACGAAGATGGGGGCCATCCAGCGCAGCGGTCCCGTAACGCCGGGTTCATCCATCAGACCCGCAATCCACGGGGCGGAGACCAGGATCGCAGTGGCGATCAGAGAGGCCGTGCCGAGATTCCACCAGAAAACGGAGCTCTCCTCCATCCTCGTCGTCGTCTGGCGCTGGACGAGAGCGATGCGGGTGCCGAAGTCGGTAAAAATCTGTGCGATGCCGCCGACGAAAGCGACCAGCGACATCAGCCCGAACTCGGTCGGCGAGAGATAGCGCGACAGGATCGACAGAGCTGCGATGCCTTGGAATGCCCGGAACAGCCGCGCAGCGACCGTCATGCGGGCGCCGGAGATAACGGTGGCTTTGAGGTTGTCGCTCATGGCTCGTTCGCTGCTGGACGGATGAAGTCGTCGCCGTATCAGGTGGCGTTGCCGCGTCAACGGGAATTGGAAAAATGCCGCGTGCCGATCTGACGCTCGCTGACCCGTCCATCCCGGCGGGCACCGCGACGCGCCGAATGTGGGGGAAAATCCTTGCGGAAAGCTGAAGTTTCGCGCGTTGCCGCTCCGAATGCCCTATTGTCAGAATACGGCAAAATTCTGACTGTGGCCTCCCGTAGAGCACCGATTAACTATCGTCATGCAATGCTGCACGTGCTAACTGGACCCCAATGTGTCATTTGCCGACCGGAGATTTATCATGTCGAAGCTTACCTCCCTTACCCTCGCGGCCACGATGGCGGTCTTCGCCGCCTCGGCCGATGCAGCACCGATCTATGCGACCAGTGTCGTCAGCTTTACTCCGGGCACCTTCAAGCGCGTGGAAGCCGGACGGGCCGATCCCGCATCCGCGTTGGGTGGACCCGACGGCAAGTTCGTCTCGCTTGGCTTTGGTGGATCGCTGATCCTCGCTTTCTCGCGGCCCTTCAAGGCCATTGGGCATATCTTCGAGGTGACGTGGAACGACCCGCGCAAGCAGATCGAATCGGCCGACATCTACGGATATTCCAACTCGACCTTCACGCTGATCGGCTCGGTCAAAAATTATTTGTCGACCAGCTTTGACGCCGAGGGTGTTTTCAGCCAGCTGAAGATCGTCGATACGTCTTCGAAGAAGAGCACGTCATTCGACGGGTTCGATATCGATTCGGTCTCCGTCTCGCCGGTTCCGGTTCCGGCGGCGGGTCTGCTTCTGGGCGGGGCGCTGTTCGGTCTGGGCGCGCTGCGCCGCCGGATCAAGCGCGCGGCCTGAGCCTTGCTTCATACGGCGTGAATGAACCCCGTGCCTCCGGCGCGGGGTTTTTTCGTCCAATGCGTCAGCGGTGGATTGCGGAAAATACGCGCTCATAAGCCGCCAGCAAATGCGGCACCGAATGCGCCCATGACAGGGTGTCGAGCACGCGCGCCCGCCCCTGCCTGCCCATTGCGCGACCCCTCTCCGGATCCCCGATCAGCTCGGCAATCCGGTCGGCAAATTCAACCGGATCATTCGCACGCGCGTAGAGCGATGCATCGCCTGCGGATGCCCGCCCTTCCGTGAGGTCGAACTGCACCACCGGCTTTTCCAGCGTCATGTATTCCATGACCTTGTTCATGGTGGAGATGTCGTTCATCGCATTCTTCGGATCCGGCGACACGCCGATGTCGATCGAGTTCAGGATCCGCAACAGGTCATCGCCGAACTGCGCGCCGGTGAAGGTGAACCGGTCGCTCAGCCCATGCGCCGCCACGTCACGCTCTACCTCGGCCTGATGCGGACCGAAGCCCACGATCACCACATGCAGGTCGGTGATGCCGCGCACATTGACCAAATGCGCCACCGCCCGCACGAGAAGGTCCAGGCCCTCCTGCTGCCCGATGACGCCGACCCAGCCCAAGACGGTTCCCGCCCCCTTCCTGACGGCGGGGTCCATCGGTCGTAGCTCGAACTTTTCGATCCGCGGGGCGGAGCGGACAACGAAGACATCCTCGGGCTTCATCTTGCCGCGCTCGATGGCGATGCGTCGGAAACTCTGGTTCGTGGCGATGGACACATCAGCGGCGGCGAAGGTCATCCGCTCCCACCAAAGCATAATCTTGTAGAACGCGCCCTTTCGGCCGAACTTCGCCTCGTAAAGCTCCGGGCAGACATCGTGGTGATCGAACAGGTAGCGGACCCCCGACCTCCGGTAGCGGCGGGCGAGGAGGAAGACCAGATCCGGCGGGTTGCAGCCGTGGATCACGTCGAACCCCTGCTCGCGCCGGACTCGTTTGGCCAGCCGGAACATGTGACGCAGCGCCATCCCGTATTCCAAGGCATAGGCCTTCGCCCCCGAATGCGCCTCGGGCGGTTCGGGATAGCGGTAGATGTGGACGCCCTCGATCTCCTCATAATGCTTGTCCCAACCCCGACCCGTTGGGCAGATGACGCTGACGTGATAGCCGTGGGCGGTCAACGTAGTGGCTTCCAGCCAGACCCGGCGGTCGAGCGGGACCGGAAGGTTTTCAACCACGATGAGAACGCGGCGCCCGTTCGCGTCGACCGGGGGCTGGACGAGATCATTCATGTCATTAGGCTCCTTGTGGGCAGGCCCTGACGATCATGCCGCCGCGACCGATGCAAGGGTCACGCATCCCGGTCGCGCGCGTCGAGCCAGAGCGCCACGATCCATCCGGCAACGAACCCGCCCAGATGCGTCTCCCAAGCCAACTGACCGTCCATCGCCCACCAGAGCACGAGGTTCAGGACCGCCAGGCCCAGCATCGCGCGGAACACCGGGCCGAGCGATTCGCGATCCTCACGCCGCATCCGGTAGTTCAGCCCGACATGCGCCCCCGCGAGGCCAAAAAGTGCACCCGACGCCCCGACCATCGGCAGCGGCTGGGATGAGAGGAGCGCGAACCCCGCAGCCCCCCCGATGGTCGAGAGCGCATAGAGCACCGCGAACCGCCTCGTTCCGAACCGCTCCGCAAGCGGCGGGGCGAGCGACAGGAGCGTCACCATGTTGACCCCGAAATGTGTCAGCCCGGCGTGCAGGAAGCCGTAACTCAGGAACATCAGGTAGGGCTGAAGCGCATAGTTCGGTCGCCAGTTGTGCAGGAGACCGGACCAGAAGCCGCCATTCTCGAACGCCCATGTCCGCCACCAGACGTGCCCCCACGCGCCCCAATCCGCGCCCGACAGCACGACCTCCGGCACGAGGCATAGGAGCAGGATCGCGATGATGACGGGATCGCGCCAGTCCGCCCGGTCGCCATCCGCCACGCCGCGTGGATCGCGACGCCAGAACGCGAGGCGTGACCAGATCAGGCGCACGTCCCCTGCCTAGTCGGAGCCGAAAATGTCGCGGGTAAAGACCTTGTCGGCTACGTCGGACAGTTCGGGCGCATGGCGGTTGGCGATAATCACGTCGCAGTCGCGCTTGAACGCTTCCAGATCGCGGACGACGGGGGATCGAAAGAACTCCTCCGACGTGAGCGTCGGCTCGTAGACCGTGACCTGGACACCTTTGGCCTTGATCCGCTTCATGATCCCCTGAATCGAGCTGTCACGGAAATTATCCGACCCTTCCTTCATCACCAGCCGGTAGACACCCACGACTTTTGGTCGCTCGGCCAGGATGCGGTCGGCGATGAAATCCTTGCGGGTCGCGTTGGCGTCCACGATGGCCCGGATCAGCGTTTGCGGCACGTTGTGATAATTCGCCAGTAGCTGCTTGGTGTCCTTGGGCAGGCAATAGCCGCCGTACCCGAAGGAGGGGTTGTTGTAATGGCCGCCGATCCGGGGATCGAAGCCAATCCCCTCAATGATCTGCCGGCTGTCGAGCCCACGCGACAGGGCATAACTGTCCAGCTCGTTGAAATAAGCAACCCGCATCGCAAGGTAGGTGTTGGCAAAAAGCTTGATCGCCTCCGCCTCGGACGGCCCGGTGAGAAGGACGGGAACATCCTCCTTGATCGCCGCATTCCGCAAAAGATCGGCGAACGCCTGCCCACGGTCCGACACTTCGCCCACGACGATCCGGCTCGGGTGAAGATTGTCATGGAGCGCACGCCCTTCGCGCAGGAACTCCGGGCTGAAGATCAGATTGCCGGTGCCGTGATCGAGCGATGCCTGCTGGGTGAAGCCCACGGGGATCGTCGACTTGATGACCATCAGCGCGTCGGGCGCCAGCCGCATGACCTGTGCCACGACCGCCTCTACCGCGCTGGTGTCGAAGCGGTTGGTGTCGCTGTCGTAATTGGTCGGCGTCGCGATGATGACGTAGTCTGCGCCGCGATAGGCCTCCTCCGGGTCCGTGGTTGCACGGAAGGACAGACCACCCTTCGCCAGACAGGCCTCGCATTCGGCATCGACGATCGGCGACTTGCCATCGTTCACGAGATCGACCTTCGACTGCACCACGTCGAGGGCCACAACGTCATTCTGCCGGGACAGCAACAGAGCGTTCGACAGGCCGACATATCCCAGACCCGCTACGGCAATTTTAGGCACGTTCACTTCTCCTGATTGATCGCGCAGCCCCGGTCAGCGCTGAGGCGGCTAGAGCGGCAGGAAGCGGGGCAGTTTCGGCAACGCGACCCGCATCAGCCGCTGCAAACGCGCTTCCGCATCGGCCTCGGTCTCGTTCTGATTGATCGGCGTGGTAAAGCGCACGAGCGAGCCGTCGGTCCGTCCCTTGGTCAGTCCGTCCCAGATCACGCTGGCTTTGGCCAGATAATCGTTGGTCATCCGCTTGCCGCGCTGTTCGAACCAATAGTAGACAAGCTGTTTCGACAGACCCTTCTGGATCACCGCGCGGTTGACGTCGAAGCTGCCGTAGGGCGTATCGGACATGTCGATCGTCTTCTTCTCAAGCGAGAAGATTTCCCACCCGCCCACGGGGAGGCAGACCTCCGGCGAGTGGATCCCGTCGCCATTCGTCTGGTTGGCGTAGAAGGCGGAGAAGAAATGAACGTAGTCGCGCTCAGCCTCCGACTTATAGGCGATGTTGGCATAGTCGGTCGCGGCCAGAACACGCTCGATATCCGGCTCCAGCAGCGATGCCGACCCTTCCCAAGCGCCGATCTGGCGCGGGAACTGGCTGAACGTTTCGCGCTGGACGGGGATCGCCTCACCCGCACCGCGCCAGGCACTGGCCGCTGAAAAGCCGATGGTCAGCGCGACCGCGACGGCGATGGCCTTTGCGGGACGGATCGCGAAGATGCGCCCGAGGATCGGACCCATGCCGCGCGTATCGAGATCGATCGCCTCCGATAGCGACAGGGGGTTGGGTTGCAGCCGCTGCAGACCGACGGCCATTAGCGCCAGAATCCCGATGCAGAACAGAAAGATCACCCAGCCCTCGAAGAAATGCAGAAACCCCTCCGCCTGCTCGATGCCGTAGCTGTTGACCAGTATCCCGATTACCCCGATGCGGAAGGAGTTCATCAGCACCGTCAGCGGCACGGCCGACAGCATCAGGACCGCCTTGTGCCAGAATGGTCCGCGGTAGAGGATCGCCGAGAGGTAGGTGAAGCTCAGGATCGGGAACAGGTAGCGCAGACCGGAGCACGCCTCCGCCACCTGGAGCTTGAACACGCCAAGGTCGATCACGTTGCCCTCGAGGAACACCGGAACGCCCGCCATCCGCACGATCCAGACGCCGATCACGGAGGAGATCTCCTGCAGGAAGATGTTCATCTTCCAGTAGATCACCTGCGGCAGCGGCAGCATGAATACGAGGTGGACGACCGGCAGCATGTGCCGGGAGCCCCGCTTCCAGCCGAAGATGGTCAGCACCACGCCGCCGACCCAGATGATCATAGCGTAGGTCACGATGTCGGGAACCCGAGCCATGTTGCCAAGCAGGGCAAGCACCAGCGCGACCAGCAAGACCAGAAGGCCCCCGGTCCGGTCATGCGGAACCTCCGTCACCGGCGGTGCCTGCCGCAGCTCGCGCAGAAAAAGGTAGAGCGAGATCAGCGGGATCAGCGGACCGTGGCTGTATTCGGGCGTCGACCATGCCTTGGCCAGCGACACGATCCCGATCCAGAACAACGGCACGGACCCTGCGACGAGCGCCACGAACCACAAAAGGCCTGGCGCGTTGATGCCGCGGATCAGCGGTGCCCTGACTGTGTTGGTTACCGACATGGCCCCGATCCTCTTTACCGCACACCGCTCGGAAAAGGAGGCCACACGGCCCCATTCACCATCGGCGGCACCTTACCCGTTCGGAGGGGGAAAGGCGACGGCAAAATACCCGGCATTTGGTGTGTGCCCGCCCGATGCGGTCAGAAGGCGAAGGTCAGACCGCGCTTCAGCGTGACGAAGACGGAGTTCGACTTCGCGGTGCCCTCCAGCTCCCGATCGCTGTAGATGTGGGAATAGCCGCCCAGAAGCTGCCAGTCTTCCGTCAGGCTCCGGGTGACGGTGAGGTTGATCCGTCCGCGGCTGCTGTCCCGGCCGGTCACGTCGCTCGCCACCGAGATATAATCATACCCGACCCCGATTCCCGTCAGCGCGTTAAGTGGTCGCTGCAAGTTCACCTGGACGCGCGTCACCTCCCGGTTGGATTCAGCGTTGCGGTCCTGATTGACCTCCCGGCTGGCGAAGGCGCTGATCGAGCCCAGTGCCAGTTCCTGGCCGTAGTTGATCGACCCCACGAGGCTCGGGCCGCCGCCCTGGAAATTCGGCCCGATGCTCAGGGCAAGCGTGCCGGTCGGCAGATCCATGCTCCGCGAGAACAAAACTTCGGTGAAGCTTTTGCGGTCGACCGACAGATCGTGGGTCACGAGAACGCCAAATGTGCCGTTCTGCATTTCGCGCGTGAGGCCGAGGCTGCCGTTCAGGCCCGACTTCTCTTCGGACCCGCGGACGTTCTGGAACGTCCTGTCCGTCACGATCCGCGTGTAACCGAGAGAGGCCGTCAGCTGGGTCGATGGGTCGAGGTCATAGCCGACACCCGCGGTGGCGCGGCGGGACCGGCGGTCGGTATTCTCGAAATTATCGGAGGCGTAATCGTCTTGCGAGACAGTAAAGTTGAGGTTCAGCCGCGGATCGGGACGCACGACGGTCTGGAACGACAGGTTGGTGCGGCGGGTGTCGAAATTGCGCGGGTCGTTGGTGCCACTGTAGGTGCGATCATAGCGGTCGGCAGCGAGGTTGAAGCCGAGCGGGCGGCCAATTCCGGTCTGAAGCCGGATGCCCGCGTTGTAGCTGATGCGGTCGCCCCGCCGCCCCGTGACCAGATCGCCCTGATCGATCGGCAGGTTGCGGTCGGCGGCAAGACTCAACGGGTCGAAGAACGCGATGTCGGACTTGTTGTAGGCGCCGCGCACCGTGAGGCGCGACGTATCGCCCTCCCGGTCGTAGGAGAACCGGAAGCTCCGGTCGTCGAAGCTCGCGTCCCGTCCCCGCTGCGGCAGATCGGACAGGCGGAAGACACCTCCCGCATCGACCTTGAGCATGCTGACGCGCGTCTCGCTCTGGTAGGCTAGTCCGACGCGGTTGTCGATGTAGGTGCTCGTTCCGCGCGACACGGGGTCGAGGGCAAGGTTGTCGTCTGCGTTGGCGCTCAGCCCGTAACTCAGTTTCAGGGACGGGTTCGGAACGTCCTGCGCCACCGTCGATCCCGCGATCAGCAATGGCGCACCAAGGATCGCGGTCACCGTCAGGGCGACGCCGATCCGTCGCCGGGAGGTGCGTTGCTGCCTGTGCCTCGCGGTCATGGACCCGATCCTATTCGAACAGACCGCGCTGCGGCACCACGATGACGTCGCCGTCGCCGAGTTGCGTCAGCCCGCTGATCCGGCCTTCCATGCCGCCGGTGCGCTTGAGGTTGAAGAGATACACATCCTCCCGCCCGGTCTGGAGGTTGCGGCGATGCAACTCGATCCGCCGCTCGGCCGCGAACTTCGACAGCGCACCGGCCTGCGACAGAAACTGGAGCAGGTTCGTGGCGGGTTCGACCTTCTTCAGCCCGGGGGCGCTGACCTCGCCCAGAACATAGACGTTCATCGTAGGGCCCAGCATCGGTACGCCGTTCACGACGGTATCAGCGACTTTCGGCTGCGCGATGCTCGCCACCGAGACATACACCGTCGGCGGGGAGGCGAACCCTCCCGCCAGCGCGTTCGTCAGCGCGGTCCGGAGCTGATCGGGGGTGCGACCAGCCGCCGCGAGCGTTCCCGCCTGCGGGAAGGTGATCGATCCGTTGGGAAGGATCAGGGTGGAGCGGTTGAGGCTGGGATCCTCCAGCACTTCGACCTGGATCACGTCGCCCGGCCGCAGGACGTAGCCGCTGTCCTGCGCCGAGGCCGGGGTGGCGAGCATCATCACGGCTTGCAACAGCATGACCGCGACGGTCCAGAGAATTTTGGTCATGACATCCTGTCCGCGCTGAAAAAGTTGAGACACTGTCGAAAGAAATCCCGACGCATACAAGGCCGACGTGAACGATGGACGCCGGGGTGCGTCGTTTCTGCCGCGCTTTCCGGCACGCCTTCCCTTGCCGCCCGCGTCAGTTGTCGCTCTGCACGGGCGCGGTCTTGAGCTTTGCGATCGCCGCCGTCACGTCCGCGAGAAGTGCTGGCGGAATGGCCGGAACCTCCGCCTCCAGTCGGTCGAGGATCGCCAGCGCATCGTCACGACGATCCAGTGCCCCGTAGGCCATCGCCAGATGATATTGCACCGTCGGGTCCTGCGGCAGCCCCTTCGCCGCCGGTTCGAGATGCGACAACGCATCGTCGAAATTGCCGCGCCGATAGGCGATCCAACCGTAAGTGTCCTGGAAGGCGGGCTGGTCGACATCGCGCAACCGCCGGGCGATCGCGAACGCGCGGTCGAGGCTCGCGGGATCGGTCCGGCTGTTGGCCAGAAGGCTCGCGAGGTTGTTCGCGATCACCGGCTGGTTGCTATCCTGCTTGTAGAGCGCCTCGTAGATCGCAAGCGCGCCGTCGATATCGCCGTCCCGTTCCAGCAGACCGGCCTTGGACCAGCGCAGCACCGGACTGTCGGGAAGCGCCACCAGCGCCGTGTCGAGGGTCGCAGCCGAATCCGCCGCGTTGCCGAGCGATGCCTGCAGGTTCACCAGAGCCAGCCATCCCTGCTCGAACTTCGGCGACTTCGCCGTCAGCGCCTGCAGCCGCGTCATGGCCTCCGGCGCCTTCCCGTCGGACGCGAGGACGAGCGCGTGAAGCAGACCGATCTGCGGCTGGTCGGGATATTTCTTCTCCAGCGCCTCGGCCTGGCTGAGCGCCTCGTCCACCCGCCCTTGCGACAACGCATTGCGGATGAGGTAGATGTCAGCACCCGGCCCGCCGGTCTCGGTGCTGATCGAGCCCAGGAACTGCGTCAGTTCCTCCTCCTGCCCGGTGGAGGCCAACAGGCGCGCCTTCAGCTCCTGCCCGGTGCGATGCGCCGAATCGGTCTTGCCACCTTCGAGGCTCCGAACCACGTCGCCCGCGCGGCCCCAGTCCTTCATCTGGAGATAGAGACCGCCCATCGCCGCCAGAACCGGCACGTTATCGGGTGACCGACGCAGCGCGTTTTTCAGCGCATCCTCGGCGGGAAGCAGCTTGCCCTGCGACTGGAGCAGCGCAGCATAGCGCAGCGATTCGGTGGGTGCCTGATCCGACACCTCGACCGCCTGCGACAGCATGTCTGCCATCAGGTCCGGGTTCCCCTCACGCTCCTGCGCGAGCGCCATCAGTGTGAAGATCTCGGGATCGCGGGGCGAACGTTCCTGCGCGGACCGCAGCGCCACCAGCG
>JBBSVE010000023.1:0-28894 GCA_038233815.1 Rhodobacterales bacterium
CCTCCACCACACGCTGATTCCCGACCCCGCGCAGCTTGCGTTCGGCGTGACCGATTTCCGCAACGCGCCCACGCCCATCACTGCCCGTGGCCTCGAAACCAACCTACGGCTTGCCGTCGACGGCCTGCAGTTCTTCACCGCCTACACCTTCACCGACACCCGCCAGACCGCCTCCTCCCGTCCCGCAAACGGCAGAACATCCCGCACCTCGTGCCACAGATCCCCCTCGATCCGCCCGAACCCCGCCCCCAGCAGCCCCGCCAGCGCATCCGCACGGTAGTCGACCGACGCCGCCATCCCCTCGACCCTGAGCCGCACCTCGCCGCCCAGATAAGCGGCCCCCGTCACCTCGTAAGGCGACCCGAGCGCCCGCGCCATGACACCGACCGCCGCCTCGACGCCCAGACCGCCTGCCACCAGCGTCGCCTGAGCCTCGGGCGCGGGCAACACCTTCAGCGCCACCTCGGTCAACACCCCCAACGTGCCCCGCGCCCCGGCCATCAGCTTGACCAGATCGTAGCCGGTCACGTTCTTCATCACCCGGCCACCGTTCTTCACCGCCGTGCCGGACCCGTCCACGAACCGCACGCCGATCAACGAGTCGCGGCACGCCCCCACCTGCACCCGCCGCGGCCCGGAGGCATTGGCCGCCACCACCCCACCGATGGTCGAGGCGCCCTCGCACCCCGACAGCCCCCGCATGTCCGGCACCTCGAACGGCAACCGCTGCCCTTCGGCCGCCAAAGCCGCCTCGACCTCGGCCAAAGGCGTCCCCGCCCCCGCCACCAGCGTCAGCGCCCCCGGCTCATAGAGCGTGATCCCCGACAGCCCCCCCGTTTCCAGCACATCGCCCGCAACCCGCCCAACGGTCCGCGTGCCCCCGCCGACGATCCGCAACGCCCCCCGCGCCGACCGCACCGCCTCGCCGAGCTCCGCTTCATCCACCGGGCGCATCCAAGATCCTTTTTCTGTCGCTTAAATATCCTGCGGGGGTCCGGGGGTGCAAAACCCCCGGCGTCCTCACACCGCGCGCCGCCCCGCCGATACGCGGAGCGGAAACACCTTGGCCGCATTCAGCAGCCACCCCGGATCGAACACGTCCTTCACCCGCATCTGCGCCTCCAGATCGTCCGCCCCGAACTGCACCTCCATCAGATCGCGCTTCTCGATCCCCACACCGTGCTCGCCGGTGAGGCACCCCCCCACCTCGACACAAAGACGCAGGATATCCGCCCCCATTTCCTCGCATTTCTCCAGATCGCCCGCCTTGTTCGCATCGAACAGGATCAGCGGATGCATGTTGCCGTCACCGGCATGGAACACGTTGGCCACGTCGAGCCCGTATTGCGCGGACAGATCCCCGATCCGGCGCAGCACCAGGGGCAACGCCGACACCGGGATCGTGCCGTCGAGGCACATGTAGTCGTTGATCTGCCCCATCGCCCCGAACGCGGACTTCCGCCCAAGCCAGATCTTCCGGCTCTCGTCCTCGGACTGACTCTGGCGCATCGCGACGGGCGCGTGCCGGCCCGCGATCTCCATGATGAGGCCCAGTTGCGCGTCGATCTCCGCGTCCGAGCCTTCGACCTCGACGATCAGAAGCGCCTCGCAATCGGGATAGCCCGCATGGGCAAAGGCTTCGGTCGCGCGGATGCAGGGGCGGTCCATGAACTCGATGGCCACCGGCAGGACGCCCGCGCGGATGATGTCGGACACGCAGGCCCCGGCCACCTCGTTGTCGTCGAACCCGATCAGCACCGGGCGCGCGCCCTCGGGCTTGGGCAGGATCCGCAGCGTGGCTTCCGTCACCACACCCAACTGCCCTTCCGACCCGCAGATCACGCCCAGAAGGTCGAGCCCCGGCGCGTCGAGATGCGCGCCCCCCACCTCCAGCACCGTGCCGTCCATCAGGACCAGCGTGACGCCCAGCAGATTGTTCGTCGTCACCCCGTATTTCAGACAATGCGCGCCGCCGGAGTTCATCGCGACGTTGCCCGCGATGGCGCAGGCAAGCTGGCTCGACGGGTCGGGCGCGTAAAAGAATCCCTCCGCCTCCACCGCACCCGTCACGCTGAGGTTGGTGCGACCCGCCTCGACCCGGATGAAGCGGTTGGCATAGTCCGTCTCCAGCACCGCATTGAGCCGCGCGACCCCGAGGATCACGCAATCGGCCGTCGGCAAAGCCCCGCCTGCAAGGCTTGTCCCCGATCCGCGCGGAACCACCGGCACGCCCATCCGGTGACAGATGGAAAGCACCGCCGCCACCTCCGCGGTGGACCGGGGCAGCACCACCGCCAGAGGCGCGCAGCGATAGGCGGTCAGCGCGTCGCACTCATAAGCACGGGTTTCCGTCACATCGTGAATCACGGCATCGGCAGGCAACACCTCAAACAAGGCCGCCACAATGGCCGGCTTATCCGCGATGATCGCGGAACTGGCGGTCGGCATGTCCATGGAACGGTCTCCCTGACACGGTGCCCCGACATCAGCGGTCGGGATTGGTAAAATCATATGACCAATTTCGCCCTTTGGCAATCGGCCAAGGCCATCTATATGCGCCCCATGACAATAACCCCCGGATCAGTCCCCCTTTCGGCCCCGGACCTCGGCGCGCTGATCCTGTTCGTGGTGCTGGTCGCGCTGATCGGATGGGTGGTGGAGCATCCGCCAAGGGCGCGGCCCTCCGTCTCGGTCCTGATGGCGCGCTACCGGCGCGAATGGATGCGCCAGTTCGTCACCCGGCAGCCCCGCATCTTCGACGCCTCGGTGCTGGAGGGGTTGCGGCAGGCCACCGCCTTCTTCGCCTCCGCCTGCATGATCGCGCTTGGCGGCGGGGTAGCGCTGATCGGCAATGCCGAGCAGCTGCATTCGGTCGCCCAAGACCTCACGCTGGCGCAGGCGGGCGTGGCGCTGGAATGGAAGCTGATCCTCGTGCTGATCTTCGTCGCCAACGGGCTGCTCAAGTTCATCTGGTCGCATCGGCTGTTCGGCTATTGTGCGATCCTGATGGCATCCGTCCCCAACGATACGGACGATCCCCGCGCCTACCCGATGGCCGCGCAGGCGGCGGAGATCAACGTCACCGCCGCGCGCAACTTCAACCGCGGCCTGCGCTCGGTCTATTATGCGCTGGGCGCGCTCGGCTGGTTGCTGGGTCCATGGACGCTGATCGCGACGACGCTCCTGACCGCCGCCACCATGCTGCGGCGGGAGTTCGCGTCCGAAAGCCGTGCGGTGATCCTCGCCGGGCAGACGCTGCCGTAAGCGCGCCCACTCAGACCGGGGTGCCGTCCTTCCGGCTGCGGCGACCCTCGACCAGCCAAGCCGCCAGTGCGAACCCCGCCGCCAGCAGGAGCCACGCCCAGACCGGCAGGATCGCGCCGACGCGGATATCCTGCGTCACGTAGGCGCCCCTTGGCGTGATCCCGATCCAGCCGCGACCGGCGGCGTTGCGCCCTTCCGACACGGTTCGCAGATCGGGCAGTCCCGCCTCGATCGGCACGATTCCGCCCCGCGTCGCTTCCACGACAGGCGCAAGCTTCGCGCCGCTCGCGACCGTCTCCTCGAACTCCCGGGGTGCGGAAGGGCCGAGCGCCGCGACCGCCGTCAGATCGCCCTGGGTGAGCTTGTAGAGCCCGATCGCAGGCGCGGTCCACGTGGCCCTGTATCGGCCCGGCGACACCTCGGGCATGGGGAGCGTCACCTCCGCCCCGTCCGGCCCGGTGATCGTCACGTCCCCCGGCGCCTCCTTGATGGTGCGCCGCGTGATGGTCAGCGCCTGTCCGTCGGCGGTGGCGTCGAGCGCCTCCTCCTCCAGCTCCGGCTCCTTCAGCATCCAGTGCGCGAGGCGGCGCAACAGTTCCAGTTGCGGCCCGCCGCCCTCGTATCCCCGCCCCCAGAGCCACATCTGGTCGGAGGCGAGCACCGCGACCCGCCCCTCCCCCACCCGGTCGAGCACCAGAAGCGGCTGGTCATTCACACCCGACATCAGCACCTCACCGCGTTTGGCGACAATGCCGATCTGGCGGAACCAGCGGCCCCAGCCGCCGGGCGGGGCCAGCGCCTCCAGCCCTTCGGTCACCGGATGGCGCTTGCCCAGATCGGTGAGCTTGGGACGAAAGCCCTCCTGATAGACCCGGCTTGTTGCATCCACCGGCAATATGTCGGCAAGGGACGACCGCCAGAGGCTGTCCGCGCCGCCGAACTCCGGCCCCGCAGCCACCAACACCGTGCCGCCCCGCATTACATAATCGCGCACGTTCTGGAGGTAGCTCTGCGGCAGGATGCCCCTGAGCCGGTAGCGGTCAAAGATGATGAGGTCGAACTGGTCGATCTTCTCCACGAACAGCTCGCGCGTCGGAAAGGCGATGAGCGACAGTTCCGACACCGGCACCCCGTCCTGCTTTTCCGGCGGGCGCAGGATGGTGAAATGCACGAGGTCCACGGACGGATCGCTTTTCAGTAGATTGCGCCACACCCGCTCGCCCGCATGAGGCTCACCCGACACCAGCAGCACCCGCAGGCGGTCCCTCACGCCGTTGATCGTCACCACTGCGGCGTTGTTGCGGTCGGTCAGCTCCCCGTCCGTGGCTGTCACCTGAAACTGGAGCACGTTCTTGCCGCCGTGTGGCAGCGTCACCGGCAGGTCTACATCCTCGCCCACCGGCATCCGATAGCTTTGCGGCGGGCCGCCGTCGACGGCGATGGAGATCTCGGACTGGCCCTTCACCGATGCGGGCACCGCGCCCTGATCCTCGACCCGCAGGGTGAGCGTCACCGGCTCTCCCAGAATGGCGAAAGCGGGCGCGTTCTTCACGATCAGGCGGCGGTCCCAATCCGTCTTCTGCCCGGTCAGAAGCACGTGGAGCGGGGCCGGCATGTCGGGCGCCAACGCCATGTCATGCGCCTGCCCGTCGGTGATGAGGATCGCCCCCGCGACCCGCGCGCGCGGCTCCTCCGCCAGCGCGGCCGACAGCGCGGTCATCAGTTGCGTGCCCTGATCGCCCTCGCCGTCGCCTACGTGGACGATGCGCAACTCGGTGTTGCCCAACGCCGCCACGTCCGCCTCCACCCGCGCCAGGGCCTTTGCCGTCTGGTCGGGGCGCACGGTGATCTTCTGGCTGGAACTGTCGTCGACCACCGCGATCACGATGTCGGAAAGCGGCGCACGGTCCTCGCGCTGGAGCGCCGGATTTGCCAGCGCCGCCAGCAGCGCCACCGCCGCGAGGCCCCGCAGCCACCAGCCCGACAGCCCCCGTATCAGCGCCACGAGCACGAGGGCGACCGCCGCCGCACCCAGGCCCCAGAGCACCGCCGACGGGATCAGCGGGTCGAAAATCAGTGTGCCCGTCATGCCCGGCCCCTCATTGACCGAGCCGTTCCAGAAGGGCGGGCACATGGACCTGATCGGATTTATAGTTGCCGGTCAGCACATACATGATGAGATTGATCCCGAACCGCGTCGCGATCTCGCGCTGGCGGTCGCCGGCATAGCCGCTGCCCACGGGGAACATCGGCACCCCGTTCGCATCAACAGCCCAGGCGGAGGCCCAGTCGTTGCCGCCGATCACCACCGGCGTCACCCCGTCGTTGAGATTGCGGAACGGCATCCCCTCGGCCTTCTCGGCATCGGGGGGTGCTGCCTCCACCCACAGCGTCCGGTTGGCGTAGCGTCCGGGGAAATCCTGCAGCAGATAGAAGCTGCGGGTCAGCACATGGTCGGGCGGCAGCACCTCCAGCGGCGGAATGTCGAGCGGGGCGGCGATGGCCTGCAACCGCTGCCCCGCAGGCGTGACGGACCCGCCGGAGATGTCGCCGTCGCGCGTGTCGAAAAGGATCATGCCCCCGGTGCGCAAAAAGCGGTTCAGCTTGGCATAGGCCGCAGCCGAGGGTGCAGGCTCGTCCACCGTGATCGGCCAGTAAAGGAACGGAAAGAACGCCAGCTCGTCGGTATCGAGGTTCACGCCCAGCGGGGCTTCGGGCTCGATCGTCGTGCGCTCGGTCAGCCGTTCGCCCAGACCGGCAAGACCGGCCTCGGAGATCCGGTCGACCTGCGCATTGCCGGTCAGCACGTAGCCAAGGCGCACGGCTTCCGTCGCCTCGATGGCACGCGCATCGCCCGGCTCCGCGCGGGCCGGACCCACCGGCAGCAACGTCAGCGCCAGCAGCATGGTCGCCGCCCCTGCCCCGCGCCGCATCCCGCCGGTAAGTCGCCCCGACACCGCCAGCGCCGCCAGCACGTCGATCATCAGAAGGCCCAGCGCGATCGCCAGCAGCAGCCCCTTCAGCGCCTGTTCCGTCACGACCTCCAGCCCTTCCCGCGCCACGCTGGCAGGCCATGTCGCCGCCGCGAGCACCGTATCCGCCCCGATCACGTTGAGCGCGATGCGCCTGTCCTCGCCCGCATAGAGCCCCGGCGGCATCGACGGTCCCGGTCCGGCCCCTGCCAGCGCCGTCGCCAGATCCTCACCCGCCACGCCTGCCTCCTTGCCGGCACTCCGGGCCCCACCGAACGCGTCGAGCATGACCTGCGGCACCAGAACCTGCCCGGCCAGCGCGCGGCCATCCGGCGCTGCGGTCCGCGACGACACCGCCAGCCGGTCCAGCATCTGCACGAAAAGACCCGAGAGCGGCAGGTTCGACCAGTCCGCGTTTGCAGTGACGTGGAACAGGACCACCTGCCCCTGCCCCACCGCCTTGCGTGTGACCAGCGGCGTGCCGTCGCCCAGTGCGGCGATGGTGCGCGCCGCGAGGTCCGGGTCCGGCTGCGCCAGCACCTGCTGGGAGACCGTCACCTCCGCCGGGATGGGCAGGCCATAGAACGGCGTGCCGTCCCGGAACGGCGCCAGCGCCTTCGGTTCACCCCACGACATCGCCCCGCCGACATTGCGCCCGCCCTCGCGCAGGCGCACCGGCATCAGCGGGTCCTCCACGGCACGGCTGACATCGCTCGCCGCCAGTCGCGGCCCGGCGAAGCGAAGCAGCAGCCCGCCCTTTTCCACCCATGCCGACAGCCCGGCTTCCTCGTCGGGCGAGAGCGTCGCCACGTCGGCCAGCACGATCACGTCGGGATTGGCGAGGATCACGTCGCCCAGCGTGCCGTCGATCAGTTCGGCCACCGGTGCCAGCGCCTGCCGAAGGTAGTGGAGCGGCGACAAAAGCTGCAACCCCTCCGCCGCGCGCTGGCCGGAGATCAGCGCCACCTTGCGGCGCTTCAGGCTGTCGTCGGTGAGACTCACCGCCCCGGCGGAGCGGACGCCCGCAATCTCGAACCGCGACAGGCGGTTGCGCACCTCGGGCGGCAGGACCAGCTTGCCCTCCGCCGCCGCAGCCCCGGCATCGAAGCCGACCGTCACGCGCGCCAGTTCCCGCTCGATCCCCGCGGGGTCGAGACCGCGCGCCGACACCTCCACCTGCGCCGGACCGCCTGCGGGCAGCCGTGCGGCCGACAGGACGACCGCGCCATCCTCGAACCGTGCGGGGCGCAGAACGGTCACGGGGCGCGGGCTTTCAAACACCGTGACCTTGCCGTGCGGGGCGAGGGCCGCCAGCAGCGCGTCCTTGCCGGGATGCTCCACCCCGTCGGCCATCCAGAAGGTCGTGAAATCCCCGTCCGGCAGGGCCTTGGCCCAACCGGCAAGGTCCGGTGCCCAGGCCTGCGGCACGAAACCCGCCATGCGTTGGGACAGGGCACCCGCGGCCTGGAACGCAGGCCGGTCCGGCGCGTCGGTCAGTCGCACCAGCGCCACCGTCCGCCCGGCGCGCCCGGCCTCGTCCACCAGCGCCGTCGCACGCTCGATCCGGCGTGGCCAGTCGCGGGCGTCGGCCCAGCTTGCGTCCATAAGGATCAGAAGCGGCCCAGATCCCTCCGCGCGGGTCTGCGGGTTCAGGACGGGACCCGCGAAGGCCACGATCGCGGCCCCGATCGCCGCCATCCGCAGCAGCAAAAGCCAAAGCGGGGTCTTGTCCGTCTCCGCCTCGTCATCGGCAAGGCCCAAAAGCAGCGCCACACCCGGAAACCGCCGCCGGACCGGGGCCGGCGGCACCGCGCGCAACAACAGCCACAGCACGGGCAGTGTGATCAACCCGAGAAGCAGCAGCGGTGTGGTGAAGCCCAGCGGCCCGATCATCCACATCGCTCAGCGCCCCCGCTCCAGCGCGGTGAAAAGCCAGAGGAGCGCGGACTGCGCGGGCTCCCCGGTGTGGTGACAATGATAGTGCCAGCCCGACGCCCGAGCGAGGTCCGAGAGCCGCGCCTTGCGCGCAGCCAACCGATCGAGGTAGCGCCCGCGCAGATCGCCCGCTCGCAACGTCTCGTGGCGCAGCGTGCCGCCCATCGAGGTGAAGATCGTGCGGCCGTCGAAGGGAAACGCCTCCTCCGCCGGGTCCAGCACCTGCAACAGCGCGCCCTTGACGCCGCGTTCGGTGGCGTGCGCCAGCGCCGTCTCCACCCCCTCCGGGTTGCCGAGGAAATCCGACAGGAACACCGCGCGGCCGTGTGCCACCATGCCTGTCGTGTCGGGCTCTCCGTAGTCGGCATCGGTCGCATCCGCCAGCGCCTCGGCCATCCGCAGGACCTGCGCGCGGCCTGACCGGGGGCGCGCGGCCTCGCCCGCAAGACCGACCCGCTCACCCCCGCGCAGCAGCAAGACCGCCAGCGCCAGCGCCAGAAGCTGCGCGCGATCACTTTTGGGCGGGTGGTCCTTCGCCCCCGAAAACGCCATCGAGCGTGCCGGATCGACCCAGAGCGTCACGGTCTGCGCGGCCTGCCATTCGCGTTCCCGCACGAAATGCGCGTCCGACCGGGCGGAGCGGCGCCAGTCCACCATCCGCGCCGAATCGCCCGCGTGGGAGGGGCGGTATTGCCAGAACTCGTCGCCCATGCCCGCCCGCCTGCGGCCGTGCTCGCCCAGCATCATCGTGGCCGCCAATTGCTCTGCCTGCGCCAGCAAGGGCGGCAGGGCACCGCCCAGCGCCTCGGCCCGGTGCCGAAGGCTGGCTGTCAGATCGGTCACGCAGCGGCCTCGAGCCGGAGGCTGCGCTTCACCACGTCGTCGATCAGCGCGGGCAGGCTCTCGCCCCGCGCACGGGCCGCGAACGACAGCGACATGCGGTGCGACAGGACCGCCTGCGCCAGTGCGGCCACATCGGCCACCGAGGGCGCCAGCCGCCCGTCCAGAAGCGCGCGCGCCCGGACCGTCAGCATCAGCGCCTGCGCCGCGCGCGGTCCCGGCCCCCAGGAGAGCTGGCCTGACAACGCCGCACCCTCCGGCTCCCCCGGACGGCAGGCGCGCACGAGGTCGAGGATCGCCTCCATCACCTGCTCACCCACCGGCATCCGGCGCAGCACCGCCTGTGCGGCCAACAACTCGTCGCCGGTGAAGACGCCGTGCACCGCCGCATCCTCGGTCCCGGTGGTGGCGAGCAATATGTCCCGCTCCGTCGCGCGATCGGGGTAATGGACGTCGATCTGCACGAGGAAGCGGTCGAGCTGCGCCTCGGGCAGCGGATAGGTGCCCTCCTGCTCGATCGGGTTCTGCGTCGCCAGCACATGGAACGGGCGCCCCAGCGGGCGATGCTGGCCCGCGATCGTGACCTCGCGCTCCTGCATCGCCTGCAACAGCGCGGACTGCGTGCGCGGCGAGGCGCGGTTGATCTCGTCCGCGAGGAGAAGCTGGCAGAAGATCGGCCCTTCGATGAAGCGGAACGCGCGGGCACCCGAAGCGTCGGAATCCAGCACCTCGGAGCCGAGGATGTCGGCGGGCATCAGGTCGGGGGTGAACTGGATCCGGCTCCCCTCCAGCCCCATCACGGTCGCGAGCGTATCCACGAGCCGCGTCTTGCCCAGACCCGGAAGCCCCACCAGCAGCGCATGACCGCCGCACAGCAGCGACGCCAGCACCAGATCGACCACCTGCCCCTGACCGATGAAACGGCGGTTGATCGAGGCCCGCGCGTCGCTCAGCCGGTCGCCGAGTCTCTCGATCTCTGCCACGAGGGCGTCGGGTCCGGGTGTCGCGGCGGTGGGTTCGGGCATGACAATCCTCAAGCAGGGTCTATAGTCTTTGGTGCGTAGCCATCAGACCAAACTATCGCGGCCGGCACAAACGGCAAAAGCGCGCGGGGCACAATTGATCGTGACAGCCAAGTCCAATCCCGCCGAGAGTCTGCTTGCCTCCGTCCCGCCGTCTGGCAAGGGGGCGGGTCCGGCGCCGGTGCATCTGTGGAACCCGGATTTCTGCGGCGATCTCGACATGCGGATCGCGCGGGACGGGACGTGGTTCTATCAGGGCACGCCGATCGGACGGCCTGCGCTGGTCCGGCTCTTTGCCAATATCCTCAAGCGGGAGGGGGAGAAGTATTTCCTCGTGACCCCGGTGGAGAAGGTCGGCCTGACGGTCGAGGACGCGCCTTTCGTTGCCGTCGATTTCGCGGTGGCGGGCGTGGGCAAATCCCAGACCCTGCGCTTTACCACGAATGTGGGCGACAGCGTGACCGCCGGTCCCGAGCACCCGCTCCGCGTCTTCTGCGATCCCGACAGCGGCGAGCCCTCGCCCTACCTCATGATCCGTGCCGGTCTCGAAGCGCTGATCGACCGCAAGAGCTTCTACCGTCTGGCCGAGGTCGGCGCCCACCGGAGGCAGGACGGCGAGGACTGGTTCGGCCTCTGGTCGGACGGTGCATTCTTCCAGATGATCCGGTCGGCGGAGCTGGAATGAGGACCATCGTGGAGTGTCCGACAGACTTCACGGATGCCGCGCCTTTCCTGCACCGCTCCGGCTGAAAGCACGACGGGTGCCCTTGACGGGGCACCCGGCCTATTCAACGATCGCCCGGATGACCTTAGTTGGCCGGGGGCGGCGGCGGCGGCGCATCAGGGCCCGACGGCATCATGGCGCCCAGCTTGTCGATCAGCGGCTTCGTGGCCTCGACACATTTCGCGATCGGTTCGTTGCCGCAGGTCACGCGGAGACCCAGACCCTTGCCCATGCGGAAATCGTAACCGACCGGCGGCGGCGGCGGCCCCGCACGACCCATCTTTCCGCGCATCATGCCCTTGCCGTGGCCCGGACCCATCATGTCGGAGTCCTCATAGCTTTCGCCCGGCATGGGCGCATCCATACCCGGAGGCGGCGCGCCATCTGCCGCCGGTGGTGGCGGCGCGCCGGCGGGGGGCGGCGGCGGTGCCGTCTGTGCCTGTGCGATGCTTGCCGCAGACATCAGCAGAGCGGATGCAACGAGTGTTCCAAAGCGCATCATTCCGTATCCTTTTCAATGTCGGAGTTTCCATTTCAGGGACGCCAAATGGCGGGTATTCGACACCCTGCGCAAGGAACGGAGGGACCCGCCGGCGGTTCCATCACGTTTCGGCGCTGCCCCTTGCAGATTGGTCTCCTCGTCCGGCGTGGCACCGCCTGGCCCGGCCAAGGCGGCCGGGGCTGCCCGTCCGGTTCCGCCTGCCCCGCACCCCTTGCCGCGGACCCCGCATCCGTTATCATGCGCGCCGATCCATCCCGGAGCGTCAGGACCCTGCCCATGCCCGCACCCGTGCCCGAAACCGAAATCGTCTCGCAATGGAAGATCGCCTGCGACGGCGGCGGCGAGATGGGCAGCGAGGGGCTCGGGCATCCGCGGGTCTGGCTGACCATCCCCGAGGAGCGCGGCTGGGTCGAATGCGGCTATTGCGACAAGCGCTTTATCCACGAGAGCGTGGAGAATGCGGCCGCAATGGCGAAGGAGACAGCGATTCCGAAGCCGATGGGAACCGGCGGGGTGCGCGGCAGCAAGGTATGAGCCGCGGCAGCACTTGGACGAACGAGCCGCCGCCTTCCGAGAACTGAAATGCAACCGATCCCCTGCGTTTGACCAGAGGCAATGGGCGGATCCAACGGTCGCGATCCGCCGCAGATGCAAGATAAGGCGTAGGGGACCCGATGCCCCGCACCGTCCGCCTCTTGGCACGGGCTGACGGCGGGGCGATAAGGGGGGAAAGGGGACCGCGCACATGAGTTTCGGCAAGGGCCACCATCTGCATCTGATCGACGGCTCGGCCTACATCTTCCGCGCCTATCATGCGCTGCCGCCGCTCAGTCGCAAATCCGACGGGGTGCCGATCGGGGCCGTGGCGGGGTTCTGCAACATCCTGTTCCGGTATCTCGAAGGCAACAAGTCAGGCGATGCGCCGACCCATCTGGCCGTGGTGTTCGACCATTCCTCCAAGACCTTCCGCAACGAGATCTATCCCGACTACAAGGCCCACCGCCCCGAGCCGCCCGAGGATCTGCGCCCGCAGTTTCCGCTGACCCGCGACGCCACCCGCGCCTTCAACGTCGCCTGCATCGAGACCGAGGGCTATGAGGCCGACGACATCATCGCCACCCTGTCATGCAAGGCGCGCGATGCGGGCGGGCGGGTCACGATCATCTCGTCGGACAAGGATCTGATGCAGCTCGTGGGCGGCGGGGTGCAGATGCTCGACCCGATGAAACAAAAACCCATCGGCCCCGAGGAGGTGTTCGAGAAATTCGGCGTCGATCCCGCCCGCGTGGTGGACGTGCAGGCACTGGCAGGCGATTCGGTCGACAACGTGCCGGGCGCGCCGGGGATCGGGATTAAGACGGCGGCGCTGCTGATCCAGGAATACGGCGATCTGGAAACGCTCCTGTCGCGCACCGCTGAGATCAAGCAACCCAAGCGCCGGGCCGCGCTGGAGGACAATGCCGACCTCATCCGGATCTCGAAACGCCTCGTGACGCTCGATTGCGAGACGCCGCTGGACTTCGCGATGGAGAGCCTAGAGGTGCGCGCCCCCGATCCGGACACGCTGATGGCGTTCCTGAACCTGATGGAGTTCCGCACCCTCACCCGCCGCGTGGCCGAGAGCCTGCGGGTGGAGGCGCCGCCCGCGCCGGAGGTGGTGGAGGCGGCACCGGAGGCCGCGGTGCCCTTCGATCACGCCGCCTACGAGCGGGTCGCGACGCCCGAGGCACTGCAGGTCTGGATCGACCGGATCATGGAAGCGGGGCATGTCGCGGTCGATACCGAGACCACGAGCCTCGACGAGATGCGCGCCGAACTGGTCGGGATCTCGCTGTGCGTGGAGCCGGGGCAGGCCTGCTACATCCCGCTCGGGCACCGGAAGGGGGGCGGCGATCTCTTCGGGGCGGCGGATCTTGTGGAAGGGCAGATCGCTTCGGACATGGCGCTTTCGATGCTGAGGCCAATGCTGGAGGACGCGTCAATCCTCAAGATCGGGCAGAACATGAAATACGATGCCAAGATCTTCGCCCGGTTGGGGATCGCGGTGGCCCCCATCGATGACACGATGCTGATGTCCTCGGCGCTGCATGCGGGTCTGCACAATCACGGCATGGACACGCTCGCCGACCGCTACCTCGGCCACACGTCGATGCCGATCAAGGGCCTGATCGGGTCTGGCAAGGCGCAGGTGACGTTCGACCGGGTGCCGGTGGAAGAGGCGGTGAAATATGCCGCCGAGGACGCCGATGTGACGCTGCGGCTCTGGCGGCTGTTCAAGCCGCGCCTCCACGGCAAGCAGGTCACCACCGTCTATGAGACGCTGGAGCGCCCGCTGGTCCCGGTGCTGGCGGAGATGGAGATGGCGGGCGTGCAGGTCGACCGCGACACGCTCAGCCGCATGTCGGGCGCCTTCGCGCAGAAGATGGCGGCACTGGAGGACGAGATCCACACCCTCGCCGGGCGGCCCTTCAACGTGGGATCGCCCAAGCAGTTGGGGGAGATCCTGTTCGACGAGATGGCGCTTTCCGGCGGGGTGAAGGGCAAGACCGGGGCCTATGCGACCGGGGTGGATGTGCTGGAGGATCTGGCGACGGAGCATGAGCTGCCCGGTCGCGTGCTCGACTGGCGGCAGGTCTCGAAGCTGAAATCGACCTATACCGATGCGCTCCAGACCCATATCAACGCGGAGACGGGGCGCGTCCACACTTCCTACTCGCTGGTGGGGGCGGTGACGGGGCGGCTGTCCTCGACCGACCCGAACCTCCAGAACATCCCCGTGCGGACCGACGAGGGCCGCCGCATCCGCGAGGCGTTCGTGGCGCCCGAGGGGCGGGTGCTGGTGTCGCTCGACTATTCCCAGATCGAACTGCGCATCCTCGCCCACATCGCCGACATCCCGGCCCTGAAGCAGGCCTTTGCCGACGGGGTCGATATCCACGCCATGACCGCGTCGGAGATGTTCGGCGTCCCGGTCGAAGGTATGGACCCGATGGTCCGCAGGCAGGCGAAGGCGATCAATTTCGGCGTGATCTACGGCATTTCCGGCTTCGGCCTCGCGCGCAACCTGCGCATCCCGCGCGATCAGGCGCAGGGCTTCATCGACCGCTATTTCGAGCGGTTCCCCGAGATCCGCGCCTACATGAACGACACGATCGCCTTCGCCAAGGCCGAGGGCTATGTGAAGACCCTCTTTGGTCGTCGCATCCACACGCCGGAGATCAACGCACGCGGTCCCGGCGCTGGCTTCGCGCGGCGCGCCGCCATCAACGCGCCCATTCAGGGGACCGCCGCGGACATCATCCGGCGCGCGATGATCCGCATGCCGGAAGCGACCGCGGGCATCGACGCTAAGATGCTGCTGCAGGTGCATGACGAGCTGCTCTTCGAGGTGGCCGAGGATGCCGCTCCTGATCTGATCCCCGTCGCCCGCGCCATCATGGAAGGTGCCGCCGCCCCCGCCGTGCATCTGTCGGTGCCGATCACCGTGGATGCGGGGCAAGGCCGGAACTGGGCCGAGGCGCATTGACCGGCCGGCTTGGCGCAATCGTGATCTGCGGGGGATCGACTTTTCCGCCGCTCCGTTGCATGGACGCTCGATGCACAGGGTCCGTCCGATCATAACCGCGCTGATGCTGCTCCTGATCCTGCCGTGGGGCGCCTATGCGGGCGGGTTCTCCTTGGCTCGCACCGTGACCGTGGACGCCGACGTGTGGTTGGAGCTGCCGGTCAAGACCTGCCGCACCGCCGCTCTTCCGGGATCGCCCTGCGCCCCCGACCTCGCCCTTCCTGCCGGCACCGGGACGCAGAGTGCCGCGCGGCACGAGCGCCATGTCGCCACGCCGTCCCGCCGGCTCGCGCGCGATCTAGCACGTGCGCCGCTGAAGGGCCCTCCCCGCGCCGTCTGACGGCGAACCCGGCGCTGCGGTGCCAGATCCTCAAACCGAAAGTCAGACATCATGCATACCCGACGCAGCCTTTTGGCGCTCGGGGCGGCGGCAAGCCTGTCGGCCTGCGCGCGCGCCCTTCCCCCGCCCGCGACCGCCTTGCCCGTCCTCCCCATCGTCCCGGCCCTGCCCGCCTTCTACGCCGCCGTGACGGACGAGCCCTATCCCGTCCCCGCGGTGGCCGAGGGGGTGCTGACCCCCGACCTCTGGCGGCAGGAGGTGGCGAACCCCTTCCCCGACCAACCGCGCGGCACAATCGTGGTCGATCCTGACGATGCGATCCTGCATTTCGTCGAGGGGCCGGAGACGGCGACCCGCTACGGTGTCGCCGTCGGTGCGGCGGGGTTCGCCTGGCAGGGCCGCGCGCGCGTCCAGTTCCGGCGCAAATGGCCGCGCTGGAAGGTGCCCGACAGCATGATCGCGCGAAAGCCGGAGCTTGCGCCCTATTCGGTCGCAAACGGCGGGATGGACCCCGGCCCGGGCAACCCGCTGGGGGCGCGCGCGCTCTACCTCTTCGACAACGGGGTGGACACTCTCTACCGCATTCACGGCGATGCGGGGGCGCGCGAACTGGGCAAGGCGGTATCGTCGGGCTGCATCCGGATGCTCAATCAGGACGCGATCCACCTCTATGACCGGGCGGTGCATGGCGCGACCGTGATTGTGCTTCCGTCGGTGAAGCCTGCGGGTCTGGCGGAGCTCTACTGACCCCAACCGCCCCGGGGGGGCCGGCTATGCCTTGTCCAGCATCCGCCCCAGCGCGCGGCCGCCGACGAGGTGGAGATGGTAGTGCGGCACCTCCTGCCCGCCGTCCGCCCCGGCGTTGGCGATCGCCCGGTAGCCGCCCCCAGTGATCCCGGTCATGGCGCAGACCTTCGCGGCGGTGCGGTGGAAATCGACGATCTCCGCCTCGCTCGCCCGGGATGCGAAATCGTCGAAGGTGGTGTAGGCGCCTTTCGGGATCACCAGCACATGGACCGGGGCCTGTGCGCCGATGTCGTGAAAGGCCAGCGTGTGGTCGGTCTCCACCACCGTCCGGTTCGGAATCTCGCCGCGCAGGATGCGGGCGAAGATGTTGGTGTCGTCATAGGCGTCGGCCATCGCTCAATCCTCGAACAGATGCGGCGTGGCGGCAATCGCGCGCGCCTCCTCCACCGGGATAGCAAGAAACGCGGCCAGCGCCACGGCATTTTCCTCCACCCCCGCGGTCTGGCGGATTTTGGTGTGGCCGGGGAAATCGGCGTCGCGGATCCGCTCGCTCTCGAACCGGATGTCGTGGCGCAGGGTGGGGAGGAGCTGGTCCATCACCGCGCCCGACGTCGTGTCGCAGGCATAGCCCATCCGGCGCGCGTGGCTGGAGAGGTAGTCGTCGGTCAGCGTACATTCCATCTCCAGGAGCCGGGTCACGGACCGGTCGGTGACGAAATCGCGCATCAGCTCCACCTGCGACGGGTCGATGCAGATCACCAGCACGTCCGACTGCCAGACGTCGAACAGCATCCGAACCAGAGCGCGCCGGTGCCGCGCGCGCTTCGTGAGCGTGGTCTGGATGCCGCCCAGATCAGGTAGCGGCGTCGAGGCCTCGTCGAAGAGGTAGTCCACCGCCGGCACCCCCGTGAGCCGCCGAACCTCACCGATCAGGCGCTTGGCGACGTGCCATTTCTTGCAGATCACGATCAACAATGTGCGCTCGCGGCCAAGGCTGCCTTCCGTTTCCCAGAACCTCGGCGCGGACCGCCGACCGATCCGGCCCCGGCCGGTCAGGAACCGAAACAGCGGCTGTCCCTCGCCGGAGATGCGGAACGTCGCCCCATCATCGGCATAGAGCGTGCCCAGACGGGCGCGGAGCGTCAGGGCCCCGGGCGAAATCTTGCGGGCGAAGAGAAAATCCTGACCCAGCAGCAGGTCGTGGTGGTCGTTGTAAAACGTCACCGGCATCCCGTAGTCGGTGAACATGAGGAAGGTCAGCGTCCGCGCCCGGATCTCCGCGTCGGGCACCAGATGGCGCACGAGGGTCTGGAAGAACGTCTCGTCCGGAATCCACGTCGTGCGGAAGAAACGCATCACATCGGCGCGCGCGTCGCAGAAGGCGAGCACCCGCTCCACCGTCGCGCGGCGCAGGCACCACCACTGGCTGCCGATCTGGACCTGCAAGCCGTCAGGCACCGCGCGCGCCAGACCGAGCCAGCGCTGTACCGCCAGAGAGGCGTAGAACAGCCGATTGGCGCTGCGTTCGTTGAACCAGTGCCGATAGATCAGCCGGTCCTCGCGCAATCCGGTCTTGATCCAGTCGGAGCGAAAGAAATCGAAGCTCTCGATATAATCGACCTCCTCGCGGTCGAGAAAGGCATGCGCGTAGGCCGCCGACTTGATCGGCATGCAGTCGCCCGACAGCATGTAGAGATGCGTGGCGTCGGGAAATGCCGCGAGCGCCGCCCGCACCGCCGCCAGCGTCGCCGCGACGAGGCTCCACTGGCCCCAGCCGCACTTCACCCGGCGGGCGGCGAACGTCACGGACGGATTTCCCGCCAACGCATCGCGCACCGTCTCGAAATCCGCGCGTCCGGCCCGCGCATCGAGATGGATCGCCACGCAGTCCCCACCACGGGCCAGACGCAACGCTTGCGCCACGATCCCGTCGGGATCCTTGTGGCACAGCAGGATATACGCAATCTTTGCCATCGGACGCCCTCTGCGGCCCTGTTCCCCGGACCCCATTCATGCCCTAGATACCTTTATCGGTCATTGAAAAGACAGCGTCAGTCGGACGGGAAGGGAGAGGATCATGGGGTTTCCCGGCACCTGGATGACGATGAGCGGGAGCGTGCTCTACCGCGTCGTGCCCAAATGCGCCTGCTCGACCATCGGGCAGATCCTGTATTTCTCTGACCATGGCCGGTTCTTCGACGGCGATATCCATGACGCCGAAACGGGTTTGCACAAATGGGCGCAGGAGGAGAGCCAGCCCCTGATCGAGCGCGCAGCGACCGCGCACCAGACCTATGCCTTCACCTGCGTCCGCAATCCCTACGCGCGGATCCTCTCATCCTTCTTCGACAAGATCTGCGGCATCCAGAGGAACGGGCGGCGCTACCGTGGCAACATGGTGCCGCTTCTGGCGCAGAAATACGGGATTGAGGTCGGCGGCCCGGATGGCACCGAGCCGTTCGACCAGATCGCGAGCTTTCGGCGGTTCCTTCTCTTCGCGCGTGATTCGATTCGCTGGCGCAAACCGATGGAGCCGGACATCCACTGGTCGGCGATGGCGGGCCACATCTCCACATTCATCGTGAATGGCGGACGCTACGACCGGATCATCTTCACCGAGGATTTCAATGAAGGGATGGCCGATGTCCTCTCCCGCATCGAGACACCGGTGGCGGTGGACCTGACCGCGATCCCGCGTTTCAACGAGAGCGAGGGCCACGGACCCAAGCGCCTCCATCCGGTGGAGGATTATTTCGACGACCTGTCCCGCCATCTGATGTGGGAGATCTACAAGCGCGATTTCCAGCTTTTCCGCTATGATTTCGACGACCCTTCCAACAGGATGCCGAAGGGCGAGGTCGATCTCGACGAGGTTCACGCCAAGCTCGGCGACTGACGGGCTGCGACAAGGGACGATGACCATGACCACCCCGCACGACGCCGCACGACACCCGTGGCGCGCCCTCCCGCTCCTCGCCCTGATCTGCGCGGGTCTCTTCGCGCTTGTCGCAACTGCGGTGCTGCAGGGCTGGACCGCGGGATTCGACCGGGCGATCCTGCTGTCCTTGCGGGTGCCCGGCGAGCCCGCGACGATGCTGGGGCCGCATTACATGAAGGTTCTGATGCGCGACACGACCGCGCTCGGCGGGACCGGGGTGATTTACGTCGTGACTTTTGCGGTGGCGGGCTTTCTGTTCCTGACGGGCAAACGGCGCGAGGCTGTGATGCTGCTCCTGGTCATTCTGGGCGCTCAGATCCTCAGCACCGGGCTGAAGCATCTCGTGGACCGACCGCGACCCGACCTTGTGCCGCACGGGGTCGATGTCACCTCGCCGAGCTTTCCGTCAGGCCACGCGCTCCGCTCCGCCGTGCTGTGGCTGAGCCTTGCGGGGATTGTGGCGCGCTATTGCAGCAACCGCACGGTCACGGTCTATGCCGTTGCGATAGCCCTGTTTCTCACCGGCATGGTGGGGATCAGCCGAGTCGCTCTCGGCGTGCACTGGCCGACCGACGTGCTTGCGGGTTGGTCGCTGGGCGCGGCGTGGGCATTGCTCTGCTGGTGGTTCACGCTAAGGCTCGCCGCGGTCAGATAAGACCGTCGCGCGCGAAGAGATGGCGAAGGTCCGCCTCAGGCCGCGCGCCGAAGTGGCCGATCACCTCGGCGGCCGCGATGCAGCCCATCCGGCCGCAGATGGCGAGGTCGCGCCTCGTGGCAAGACCGTAGAGGAACCCCGCCGCGAAGAGATCCCCCGCCCCGGTCGCATCCACCGGCACGACGCGCGCCACCGGCACCTCCACCGTCTCCGCCCCGCGTCGCAGGATCACACCCTCCCCCGACCGGGTGCAGACCACGAGCCCGCATTCCGCCGCCGCGCGGTCCAGCGCGTCGGGGAGGTCGCACTGGTAGAGCGCGGTCCATTCGAGTGCGTTGCCGATTACGTAGTCCAGATCGCGCACCAGTCTGCGAAAACCGTCGCGGTGACGGTCGACGCAGAAAGGGTCCGACAGCGCGATCCCGGCCTTGCCCCCCGCGCTCTGACACATCAGGGCCGCCGTCTCGAACGCGACCTTGCCCTTCGGCTTGTCGTAGAGATAGCCCTCGAGGAACAGGATCTCCGCCCCGCCTGCGACCGCGTCCGCGACATCCTCGGGCCCGAGTTCCGACGAAATGCCGAGGTAGGTGTTCATAGACCGCTCCCCGTCCGGCGACACGAAGATCATCGAGCGCGAGGTCGGAAGGCCCCCCCCCGCGACCGGCGGATTGACGAAGCGGGTGCCCCCCTCCTCCAGCGCGCGGGCGTAGAACTGGCCCAGCGCGTCGTCCCTGACCCGCCCGATGAAAGCGGTCCGAAGGCCGAGGTTGCCCAGCCCCGCGACCGTGTTCGCGACCGATCCGCCGGGCACCTGCCGGGGGTCTGTCATCGCGGCGTAGAGCGCCTCGCCCCGCGCACGGTCCACCAGTTGCATGATGCCCTTCTCGATCCCCAGCCGCGCGATGGTGCCATCGTCGGCCGGGGCCAGAACGTCGACGATAGCGTTGCCGATGCCCACGACCTGAAAGCTCATAGGGTTTTCTCCTCGAACGGGCAGAGGTCGCTGATCGGGCATACCGGGCATCTGGGCTTGCGCGCGACGCAGATGTAGCGCCCGTGCAGGATCAGCCAGTGGTGTGCGTCATGCTGGTATTCGGCGGGGACGTGATCCTCGATGGCGCGCTCCACCGCATCGACATCCTTGCCCGGTGCGATCCCGGTGCGGTTCCCGACCCGGAAGATATGCGTGTCGACCGCCTGCGCGGGCAGGCCGAACCAGATGTTGAGAACCACGTTCGCGGTCTTGCGCCCGACCCCCGGCAGGGATTGCAGCGCCGCGCGGGAGGAGGGCACCGCGCCCGCGTAATCCTCCACGAGGATCCGGCTTAACCGCATCACGTTTTTTGCCTTGTTGCGATAGAGCCCGATGGTGCGGATCGCCTCCGTCAGCGCCTCCTCGCCTAGATCGAGCATCTTCTGCGGCGTGTCCACGCGCGCAAACAATGGCCCGGTCGCCCGGTTCACGCCCGCATCCGTGGCCTGCGCCGACAGCGCCACCGCGACCAGCAGCGTGTAGGCGTTGAGGTGGGCAAGCTCGCCCTCCGGCTCCGGCCGCGCCGCGCGAAACCGCGCGAAGATCGCCTGCATCTGGTGATAGTCGCGCTGTGTGGCCATCCCGGAGCTATGCCGCAGCCCTTGGGGCGCGGCAAGCCAATCCCGCAGTTTCCGGGTCGCGGCGGGACGCGCGAGCCTCTATCTTCATCCCGACCCGGAGGATGCCATGACCGACGCCGCGCCCAATCCCTACCATTTCGACGTGATCGCCCGCGCGCTGCGGCTGATCGACGACGGCGGCCCCGCGCTGACGCTCGACGCGCTGGCCGGGCAGATGGGGATGAGCACGGCCCACTTCCAGCGCACCTTCTCTCAGTGGGTGGGGGTTTCGCCGAAACGCTACCAGCAGTATCTGGCACTCGATCATGCGCGGACTCTGCTGGCGGAGCGGTTCACCGTGATGGAAACGGCGCTCGCCACCGGCCTGTCGGGTGGCGGGCGGCTGCACGACCTCTTCCTGCGGTGGGAGGCGATGAGCCCCGGCGACTACGCGCAGGGGGGGGCCGGCCTCTCCATCCGCTGGGGATGGTTCGACACCCCCTTCGGCCGGGCTCTGGTGATGGGCACCGACCGGGGGATCTGCGGCATGGGGTTCGCGGCCGATACGGGCGAGGAGGCGGTATTGGCGGATCTCATCTCCCGCTGGCCCAAGGCTCAGTTCACCGAGGACAGTGCGGCGCTGCGCCCCTGGGTCGGGTCCGCTTTCGGTGCCAGCCCGGACAGCGAAGGACCGCCGGTCTGCCTGATCGGTGCGCCGTTCCAGATCAAGGTGTGGGAGGCGCTGCTCCGCATCCCCTCCGGCCATGTCACCACCTATTCGGAGATCGCGGGCGCCATCGGCCATGCGGGCGCCTCGCGCGCCGTGGGAACGGCGGTGGGGCGCAATCCGGTCAGCTGGCTGATCCCGTGCCACCGCGCGCTGCGTAAATCCGGGGGGCTCGGCGGCTATCACTGGGGGCTTCCGGTAAAGCGCGCGATGCTGGCGTGGGAGGCCGCGCGCGCGGATGCGGTGCTTGCGGGGGGATGACGGGTTTCAAGTCGGTCTGTTCTCGACCGGCGTTCCGTGTTCTATTGGTAATGCATCGTGCGAACACGCGCGAAAACAGGCAACGAGGCCCCCGATGACCCTTCGTCTTTCCGTCACCACGCTCGCCGTCGCGGGCCTTCTCGCCGGGTGCGTCAACCCCGGCTACCAGCAGGGCCCCGGCGGTCCGGGAGAGCCGAACCGCACCATGAACGGTGCCGTAACCGGCGCGCTGATCGGTGGCGCGCTTGGCATCGGCTCGAAGAACGGCGACGTACGGCGCGCGGCGGTGGGCGCTGCGGTCGGCGGTCTGATCGGCGGCGCGGTCGGGGCCTCGCTCGACGCGCAGGCTGCCGAACTGCGCCAGAACATCAACAACAGCAACGTGAGCGTGACCAACACCGGCAATTCGCTGATCGTGAACCTGCCGCAGGATATCCTCTTTGCGACCGACAGCGCGACACTGCGCCCCGACCTCACCGCCGACTTGCGGACCGTGGCGCAAAGCCTGCTTAACTATCCCGACACCACCGTCCAGGTCGTGGGCCACACCGACAACACCGGGGCTGCGGCCTACAATCAGGATCTGTCGCAGCGGCGTGCGAACTCGGTCGCGGGCATCCTGCGCCAGAATGGCGTGCCGGGTGGCCGGATCGTAGCCTTCGGGCGCGGCGAGGATCAGCCCGTCGCCACCAACCTCACCGCGGCCGGCAAGGCACAGAACCGGCGGGTGGAAATCGTCATCATCCCGAACCGGAACGGCTGACACCGGCGTCTGTCCTGCCGGGCGTCATCCGATCCGACCGGCCCGGCAGGATACCGTCCCCATGAGCTTCGAGAAGATCCAGCCCGAAAAGCTCTCCGCCGCGGTGGTTCGGCAGATCGAGCAGATGATCCTGCGCGGCATCCTGCGCCCAGGTGAGCGTCTTCCGGCGGAGCGCGAGCTCTCCGACCGGCTCGGCGTGTCGCGACCGAGTCTGCGCGACGCGGTGGCAGACCTCTCGGCCCGGGGCCTGCTGGAAAGCCGCCCGGGTGCGGGGATTTTCGTGGCCGCGAGCCTCAATGCAGCTTTTCCCGCGGCTCTGGTGGCGCTTTTCGCCAGCCACGCCGATGCTGTCTTCGACTACATCGCCTTTCGCCGCGACATGGAGGGGTTGGCCGCGATGCGGGCCGCGCAGAGCGGCTCCGACACCGATCTCGCCATCGTGGCCACGATCTTCGCCAAAATGGAGGCCGCGCACGCAAAGCGCGATCCCTCGGACGAGGCGGCGCTCGATGCCGCCTTCCACATGGCCATCGCGGAGGCGAGCCACAACGTGGTCATGCTGCACATGATGCGCGCGATGTATGACCTTCTGCGTCAGGGCGTCTTCTACAATCGGCAGGTGATGTTCCGCAACCGGATCACCCGGACCACCCTGCTGGACCAGCACCGTGCGATCAACGAGGCACTTCAGGCCCGCGACCCGGACGAGGCACGCCGTGCGGTCGGCGATCATCTCGACTTCGTGGAACGCGCGCTGGAGGACCAGCTCAAGGCGGAGCGCAACGAGGCGGTGTCCCGACGTCGCTACGCCCGGGAGACGGCCCGCTAGTCAGTGCAGCTTTTCGCCCACCAGCCGGATCGAGGCATCGATGGAGGATGCCGCGTCGGCCTCTGTCATCTGTTGCGCCAGCACGTCGCCAGCTGCCGCAACCGCGACGGTCACCGCTTCCTCCCGGATGGCCCGGATCGCTGCGGCTTCGGCGGACGCAATCCGGTCCTCGGCCCCGGCAAGTCTGCGCGCGATGGAGGCCTTCAGATCGACCTTTGCCTCTTCCGCGGCGGTCATGGCCTCGGACCGGGCCGTGGCGACGATCCGGTCGGCCTGCACCTGCACGTCCTTGCGCTTGCGCTCGTAGCTGGCGAGGATCGCCTTCGCCTCTTCGCGGAGCGCGCGGGCCTCGTCCAGTTCCTCCCGGATCAGCAAGGCGCGGCTGTCGAGCATCCCCATCAGGCGGCCGGGCACCTTCATGTAGATCAGGACGCCGACAAAGATCAGAAACGAGATCAGCACGGTCAGGTTGGTATTTTGGAACGTCCAGAACGAGCCGGAGAACGGATTGCCTGCCGAAGCCATCGCGGGGCCGGCTGCAAGGACGCCCAGACCAATCAGTTTTTTCATCGTCCTAGCCTTTCAGTCGCGCATCGACCGCGCCGTCGACCGCACCCGCATCCGCCGTGCCACCCAGCACCGCGACGATCTCCCGTGCGGTATCCATCGCGACCTCGCGCACGCTCTCGGCGGCCCCCGTCTTGATCTCCGCGATCCGCTTTTCGGACACGGCGGTCTTGGCGTCGATCTCCGCATCGGCGGTGGCGATGGCTTTGTCGAGATCGACCTGGATGTCCGCTTTCGCCGCCGCAACGATCTTGCCGGCTTCCACGCGGGCGGCGGCGAGCGCCTTCTCATAGGCGTCCTCCGCATCCTGCGCCTGCTGCTTCAGATCCTCGGCAGAGGCGAGATCGTTGGTGATCGTGCCCCGGCGTTCGGCCAGAACCGCGCCGATCCGGGGGATCGCGACCCGGGTCAGGATCATGTAAATCGCGACCAGTGCCACAAGCAGCCAGAAGATCTGGTTGGCCCATGTCGAGATGTCGAGCTGCGGCATGCCGACGGCATGTCCGCCCGCAGAGCCCGCTTCCTGTGCTTCGGTCGCCATGACGTCCTCCGTCCGGGGTCAGGAATGAGCCGGGTTTCCCCGGCCCAGTGGGATCAGACCGCGAACATCAGCAGCAGCGCGATCAGGAACGCGAAGATGCCCAGTGCTTCGGCGAATGCGATGCCGACGAAAAGGTTCGCGAGCTGCCCGGGAGCCGCCGACGGATTGCGGAGAGCGCCTGACAGGAAGTTGCCCGCGATGATGCCCACGCCAATGCCCGAGCCGCCGAGCCCCATCGTCGCAAGTCCCGCGCCGATATATTTACCCATCAGTGCGAATTGTGCCGCTGCCGTCACGTCCATGGTCAGTCTCCTTGTTGATTGGAAAGATCAGTGATGCGCGCCGCCCACGGCGTCACGCAGATACACGCAGGTCAGGATGGTGAAGACATAGGCCTGCACCACCGCCACCAGCATTTCGAGCCCGTAGAGCGCCGAAACCGCCCCCACCACGATGGGCGACAGGATGAGCGCCGTGGCGAACCCCGCAATCACCTTGATGACCGCATGTCCGGCCATCATGTTGCCCGCAAGACGGATGGAGTGGGATACCGGGCGGACGAAGTATGAGATAACCTCGATCAGCGCCAGAACGGGCCGGATGGGCAGGGGCGCGCTCTTGACCCAGAACATGCCGAGGAATCCGATCCCGTTGCGCACGAAGCCGAGGATCGTGACACCGAGAAAGACCATCAGCGCCAGCACCACCGTCACGGCCACATGGCTCGTCGTGGTGAAGGACAAAGGCAGAAGGCCCAGCGTGTTGGAAAAGAGGACGAAGAGGAACAGGGTCATGATGTAAGGAAAATACTTCACCCCCTCGTGCCCCGTCACTTCCTCCACCATGTTGTAGACGAAGCCGTAGAGGAGTTCCGCGACGGACTGGCTGCGCGATGGCACGATGGCCCGCCTGCGTGTGCCATACATCATCAGAGCCGCCACAACGAGGACGGCAATCGCCATCCAGAGCGTCACGTTGGTCACGTCATACCAGTGGATGTTGACCGTGCATTCATTGAACGGCGTGCCGTGGTCGTCCGTGCAGAACAGCTTCGTGGGCACGAACTGATCCATCGGATGGATCGCAAACTCGGTCTTGCCCGTCTCGATCGCGCCCGTCTCAGCCATCGTCATCCCTGTCCGTTGCAGCATGCGCCGCGTCTCTTCCGCCCGGCGGAGGTATCGCCATCGACCTTGCCGTCCCGAGCATCACCCGGACGCCCGCCGCCATTCCCAGAAGGACGAAGAGGATCAGGAACACCGGCCGCGTGCCGAAGGTCCAGTCGAGCCCCCATCCGATCCCGAACCCGATCAGCATGCCGCTGACCAGCTCGATCACCATCCTCCAAGCCACCTCGCCCTGCGAAAAGGCCTGTCCCGCTGCCGATCTCTCGACCAGGGCCCCCTTGCGCGCCTTCGAGAGCCGCCTGTCGAGCGCCTTCAGCCGCGCCGGGTCTGGCTCCTCCGCCATGACGGCCCCTGCAAAAAACTTTGCCCTGACTATGCAAGGGACGCGCGCGAGTCAACCCGTCCATCCTGCGCAGGTCTTGAGCGCAAGCCGTTGTTCTGGTAACGAAAGTCTGCAGGCGTCCGGCGTTCCCTTGAACGGCCATCGTCCGCGCGCGTCCTCGTCATTCAACCTTTCGGTTGATGATTGTGGCCCCGCTTGCCATCAGACGGCCATGCCGCATCCGCTTGACGTCACCTTTGCCGCCCTCGCGGACCCCACCCGTCGGGCCATCCTCGGGATGCTGCTGGAGGATGACATGGCGGTCACGGACGTGGCGGCACCCTTTCCGATCTCGCTCGCCGCGATCTCCAAACATCTGGCGGTGCTGGCCGCCGCGCGGCTCATCAGTCAGGAGAAACGCGGCCGCGTGAACTGGTGCAAGCTGGAGCCGGATGCCCTGCGCGCCGCCTCGGTCTGGATGCAGGGCTTCGGGCAGTTCGATCCGGTGGACCTCGATCAGTTCGAGCGGTTCCTCGCGATCGAATTGGGCGAGCGTTAGCGCAAAAGATCAGAACGCCACCTGCACGCCGGGCAGACGCAGCTCCGCCACCAGATCGCGCACCTCCTGGCGCGCGGCGATGTTGGACAGGCTCAATTGGTCCACGCCGGTGTCCTTCAGGTCAAGCAGCGTCAGCCCGCGCGGAAACAGCTCGCGGAAGATCACGCGCTCCGAAAACCCCGCAGCGACGCGAAAGCCGATCCGTTTCGACAGATCGCCCAGCGCGTCGCCCACCTTCTTCTTGTTGTGCATCTGCTGGGTGCCAAGCCGGTTGCGCACCACGATCCAGTCGATCGGGCGCAGCCCTGCCTGCGCGCGCCACTGCCGCGCGTGCCAGACCATCTCCGAATAGATCGAGGGGCCCTTCACCTTTCCGGTTTCCGCGTCCATCCGGGCCAGCAGGTCGAAATCCACGAAGCTGTCGTTGAGCGGGGAGATCAGCGTATCGGCCAGACTGTGCGCGACCTGGCTCAACCGCGTGTGGGAGCCGGGGCAGTCGATCACGATGAAATCGGCATCCGGCTCCAGCGCCATCACGGCCGCCGACAACCGCGCGTCATAGGCGTTGCCGCCCGGCGCCACATCGTCCGCGTCGACCTCCGGCAGGGCGCGGTAGTCCGGGCTCGGCAGCACCAGCCCCGTGCGGGCAAGATAGGCCAGCCGGTTCTCCACATAGCGCCCGAAACTCTTTTGCCGCAGGTCGAGGTCGAGCGCGCCGACCCGGTGCCCCATCCGCACCAGCGCTGTCGCCACATGCATCGAGGTGGTCGACTTCCCCGACCCGCCCTTTTCGTTTCCGACGACGATGATATGCGCCATACACCCGTTCCAGATTTTGCCCGCACGCTAGATCGGGCGGGGTCCGTTGGCCAGTCGCGGCACCGATGCGAATGAAAACGCCGCCCCCGGTGGGGAGCGGCGCAATCACGCGCGGCGCATTGGCTCAGAAGCCGAGGCCCGCATACTTGTTCTTGAACTTCGACACGCGCCCACCGGTATCCATCAGCTTGGCGTTGCCTCCGGTCCAGGCGGGGTGCGCCAAGGGATCAATGTCGAGCGACATCTGGTCGCCTTCCTTGCCCCAGGTGGTCCGGGTCTGGAAGATCGACCCGTCGGTCATCTTCACATCGATCATGTGATATGCGGGGTGGATTCCGTCTTTCATGGCAACGCTCCTCAGCCCTTGGCGGCGCTTGGCGCCTTGTAACGCGTGTTCTCGACGATCCGGGCGCTCTTGCCCCGGCGCGAGCGGAGGTAGTAGAGCTTGGCACGGCGAACCCGGCCGCGGCGCACGACCTCGATGCTGTCGATGTTGGTGGCGTAAAGCGGAAACACCCGCTCGACTCCCTCACCGAAGGAGATCTTGCGCACGGTGAAGGACGCGGCCAGCGTCGCCCCGCCCTTGCGCGCGATGCACACGCCCTCGTAGTTCTGGACCCGGCTGCGGGTGCCCTCGGTTACCTTGTAGCCGACCTTTACCGTATCTCCGGCGCGGAAATCCGGGATCGTCTTGCCGAGGGCGGCGATCTGCTCCGCCTCGATCTGCGCGATCAGGTTCATCGCAATTCCTTTCCTATGCTCCGGGTTCGTTCCCGAATTTTCTGCCGCCTGAGAGCTCTCGGTCTTCATCCGGGTCCCGATCGTGCATCGCACAATAAGCCCGCCAGAGGTCAGGTCTGCGTTCGCGTGTCAGCCTTTCGGCCATCGCCCGCCGCCAGTCGGATATCCGGCCATGATGCCCCGACAGAAGAATGTCGGGTATGGCATGGCCCTGCCAGTCGGAGGGTTTCGTATAGTGCGGAAATTCGAGCAGCCCTTCCGAAAAGCTCTCCTCTTCGGTCGAGGCCTGATTCCCGAGCACGCGGGGTATAAGCCGCACCGTGGCGTCAAGCAAGGCCTGCGCCGCGATCTCCCCCCCCGTCAGGACGAAATCGCCGAGCGAGACTTCCTGCACCTGCCGGGCCTGCAGAACCCGTTCGTCGACCCCCTCGAACCGCCCGCATAGCAGCGTGATGCCTTGGCCGCCCGCGAACCGCTGCGCCATCGCCTGATCGAAGCGCCGCCCACGTGGCGAGAGGTAGACCACCGGCCAGTCCGCGCG
>JBBSVE010000024.1:0-28507 GCA_038233815.1 Rhodobacterales bacterium
CGCCTTGGGAGGCCGAAGCGTCGTCGGCGAACGCCTGTTCGGCACGGCACCATTCGGGCGCTGGCAGACGCAGACGGTCATCGCCGGGCTCACCTTTGAGGCGCCGATCGCGCCCTGGGTGATCGGCGGGGCTCTGGATCGAGCCGCTTTCGACCTCTGCGTCGGGGCCCGGCTCGCACCGCCTCTGTCGCCCGACACCGTGTTCGTCGGGTCTTTGATCCACGGGATCAAATCCTGTCCCTCCTCACTCCCTCTCGACCCACAAGAGCCCGAAGGCGATCGAAATCCTGAACGCCCATGGCTGCTGGATGCTCTTCCTGCCGGCTTGCTCGCCAGACCTGAACCCCATCGAGACGGCTTGCTCGAGGCTGAAGGCTCATCTCTGCCGTATCGGCGCGCGACCCTGCGATGCCCTCATCCACGCAATCGGTGACATCTGCGGCCTCGTCGATCCCAAAGAGTGCTGGAACGCCTTAAAGGCGGCCGGATATGCACCGGATGGATGGCAAACCGCTTTAAGGCCGGGGCCGGTGCCGCAATGCGTCGTGCCTTTGGCGACGGTGACGGGGAAGGGCACCTCGCCACCGCCCGGCCGACCGAAGCGTGCGTAAAACCAGACGGCGAGGACCGAACCTTAGAGCCGGGTCAGCGGCCAGACCATCGCCATGGTCCACATTTTCTGCGGGTGTTTGCGGACATCCCAACCGATCCAGACCGCGCTGAGTATCCCCGATGCGATCATGAGGGCGGACAGCGCGGACAGCCAGACCGGGATCATGGGAACTGCCTTGAGTGTCCATAGGGACGCTCCCAGTTTGCCTGCGTCCCGGCGCCGTTCCCGACCATGCCTTGCGGTGCGCAGCGCTTCCGCCCTAGAACGGGACGACCCTCGGGACTGGACCCCATGACAGCCGACCGCACCCCCCTGATCGCCGCCTCGATCCTCGCTGCCGACTTCTCCGATTTCGGCGCGGAATGCCGCGCGGTGGAGGCGGCGGGTGCGGACTGGGTGCATGTCGACGTGATGGACGGGCACTATGTCCCGAACCTTACCTTCGGGCCGGAAATGTGCCGCGCGCTGCGGCCCCACATCGGCGGCACGATGGACGTGCATCTGATGATCGCCCCGGTCGATCCCTACATCGAGGCCTTCGCCGCCTCGGGGGCCGACAGCATCTCCGCCCACGTCGAGGCGGGGCCGCATATCCACCGCACGCTTCAGGCCATCCGCGCGGCGGGCTGCCGGGCGGCGGTCGCGATCAATCCCGGCACCCCGGCGGAGACGCTGGAAAACCTGCTCGACCTCGTGGACCTCGTCAACGTGCTGACCGTCAATCCGGGCTTCGGCGGACAAAGCTTGATCGAGAGCCAGCTTGCCAAGATCACCCGAATCCGTGCGATGATCGGCGACCGGCCGATCCTGATCGAGGCAGATGGCGGCGTCTCCACCGCGACTGCGGGGCGGGTGACGGCGGCGGGGGCCGACGTGCTGATCGCGGGCTCTGCGGTGTTCGGCGGCGGCAGCGTGTCCGCCCCCGGTGCCTACGGCGACAACATCCGCGCGTTGCGTGCGGCGGCAAGGGACGGCGCGTGACCGGCATCATCTTCGACCTCGACGGCACGCTGATCGACAGCCTGCCCGACCTCCATGCCGTGGCGAACCGGGTGCTGGCGGAGGAGGGCCGTCCCCCCCTGTCGATGACCCTCGTGCGGGGCTTCATCGGACGCGGCGTGCCGTGGCTCGTGGGCCAGATCCTCGCCGCCTCGGGCGAGCCGGTGGACCGTGCCCAGCACGACCGCGCGGTGGAGAGCTATGAGCGCCACTACATGACCGCGACTGACCTGACCCATCCCTATCCGGGCGTGCCGGAGGCTCTGACGGCGCTGCGGGACGCGGGCCACCGGCTGGCGCTTTGCACCAACAAGTCGGTGAAGCCGACCGGCGCGGTGCTGGAAAAGCTGGACCTCGCGCAGTTCTTCGATGCGGTGATCGGCGGCGATACGCTGGCGTCCCGAAAGCCCGATCCCGCGATGGTCCATGCCGCTGTCGACGCTCTGGGCGGTGGCCCGTCGCTTTACGTCGGCGACGGCGAGTCGGACGAGACGGCAGCCCATGCGGCGGGGCTGCGCTTCATCCTCTTCACCGAAGGCTACCGCAAGACAAAGGTGGAGGATCTGCCGCACGAGGCGGTGTTCTCGGACTATGCAGACCTCCCCGATCTCGTCGCCCGTCTGAAAGGCTGAACCCCGTGCCCGATCCCGATGCGTCCTACCGCTTTACCCATGCCATCGTGCGCCGCCCCGCGCCCAGCATCGTGGACGGGTTGCGCGCGGTCGATACCGGCACACCCGATCTGGCGCTGATGCAGGCGCATCACGAAGACTATGTCGCCGCGCTGAAAGCCACCGGCGCGTCGGTCACGGAGCTGGAGGCCGCGCCGGACTTCCCCGACTCCGTCTTCGTCGAGGATACCGCGCTTTGCATGCCGGACTGCGCCATTGTGATGCGTCCCGGTGCGGCGTCCCGGCTGGGGGAGGCCGCGCTGATGGAACCGCATCTGGTGGCACTCTACGACGAGGTTGCGCGGATCGGGGCGCCGGGCTTCATTGAGGGCGGCGACATCCTCGTGACCGGGCGGGAGATCCTCGTCGGCCGCTCCGCCCGGACGGATGCTGCGGGCGTGGCGGCGCTGCGCGCCCTCGTGGAGCCGCGCGGATATGCGCTGCGCGAGGTGGAGACGCCGCCGGATGTGCTCCACTTCAAGACCGACTGCTCGCTTCTGGATGCCCACACGGTGCTCTGCACCCGGCGTCTCGCCGCGACGGGGTGTTTCGAGGGCTACCGGGTCGTCCATACCGCGGACGGCGAGGAGGCTGCGGCGAACGCGATCCGCTTCAACGACATCGTGCTGATGGCGGCCGGATTTCCCCGCACCCGTGACGCGCTGGACGACGCGGGCTTTGCGGTGCGCGAGATCGGCAACAGCGAATGCGCCAAGATCGACGGGGGCATGTCGTGCCTGTCGCTCCGCTTCTCTCCGGGGAGGCGGCGTGGCTGACGCGCCCCGGTCGGGGCAGGGGCGCACCGTCTTCAACATCGTCGCCGTCGGGCAGGGCGGACGGCTGCAATATGAGGCGGTGCTGCTCGCCGCCTCGCTGCGCGCGACGAACCCGGATTTCGCCGGGCGTCTGTTGATCGCGGAGCCGCAGCCCGGTCCGCTCTGGCCCTCCGACCCGCGGTTGGACGATCCCGGCGCGCGCGCACTGCTGGACAGCCTCGGCGCCGAGATCGTGCCGTTCGAGAGCCGCCATTTCGGGGCCGCCTACCCTTACGGCAACAAGATCGAATGTCTGTCCGCAATCCCCGATGCGCCGTTCCTGTTCCTTGACACCGACACGCTGGTGACGGGACCGCTGGACAGTCTCCGCTTTGATTTCGCGCGCCCCTCGGCCTCGATGCGGCGCGAAGGGACATGGCCGGTGCCGACACTCTACGGCCCCGGGATCGGCGCGATCTGGCGGTCGCTCTTTGAGCGTTTCGGCCTCGCCTTCGATACCAGCCTCGATAGGGCGCAGCCCGAGGACTACTGGCAGCGCTACCTCTATTTCAACGCGGGCTGGTTCTTTCACGAAAGCCCCAAGGCTTTCGGGGTGCGGTATCTGGACTATGCGCTGGCAATCCGCGACGCGCCGCCCGACGCGCTGCTGGGCCAGATGCTCGATCCGTGGCTCGATCAGGTGGCGCTGCCGCTTACGGTGCATGCCTTCGGTGGCGGACGTCCGGGACCGGAGCTTGCCGGGCTGGACGGCGACGTAACCTGCCACTGGCGTCTGATGCCGCTGCTTTACGCCCGCGAAAGCGACCGCACCGTGGCGCTGCTGGAGGAGGTGGCCCGCGCGCCCGGCGTTCAACAGGTGCTGGAGGGCTATGCGCCCTTCCGGCGGATGATCTACCGGGGGCAGGGGCCGGAGGTTCGCGCGCTCTTCGACCGCGATGCCCTGCCGCGCCGCGAACAGGCGATCCGCAACCGGATCCGTCGCGAAGGTCTCTGGGTGCGCTGACGGGGCCGGTCTTGCTCTGCCCGGCGCCGGCCCTATCTGACGGGGTGGAACATTCCATAAACCTCAAGCGGAGATGACGCATGGCCGACACCACCGATCCCAAGGCCCCGACCGACCGGTCCAACACCGTCAAGGACCCGAGCGACTGGACCACCGGCGACGAGCCGATGACGGGCGCGCAGGCCTCCTACCTCAAGACGCTGTGCGAGGAGACGGACGAGACGTTCGACGAGACGCTGACCAAGGCCGCCGCGTCGGTGAAGATCGACGAGTTGCAGGGCCGCGATGATCGCCTGACAGCCCCGGCGCAGAAGGACTGACGCGTTTCCCCGGTCCGGGCAACCGGCCGGGGCATCGTCGATCTGAAATCTCGTCGATCTGAAATCGTGTTGATCTGAAATCGTGGCGGCGGACGGCGTGCGACGCGTCCGACTGTTCCGGTTGGAGCGGGCGAAGAGATTCGAACTCTCGACCCTAACCTTGGCAAGGTTATGCTCTACCCCTGAGCTACGCCCGCACTCCGTTCCGGTAGGCGGGATGTAGTAAACCGCACCGGCCATCGCAAGCGGAAAATGAAGCGGCGGCGGGATCGGGTCAGGCAAGCTCCACCAGCAGATCCTTGGCGTCGATCTGTGCCCCCGCCGTCACATGGACCGCACCGACCGTGGCCGCCCGGTCGGCGTGGATCCCCGTCTCCATCTTCATCGCCTCGATGGTCAGCAGCAGATCGCCCGCATTGACCTTCTGCCCCGCCACCACCGCGACGGAGGCGATCGCACCCGGCATCGGTGCGCCGACATGGGCGGGGTTGCCCTCCTCCGCCTTGGGCCTGGCGCCGGTCTTGGCCTTCACCGCCCGGTTCGGGACGCGCACCACGCGGGGCTGGCCGTTCAGCTCGAAGAACACCCGCACCTCGCCGTCGTCGGTGGTCTCCCCCACCGCCTGAAGCCGGATCTCCAGCGTCTTGCCGGGGTCGATCTCGGCGGCGATCTCCTCCCCCGGTTCCATGCCGTAAAAGAAGGTGCGCGTGGGCAGGCAGCGAACCGGACCGTAGGCGCGGTGACGCGCGCGGTAGTCCATGAAGACCTTCGGATACATGAGGTAGCCGTTCAGATCCTCGTCGTCGACGGAGGTATCGTCAGGCTCCTCCGCGCCCTGTGCCAGATCGGCCGCGAGGCGGGAGCGTGCAGCGTCGAGGTCGATCGCGTCCAGACGCGCGCCGGGGCGGTCGGTGAGCGGGGCCTCGTCCTTCAGCACCTTTCGCAGGATCGCCTCGGGCCAGCCGCCGGGGGGCTGACCGAGGTTGCCTCGGAGCATGTCCACCACCGAGTCCGGGAAGGCCACGTCAACGTCGGGATCCTCCACCTGTGCGCGGCTGAGGTTCTGCGCCACCATCATCAACGCCATGTCGCCCACCACCTTCGACGATGGCGTGACCTTCACGATATCGCCGAACATCGCGTTCACGTCGGCATAGGTTTGCGCCACACGGTGCCAGCGATCCTCCAGCCCAAGGGAGCGCGCCTGCGCCTTGAGGTTGGTGAACTGCCCGCCCGGCATCTCGTGCAGATAGACCTCGGAGGCGGGGGCCTGAAGACCGGACTCGAAGGCCGCATACTGGTCGCGCACGGCCTCCCAGTAGTTGGAGATCTCGCGCACCGCCGCGATCGAAAGGCCGGTGTCGCGATCGGTATGGGACAGCGCCTCCACGATGGTGCCGAGCGTCGCCTGGCTCGTGTTGCCCGACAGCGCGTCCATTGCGCAATCGACGGCATCCACCCCGGCCTCGGCGGCGGCGAGGATCGTGGCGCAGGCGATGCCCGCCGTGTCGTGGGTGTGGAAATGGATCGGCAGGCCCACCTCCTCCTTCAGCGCCTTCACCAGAACGCGCGCGGCGGCGGGCTTCAAAAGCCCCGCCATGTCCTTCAGCCCCAGCACATGCGCGCCAGCGGCTTCCAGATCGCGGGCCATCCCGAGGTAGTATTTCAGGTCATATTTCGCCCGGTCGGGATCGAGCATGTCGCCGGTGTAGCAGATCGTGCCCTCGCAGACCTTGCCCGCCGCCACCACCGCGTCCATCGCAACGCGCATGTTCTCCACCCAGTTGAGGCTGTCGAAGACGCGGAACAGGTCCACCCCGGTCTCGGCCGCCTGGGCTACAAAGAACTGCACCACATTGTCGGGGTAGTTGGTGTAGCCAACCCCGTTGGAGCCGCGCAGGAGCATCTGCGTCATCACGTTGGGCAGTGCCGCGCGGATATCTCGAAGGCGCTGCCACGGGCATTCCTGCAGAAATCGGTAGGCCACGTCGAAGGTGGCCCCGCCCCAGCACTCGACCGAGAAAAGTTGCGGCAGGTTCGCCGCATAGGCCGGCGCCACGCGGATCATGTCGATCGACCGCATCCGGGTGGCAAGCAGGCTCTGATGGCCGTCGCGCATCGTGGTGTCGGTGATGAGGAGCCGCTGCTGCGCCGTCATCCAGTCCGCGACGCCTTCGGGGCCTTTCTGCTCCAGCAGGTTGCGGGTGCCCATCGCGGGTTCGGCATGGAGCGTGGGGGGCCGCGCCGCCTTGGCCTGCGCGTGGGGCCGGTCGCGGCCCGCCGTTTCGGGGTGCCCGTTCACGGTGATGTCGGCGATGTAGGTCAGGATCTTCGTCGCCCGGTCGCGGCGGCGCTTGAAATGAAAGAGGTCCGGCGTCGTGTCGATGAACTTCGTGGTGTAGGTGTTATCCAGAAACGTCGGATGTTTCAGCAGATTCTCCACGAACGCGATGTTGGTGGAGACGCCGCGAATGCGGAACTCGCGCAGCGCCCGGTCCATCCGCGCGATGGCCTTTTCCGGCGTCTGGGCATGGGCCGTGACCTTCACGAGCAAGCTGTCATAATAGCGCGTGATGACGCCGCCCGCATAGGCCGTGCCGCCGTCGAGCCTTATCCCCATGCCGGTGGCGGAGCGGTAGGCCGTGAGCCTGCCGTAATCGGGGATGAAGTTATTCTGCGGGTCTTCCGTCGTGACCCGGCATTGCAGCGCGTGACCCGAGAGCACGATATCCTCCTGCCGCGCGATGCCGGTGGCCTCGGCCAGCGACTTGCCCTCGGCAATGCGGATCTGGGCCTGCACGATATCGATGCCGGTCACCTCCTCGGTGACGGTATGTTCGACCTGGACACGGGGATTGACCTCGATGAAATAGAACTGCTCGTCGTCCATATCCATCAGGAACTCGACGGTGCCCGCGCATTCATAGTCCACATGCGCGCAGATTCGGCGGCCGAGATCGCAGACATGGGCGCGTTGTTCGGGCGTGAGATAGGGGGCGGGCGCGCGCTCGACGACCTTCTGATTGCGGCGCTGGACGGAACAATCGCGCTCGAACAGGTGATAGATCGCGCCATGCCGGTCGCCGAGGATCTGGACCTCGACATGCCGGGCGCGCTGGATCATCTTTTCGAGATAGCCCTCGCCATTGCCGAACGCCGCTTCCGCCTCGCGCCGGCCTTCGCGGACCTTGGCCTCCAGCTCCTCCTCCGCTTCGATAGGGCGCATCCCGCGCCCGCCACCGCCCCACGAGGCCTTGAGCATCAGCGGATAGCCGACCTCCGCCGCCTGCCGCTTCACGAGCGCCATGTCGTCGCCCAGAACCTCGGTCGCGGGGATCACCGGAACCCCCGCCGCCATCGCGACCCGGCGCGCGGAGGCCTTGTCGCCCAACGCCCGCATCGTCTCCGCCCGGGGGCCGATGAAGGCGATCCCGGCGGCGTCGCAGGCATCTACGAAATCGGGATTCTCCGACAACAGGCCATAGCCCGGATGGATCGCATCCGCGCCCGACATCTTGGCGACCCGGATGATTTCCCCGATCGAGAGGTAGGCCCCCACCGGCGACAGCCCTTCGCCGATCCGGTAGGCCTCGTCCGCCTTGAACCGGTGGAGCGAGAGCTTGTCCTCCTCGGCATAGACGGCGACCGTCTTCTTGCCCATCTCATTGGCCGCCCGCATGACGCGGATCGCGATCTCGCCCCGGTTGGCAATCAGGATCTTCTTGAACTCGGCCATGACATGTCCTCCGGGCGCACCTGCGCCCGCCACCTTAGGCATGCCGCGTTGCAGCGCAAGCGTTGCCTGCGGCGCTATTCGCCCTGTGGCACGATCCGGTTCCTGAGCGGAACTTCCTTCAGTATGAAGGCAAAGACAAAGGCGCAGACAGCGAGCCCGGCCACGATCCAGAAGATCGGGTGGATCGCGTGGACAATCGAGGTGGCGACTGTATCGCGGGTTTCGGGCGACAGGGTCGCCAGCATCTGGGGGCCGATCTCCCCCGAGAAGCTCTGCCCCGCGGCGCCCATCGACTGCGCCATGCGGGCCACGAACAATGCCCCGAACGCCGCCACGGCGAGCGAGCCGCCGATCTGGCGGAACATCACGCCCGCCGCCGTTGCGGTGCCCAGCATCGACTTCGGGACCGCGTTCTGCACCGCCGTCGTCACGACCGGAAAGATGCATCCCATCCCGGCCCCCATCGCCGCGATGTAGATCCCGAAGAGCCAGAGCGGCGTATCGCGCGCGATGGTGGAGAGGAGGAGCGCGCCCACCAGCATGAAGGTCGCCCCGAATTTGGGCAGCAGCTTGTAGCGTCCGGTGCGGCCCATGTAGCGCCCCGCGATGTTGGCGGCGGTCAGGATGCCCAGCGTCATCGGCACCAGCATCAGGCCCGACAGGGTGGGCGTCATGCCCTTCGAGATCTGCAGATAGAGCGGCAGGAACGTGATCGCCCCGAACATCCCCGCGCCGGAGATGAAGCCGATGGCGGATGTCATCAGGAACACGTTTTGCCCAAACAGCTCCATCGGAATGATCGGCTCCGCCGCGCGCCGCTCGATCAGCACGAAGGCAACCGCGGACACGAGGCAGAGGGCGATCAGCGAGATCACCTCCCACGAGGCAATGCCGAACGTGTGTCCCAAGGATGTCACGAGCGTCAGGCTCCCCAACGTCAGGCACAATGCCGCCGCCCCGGCCCAGTCGATCCGGTGCGCCGTCCGGCCCCCCTGCGGCGCGAAGCTGACGGCGAACATCGCCACCGCAACCGCGCCGAGCGGGATATTGATGTAGAAGATCCAGTGCCAGCTGAAGGACTCGACGAACCAACCGCCGATCAGCGGCCCAAGCACCGACGACAGCGAGAACACGCCCGCGAAAACGCCCTGCACCTTGCCGCGGTCGCGTGGCGCGATCACATCGCCCACCACCGAAAGCGCCAGCACGAAAAGCCCGCCGCCCCCCAGTCCCTGCAACGTGCGCGACACGATGAGGAACCCCATCGACTGCGCCAGCCCGCACAGCGCCGACCCGGTGAGGAACAGGGCGACGGAAATAAACACCATCCGCCGCCGCCCGTAGAGGTCGCCGAGCTTGCCATAGAGCGGCGCGGATATGGTCGAGGCGAGGATATAGGCAGTGACCACCCACGACAAATGGTCGAGCCCGCCCAGATCGGCCACGATCGTCGGCAGCGCCGTCGACACGATGGTCTGGTCCAGCGATGCCAGCAGCAACAGGATGCCGATGGATGCGATGACCAGGCGGATCGAACTCTTCTCCGGCGGAGATGCAGGTGTCGCCCGCTCGAGGTGTGCCGGTTCGCTGGTGACTGCCATGGACTTTCCTTACCGTTTTTCTGCGCGCCGCGTCCAAACGGAACCGACCGGATCATAGGGCGCGACGGCTGGGGCACAATCCCGGAACGCCCCGGCACCCGCGCCGGACATGAAAACGGCCGCCCCGCAGGACGGCCGGAACGTCGCGCGCCTGCTCAGACGGCGGTCACTTCGTGATCATGACCTGCCCGCGATCCTCGCCCGACGGATTCTCGGCGGTGTGGATGTTGATATACCACATACCCGCCTCGACCTCCTTCATCTGCGACTGGGTCAGCTTCGCATTCCCGACGGCAGGCGATGTCAGCCCGGACTGATCACCGATGTTGACGACGACGGCCGCATCTTTCCCCGGCTCGGCGGGTCCGTGAAAGTGCATTCCTTTCGCATCCCCGCTGAGGCCGGAGAACTCGATCTGCCACGTCATCTCACCCGTGCCGGTGTCGAGCGTGCCCTTGGCCGTGCCCGTGGCCGCCGGAACCTTCACGAGGGTCTTCGTTTCCTGCGCCTGATCGAGCGTTGCGGTCCAGGCAAGCGTGTCGGCCATTGCGGCCGTGCCGAGCGAAAGCGCCATCGCCGTGGAAAGTGCCAATCTGGTGAACATGTCGAATGTCTCCTCGAATGAAGTGAAAAGCCTGTCGGCCGACGCGAAAGTCGGAGCCGCACTGTCCCAACGCAAAGAACGCGCCGGCGTTCCGGTGTCTTGGCACGCAGTCGCGACATTTCACAGAACGAAAACAGAACAACCCCTTTTCCCCCGGCATATCCGGCGCTATGATAAAGCTTATGAGCAGCTTTTCCGACGAAGAGGCTTTCGAGGCCGCCCTCCCGCTCTCGCAGCGCGCCATGGCGGCGCGGCCGATGCCCTATCTCGATGATCTGAACCCCGCGCAGCGCGAGGCGGTGTTGGCCCTCGACGGGCCGGTCCTGATGCTCGCTGGCGCAGGCACCGGCAAGACCAAGGCGCTGACCTCGCGCATCGTGCATCTGCTGCGGACCGGGGCCGCGCGGCCCAACGAGATCCTGGCCGTCACTTTCACCAACAAGGCCGCGCGCGAGATGAAGGAGCGGGTGTCCCGAATGATGGGCCATCCGGTCGAGGGGATGCCGTGGATGGGCACATTCCACTCCGTCTCCGTCAAGATCCTGCGTCGGCATGCGGAACTTGTGGGGCTGAAGTCGAGCTTCACGATCCTGGATACCGACGACCAGCTCCGGCTCCTGAAACAGCTGACCTCGGCGGCGGAGATCGACGACAAGCGGTGGCCCGCGCGGATGCTCGCCGGGCTGATCGACACGTGGAAGAACCGCGGCTGGACACCGGCGAAGGTGCCGTCCTCGGAAGCGTCGGCCTACAACAACCTCGGGACGGAGCTTTACGACCAGTATCAGCGGCGCCTGCAGGCCCTGAACGCGGTCGATTTCGGCGACCTGCTGCTCCACACCGTCACGATCTTCCAGACCCACCCGGACGTGCTGGCGCAGTATCAACGGTGGTTCCGCTACGTCATGGTGGACGAGTATCAGGACACCAACGTCGCGCAATATCTCTGGCTTCGACTTCTGGCGCAGGCGCATCGCAACATCTGCTGCGTGGGCGACGACGACCAGTCGATCTACGGCTGGCGCGGGGCGGAGGTCGGCAACATCCTGCGGTTCGAGAAGGATTTTCCCGGCGCCGTCGTGATCCGGCTGGAACAGAACTACCGTTCCACCCCGCATATCCTCGCCGCCGCCTCGGGCGTGATCGCGGCGAACACCGGCCGTCTGGGCAAGACCCTCTGGACCGACCGGGAGGAGGGCGAGAAGCTCCGCCTCATCGGGCACTGGGACGGGGAGGAGGAGGCCCGCTGGATCGGCGAGGAGGTGGAGGCGCTGCAACAGGGCCGGCGGGGGATCGGGGCCACCGGGCTCGACGACATGGCGATTCTCGTGCGCGCGTCCCATCAGATGCGCGCGTTCGAGGACCGCTTCCTGACCATCGGCATGCCCTACCGCGTGATCGGCGGCCCCCGGTTCTACGAGCGGCAGGAGATCCGCGACGCGATGGCCTACTTCCGGCTCTCCGTCAGCCCCGCCGACGATCTCGCGTTCGAGCGGGTGGTGAACACCCCGAAGCGTGGCCTAGGCGAAAAGGCCCGGCAGGACATCCAGCGCGCGGCACGCGGGGCAGGGGTGTCGCTGTTGGACGGCGCGCGTGGGCTGCTCGCGCAAAAGGGCATTGGCGGCAAGGGCGGGGGCCAGTTGCGTGCCTTCGTCGACGGTGCCGACCGCTGGCACCGCGAGACGCTGAAGGACAATTACAACCACATCGCGCTGGCCGAGACGATTCTTGAGGAAAGCGGCTACACCGCGATGTGGCAGAACGACAAGACGCCCGAGGCGCCGGGGCGGCTCGAGAACCTCAAGGAGCTGGTGAAGGCGCTGGAGCAGTTCGAGAACCTGCAGGGCTTTCTCGAACATGTCTCGCTCATCATGGAGAATGAGACCGAGGAAGCGACGGAGAAGGTCTCCATCATGACGCTCCATGCCGCCAAGGGGCTGGAATTTCCGGCCGTGTTCCTGCCCGGATGGGAAGACGGTCTGTTCCCGAGCCAGCGCAGTATGGACGAGAGCGGCACCAAGGGGCTTGAGGAAGAACGGCGGCTGGCCTACGTCGGCATCACCCGCGCCGAGCGGTTGGCTACGGTGTCGTTTGCCGCCAATCGCCGGGTTTACGGTCAATGGCAAAGCCAGATGCCGTCGCGCTTCATCGACGAACTGCCGGGCGAGCATGTCAACGTGTTGACCCCGCCCGGCCTTTACGGCGGCGGTTTCGGGGCCGCCGGGATCGCGTCCAGCATCGAGGCGAAGGCGGCGTCGGCGGATGTCTACAACTCTCCCGGCTGGCGGCGGATGCAGGACCGGGCCGGCGCGCGTGGCATGGCCCAGCCGCAGGAGGCGCGCCACGTCACCATCGACATGACCGCGACCTCCGCCTTCACCGTGGGCGACCGGGTGTTCCACCAGAAGTTCGGCTACGGCGCGATCGAGGGGATCGAGGGCGACAAGCTCGACGTGACGTTCGAGAAGGCGGGAATGAAGAAGATCGTCGCGCGCTTCGTGGTGGCGGCGGACGGGGCGCAGGACGTGCCGTTCTGACCCTCTACGCACTGGCCTGAACGCTGTGCACCGGAAACGAAAACGGCGGCGCGCGGGAGGAGGATGCGCGCCGCCGTCTCGTGACGTCCGGCACCGGGAGGAGGTGGCACCGGACGTTTCGGTAGAGCGCCCTTTCGGACCCCTTGTGACGTGCGGCGACCCCGGGAGGAGGTGGAGCCGCCGCGTCAGCCGCTATCCCGGGAGGAGGTGGGACCGCGGCGTCTCGGTCGGGCGCGAACGCCCTTGAAACTTGCGCGGCGACCCCCGGGAGGAGGTGGAGATCGCCGCCGGTGTCGTCCCGCCATACTGGGAGGAGGGGCCGGACGATACGTCGTCGGAACGGGGGCGTCAGCGCCCCGCATCCCATGTCAGTCGCGGCGGCATCGGGGAGGAGGTCGATGCCGCCGCATTCACGCAAAGGCCCCGGGAGGAGGTGGGGCCAAGGCGCGAAATCTCATTTCCCGTAGGCGGCCTCGCGGGCAACCTCGTGGATCATCGAACGGTGCATTCCCAGATCCATCAGATCGCGGTCGCTGAGATTGCGGAGTTCGCCAAGCGTGACGTTGTAGACCCTGCGCTTGCGCGCGCGGTCCTGAACGGTTCTGACCAACGCGCCGAACCGGCCGCCAAGGCCGATCTCCGCGCTGTGGGTCGAATTTGCATAAGTCATAGTAGCCTCACTTCATTTCGGTGACCGGTTCTGGCCACCCTCACCGGACGCGGCGTATCCGCGCCGTTGGGTAGAAGATGGGCCGGTTGCTGCACCTGCACAATCCCCGCACTCTGCAATGCTGCCATGCAGCAAAGGCATGGCTGGGCGGCGCCGAAATACATTTGTTAACAAGAGTTAAGCCTATATTATAGGCGCTGGCGAAATCTGCCTTGCGCATCCGCGCCATGGCGTCACGATGGGCGCCGGACCCCGAAAGGACACATCATGCCCCCCGAACGCGACACGATCATGACTGCCTTAAAGGAAGTGTCGCTGCCGGGCGGCGGCACGCTCGTCTCCCGCGACCTCCTGCGCGCGCTGAAGGTGGAGGATGGCCGCGTCAGCTTCGTGATCGAGGCCACCTCACCGTCCGAGGCGCAGGCGATCGACCCCGCTATCCCCACCATCGAACAGGCGTTGCGTGCGCTTCCCGGCGTCAGTTCCGTGCAGGTCGTCCTGACGGCGCATGGTGCGGCACCCGCGCCGCCCGACCTCAAGATCGGCCGCCACCCGACCCCGGCGCCGGGCGGCCCGCAGAAGATCTCCGGGATCGACCGGATCATTGCCATCGGTTCGGGCAAGGGCGGGGTGGGGAAATCGACCCTGTCGTCCAACCTCGCAGTGGCGCTGGCGCGGCAGGGGCGCCGGGTGGGGCTGCTCGACGCCGACATCTACGGGCCGAGCCAGCCGCGCATGATGGGCGTCTCCAAGCGCCCCGCCTCCCCCGACGGCAAGACCATCATCCCGCTGCACGCGCACGGCGTCACGATGATGTCTATCGGGCTGATGCTGAAGGAGGGCGACGCGGTGGTCTGGCGCGGACCGATGATCATGGGCGCGCTCCAGCAGCTTCTGGGGCAGGTGGAGTGGGGGAGGCTCGACATCCTGCTGATCGACCTGCCGCCCGGCACCGGGGACATCCAGCTGACGCTCTGCCAGCGGACAGAGCTGACCGGTGCCATCGTCGTGTCGACCCCGCAGGACGTGGCGCTGCTCGATGCACGCCGCGCGCTCGACATGTTCGCCAAGCTGAAGACGCCGGTGCTGGGGCTGGTGGAGAACATGTCGACCTATGTCTGCCCGAGCTGCGGACATGAGGCGCATCTTTTCGGCCACGGCGGCGTGGCGCGCGAGGCGGAGGCGCTGGGGCTGCCGTTCCTCGGCGAACTGCCTCTCGACCTCGAGGTCCGGCAGGGCGGCGACGCGGGCACCCCGGTGGCACTGGGGGAAGGGGCATCGGCTGCGGCCTACCACCGGCTCGCCGCGCGTCTGGTCGCGGGTGGGATGGCCTGACCCGCCATCCCAGATGGGAAATGACGGGAGGGCTCGGGTTCGCGGTGCCTTCCGCGTGATCGTTCGTGGACGAATCGTGATCATTGGACCTTGAAGCCTTCGTTTTGCAGGTTAAGATGCATATTGCGAACGCTCCACAGGGTTATCCCTCGCGACGCACCTGGCAGACTCCCCCCCCCTGTCAGGCCTCCCGGGAAAATATGGGATGCGATGCGGCTCCAGATGTGGTATTGATTGACCATCATACAGCGAAATGCAGTGAACTTCTGACGTCACCCATCTGATTACCGTCAGTAGTTCGTGTTAGATCCGCCGCATCCGGGCATCGTTAACAATAAAACATTTGCGTCCCATGATTTCCCATGGCAGTTTCATCTTACGGGAACGGAAGCGGGCAAGACACACAGGGGCGGACCACAAGACCCCGAAAATAAAGCGAAAAGCAGGCAGCATACAGGCAACCGCCTTTCGTTCCCGAATAAAAGGAAGCCGGCGCGCGGGCAAGCAGACATCCCCCAAGGTGGCGCGCGCAGTCGGACGATCCCGGAGACGGGGCCCCGGAACGGGGACAGGACGGCGGATCGGGCGGTGGCAGCGGCCCGATCCGCCGTTGTCCGTTCGAGGCCCGGGTCATCCCGGATGGCGGCACAGAGGCGAACAAGGCGGGAGCCGCGACGACAGTGGCCCAGGATTTCCGAGGCGAACATCTCCAGAAGGTCGACGGCAAGGCGCGGGTCTCAATCCCGTCGCAGTTCCGCGGTGTTCTGAACGCGGGCGACCCACCCAGCCCGGAAAGCACCCGCACCCGAGTCGTGATGGTCTATGGCGGCAGCGACCGCCAGTATGTCGAATGTTACACCCAGAAAGGTGCCGACCGGCTGGCCCGGATGGTGCGCCGTCTGGCGCTTGGCTCGCCCGAGCGCGAGATCGCCGAGCGCGACCTCATCACCCGATCCCAGACGGTGGAGGTGGATGACGACGGCCGCATCGTGCTGCCTCAGAAAGTGCGTGAGAAGATCGACCTCGGCGCGCAGACGGAAACGGTCTTTGCGGGCCGGCTCAACACGTTCCGGATCTGGCGGCGCGATACCTACGAGGCGGTCAACGGTGTCATCGACAGCCGCGACGCGGACGTGCTTCAGGGCCGCGACGTGTTGGCGCTGCTGGGCAATTTCAACGACGACGAAGACGAGGACTGAGGCTTGCAGCCCCAGCCTCCCACCCCCGAGCGGCCCGCGCATGTCCCCGTCCTGATCGGTCCGCTGATCCGGGCCGTGGCACCCGTCGCGGGGCACTGGCTCGACGGCACGTTCGGCGCGGGCGGCTACAGCCGCGCGCTCCTGGAGGCGGGGGCCGCGCGGGTGACGGGGGTGGACCGCGATCCCGCAGCGGTGGCCTCGGGGGCTGCGATGGTCGCGGCTTCGGGGGGGCGCCTCGATCTGGTGCAGGGCACCTTCTCGGCGCTGGACACGCTGGTATCGGAACCGCTCGACGGCATCGTGCTCGACCTCGGCGTGTCCTCGATGCAGATTGATCAGCCGGAGCGGGGGTTCTCCTTCGCCAAGGACGGGCCCCTGGACATGCGGATGGGAAGCGACGGTCCGTCCGCCCCCGATCTGGTGAACGGCGCGGCGGAGGCGGAGCTCGCCGACATCCTCTATCACTATGGCGAGGAGCGCGCCTCCCGCCGCATCGCGCGGGCCATCGTGAAGGCGCGGACCGAGGCGCCTGTCACGACGACGCAGCGCCTGTCGGAGATCGTCTGCGCCTGCCTGCCGCGCCCCAAGCCGGGGCAGAGCCATGCCGCGACCCGCAGCTTCCAGGCGATCCGTATCGCGGTCAATGCCGAGTTCACCGAGCTGGCGCAGGGTCTTGCCGCGGCGGAGCGGGCATTGCGGCCGGGCGGGGCGCTGGCGGTCGTGACCTTTCATTCGCTGGAGGACCGGATCGTGAAACGCTTCTTCCAGACCCGGTCGGGCGCCGACCCCAACGCCAACCGCCATGCGCCCGCGACGAATCATGCAGCCCCACGCTTCACCCTCTTGGCGCGCCGCCCCGTGGCACCGGACGCAGGTGAGATCGCCGCGAACCCCCGTGCACGGTCCGCCAAATTGCGTGTGGCCCGGCGCACCGACGCGCCCGCGGGCCATGCCGCAGATGCAGCCCTCGGCGTGCCCGAACTCCCCTCCGCCTCCCGGAAAAGGACGTAGCCCATGCGCCCCGTCATCTTCATCCTCTCGGCACTGTCGCTCATCGGGCTCGCCTTCTGGGCCTACCGAGAGAATTACGCGACTCAGCGCACGATGCGGACCGTGACCCTCCTGCAGAACGAAATCGCCGACCTGCGTGACGCGCTTCAACTGCAACGCGCCGAATGGGCTTATCTGAACCGCCCCTCCCGCCTGCGCGACCTCGTGGCGCTGAACTTCGACCGACTTGGACTTTTGCCGATGGAGCCGGAGCAGTTCGGCGACGTGGACCGGATCGCCGCAGCACCGCCGCCGATCCGCGACCCGGCGCTGACGGCGCCGACCGACCTTTCCGGCACCCGGACGGAGGATCCGCTATGACCCGCACCCCGCTGCGCCCGCTGGCCCGCATCCTCACCGCCCGCTCCAAAGGCGAGAACCCCGATGCGATCGAGGCGGAAAACGTCCGCATCCGGATCGAGACGCACCGCGACAAGGCCCGCAACCGCGCCGAGGGGCGGCTCCTGTTCCTCGGGCTCGCGTTCTTCATGGCCTTCAGCACCGTCGGGGCGCGGATGGGCCTTCTGGCGGCGTCCGTTCCTATGGAGCCGCGTTCGGCCGGGTCCGGGGTCAGCATCTCCGCCGCGCGGGCCGATATCACGGACCGGAACGGGCGGATCCTTGCCACCAACCTCTCGACCTATGCGCTGTATGCCCATCCGCGCCAAATGATCGACCCGACCCGGGTGGCGGCGGAGCTGTCGGCGATCTTTCCCGACATGAAGGCTCCCGACCTCCAGCGTCGTTTCACCGACGGGCGCAGCTTCATCTGGCTCCGCCGCAAGCTCAGCCCCGAACAGATGCAGGCCGTTCATGACATCGGCGATCCGGGCCTTCTTTTCGGTCCGCGCGAGATGCGGCTCTACCCCAACGGGCATCTGTTCGCCCATGTCCTCGGCGGGACGTCCTACGGCGCCGAAGGGGTCCATTCGGCGGAGGTCATAGGCACCGCGGGCGTGGAGCGGGCGATGGATGCGCGGCTGCGCGATCCCGCACAGGTCGCAGCACCCCTGAAGCTGTCGCTCGACATGACGGTGCAGACCACGATCAGCGACGTGCTGGGCGCGGGCATGAAGATGATGAACGCCAAAGGTGCGGCGGCGATTCTGCTCGACGTTCACACGGGCGAGGTGGTGTCGCTGGTGTCGCTGCCCGATTTCGACCCCAACGACCGCCCCAACCCGCCGGTGACGGGGGAGCCGGGCGACAGCCCGCTTTTCAACCGTGCGGTGCAGGGGGTTTATGAACTGGGCTCCACCTTCAAGATCTTCGCCGTGTCGCAGGCGCTGGAGATGGGGATGGTCACGCCCGACACGATGGTGGATGCCAACGCGCCGATGCGCTGGGGCCGGTTCCTCATCAAGGAGTTCGAGAACCACAACTACGGCCCGCTCCTGTCGGTGACGGACGTGATCGTGAAATCCTCCAACGTCGGGGTGGCGAAAATCGCCCTGCGGATCGGCGGAGAGCGGCAGCGCGCGTTCCTCAAGACGCTGGGGCTCTTCGACCCGACCCCGCTGGAACTGTCGGAAGCGCATGGGGCCGCACCCATCGTGCCGCAGCGCTGGGCGGACATCACCACGATCACCGTCTCCTACGGTCACGGGATCGCGGCGAGTCCGATGAACCTCGCCACCGCCTATGCCACCATCGCCAACGGCGGGGTGCATATTCCCTCGACGATCCTCAAGCGGGACATGGTTCCGCAGGGCACGCGCGTGATGTCGAAGAAAACCGCGCGGGAGGCGGCGCACATGCTGCGTCAGGTCGTGACGCGCGGCACCGCCTCGTTCGGGGAGGTGCCGGGCTATCTCGTCGCGGGCAAGACCGGGACCGCGGACAAGCCCAAGCGGTCGGGCGGCTACTACAACGACAAGGTGGTCAACACCTTCGCCTCGATGTTTCCGGTGAACGATCCGAAATATGTGCTTGTCGTGACGCTGGACGAGCCGGTGGAAACGTCGGGCCCCAAGCCCCGCCGCACCGCGGGTTGGACTGCGGTGCCGATTGCCGCAGAGGTGATCCGCCGCGTGGCCCCGCTTCTGGGCCTGCGCCCGCAGGTGGAGACGGACATGCCGATGCTGGCGAGCGCCGTCGAGCCGGAATGAAGGCGTCCGGTCCGCGCGATTGAAGTCCGGGGGCCGACTGCGCTATCAGGGCGCGAAACGACATCGGCGGAACCGGGGGCAGGGGTGGATCAGGCGAGAACTCTGAGCGAGCTTGGCCTTACCGCGCGCGGGGGGCGGGAGGCGCGCGTCACCGGGCTGTCGGTGGACAGTCGGACCGTCGCGCCGGGGCATCTCTTTGCGGCCCTGCCGGGTGGCGTGATCCATGGCGCGGCCTTCGTGCCGGGCGCCGTCACGCGCGGGGCTACGGCGATCCTGACCGATGCGGAGGGTGCGGCTCTGGCCCGCGACGACATTCCCGAAGGCGTGGCGCTGATCGTGGCCGAAGACCCGCGCCAGACGCTTGCGCTGGCCGCAGCACTCTGGTTTGGCGCGCAGCCCGACACGGTGGTGGCGGTGACCGGGACCAACGGCAAAACCTCGGTCGCCACCTTCACCCGCCAGATCTGGACGGCGCTGGGCCACCGCGCTGTCAACATCGGCACCACCGGAATAGAGGGCGCATGGACCGCACCCTCGCCCCACACCACGCCGGAGCCGATCACGCTTCACCGCATGCTGCGGGACGCGGCGGAGGACGGCGTGACGCATGCCGCGATGGAGGCGTCGTCGCACGGGCTCGACCAGCGCCGGCTCGACGGGGTGCGTCTTGCGGCGGCGGGGTTCACGAACTTCAGTCAGGATCACCTCGATTACCACGGCACGTTCGAGGCCTATTTCGCCGCGAAGTCCGGCCTCTTCGACCGCCTGCTCCCCGAGGGCGGCACTGCCGTCCTGAACATCGACGACCCCAAGGCGGCGGAGATCGCGGCAATATGCGAGGCGCGCGCCCAGCCCGTCCTGCGCGTGGGCCGGGGCGAGCGCGCGGACCTGCGCATCGCGGGCCAGCGGTTCGATGCAACGGGGCAGGACGTGCGGCTTGTCTGGAAGGGCGCGCCGCATCAGGTCCGGCTGGCGCTGATCGGCGGGTTTCAGGCGGACAATGCGGCGCTTGCCGCCGGTCTCGCCATCGCGTCGGGGGACGATCCGGGGTCGGTGTTTGCGGCGCTGCCGCAGCTTTCCGGCGTGCGGGGCCGGATGGAGCGGGCGGCGACGCGGGTCAATGGGGCGGCGGTGTTTGTGGACTACGCCCACACGCCCGACGCGCTGTCCACCGCGCTGACGGCGCTGCGCCCGCATGTTATGGGGCGCATCGTCGTCGTGTTCGGCGCGGGCGGCGACCGGGACCGGGGCAAGCGCCCGCTGATGGGGCGCGCCGCCTCTGACCATGCCGACGTGCTGTTCGTGACCGACGACAATCCGCGGTCCGAAGAGCCTGCGTCGATCCGGGCCGCGATCCTCGCCGCCTGTCCCGAGGCCAACGAGGTCGGCGATCGGGCCGAGGCGATTCTGCGCGGCGTCGACGCGCTGGGTCCGGGCGACGCCTTGCTGATCGCGGGCAAGGGGCACGAGAGCGGCCAGACCATCGCGGGCCAGACCTACCCGTTCGACGACGTGGAACAGGCGAGCGTCGCGGTCGCAGCACTCGACGGGCTGATCTGATGGCGTGCCCGGTGACCCGGTGGCGGAGGCCCGACGACCCCGCTCACGGCGCGAGGGCGATGCCATGACCGCACGTCCTCTCTGGACCTCCGCCGATGCGGCCGCCGCGACGGGTGGCACCGCGACTGCGCCGTGGGATGCGACGGGCGTGTCGATCGACACCCGGACGCTGTGCCCCGGCGATCTGTTCGTGGCGTTGGAGGATCAGCGCGACGGCCATGCGTTCGTCGCTGACGCTCTGGCGAGGGGCGCCGCCGCGGCCCTCGTCGCCCGCCGCCCGGACGGCGTGGCCGCCGATGCGCCGTTGCTGATGGTGCCCGATGTGCTGGCCGCCCTCACCGCGCTGGGGCGGGCGGGCCGGAACCGCACCGAGGCCCGCGTGATCGCCGTCACGGGCTCGGTCGGAAAGACTTCCACCAAGGAGATGCTGCGCGCGGCCATCGGCCAGCAGGCCCGGACCCACGCCGCGGAGGCGAGCTACAACAACCACTGGGGCGTGCCCCTGACCCTCGCCCGGACGCCGGCGGAGACCGAGATCGCGATCCTCGAAATCGGCATGAATCACGCGGGCGAGATCGCCCCCCTGTCCCGCCTCGCGCGCCCGCACGTGGCGATCATCACGACCGTCGCCCCCGCGCATCTGGATGCGCTGGGCAGCCTCGACGCCATCGCGCGCGAAAAGGCCGCGATCCTCGACGGGCTGGAGGAGGGGGGGGTCGCCATCCTCCCCGCCGATCTGGACACGACGCCGATCCTGACGGCGAAGGCCTCGCTCGCCGGGGTCAGGACGATCCTCTTCGGGACCGGCGCGCAGGCGGACTGGCGGCTTACCGACGTGCGGATCACGTCGGGCGCCACCATCGCGCGCACCGTCCATGCCGGGCACGACCTGATCTTCAAGCTCGCGACGCCGGGGCGGCATTTCGCGGCCAACGCGCTGGCAGTTCTCGCCGCCGCCGATGCGCTGGGGTTCGACCCGACGATCACGGTCACCGATCTGGGCCGCTGGGCCCCCCCGGCCGGGCGCGGCACGCGCGAGACGGTGATGCTCGACGCGGTGGAGAATCTGTCCTTCGGTCTGATCGACGACGCCTTCAATGCCAATCCGGCGTCGGTCGCGGCGGCGCTCGACCTCCTCTCCGTCACGCAACCGACGGACGGCATCGGCCGGGTCGCGCGCGGTCGCCGCATCGCCATCCTTGGCGACATGCTGGAGCTTGGCGCGGATGAGGTGGCGCTCCATGCCGATCTCGCGCGCCATCCCGCCCTCGCGGAGGTGGCGCTGGTCCATTGCGTCGGCCCCCGGATGCGCGCGCTTCACGACGCACTTCCCCGCGCGCGTCGCGGCCACTGGTGCGCCACGGCGGAGGAGCTGATCCCGAAGCTTCCCCATATCATCGACGCGGGCGACATCGTTCTGGTCAAGGGGTCGAAATCGATCCGGGTCAGCCGGGTCGTCGACGCGCTGCGCAAACTGGGGCAGCCCCGGGGCGCATCCCCTGAAGGACCCCGCTGATGCTCTACTGGCTGACCGAATTTTCCGACGGCGGGGACGTCTTCAACCTTTTTCGCTACATCACCTTCCGCGCGGGCGGCGCCTTCGCCACGGCGCTGGTCTTCGGGTTCCTGTTCGGCCGTCCGCTGATCGACCTGCTACGGCGCCGGCAGGGCAAGGGCCAGCCGATCCGCGTCGACGGCCCCGCCACGCATTTTGCCAAGGCCGGGACGCCGACGATGGGGGGGCTCCTGATCCTCTCGGCGCTCCTTTTTTCGACACTGCTCTGGGCGCGGCTCGACAATCCCTACGTCTGGATCGTCCTCCTCGTCACGGTGGCTTTCGGTCTGATCGGGTTCGCGGACGATTTCGCCAAGGTCTCGCGTCAGAACACCAAGGGGGTGAGCAGCCGCACGCGTTTCCTCCTCGGCCTGCTGATCGCGGCGCTGGCGAGTGCGGCCGTCATGCTGGCGCAGCCCGAGGCGCTAGCGGGGGAGCTGGCCTTTCCGTTTCTGAAAAACCTGCTTGTCCATCTCGGCTGGGGGTTCGTGCCGTTCGGGATGGTGGTCATCGTGGGGTCGGCCAATGCGGTGAACCTTACCGACGGGCTCGACGGGCTGGCGATCATGCCGGTGATGATCGCGGCCGGGACGCTCGGCGTGATCGCTTACGTGGTGGGGAACTACAACTACACCGAATATCTCGACGTCCATTTCGTGCCCGGGACGGGGGAGCTGCTGATCTTCAGCGCAGCCCTTTTCGGCGGCGGCCTCGGCTTTCTGTGGTATAACGCGCCCCCGGCGGCGGTCTTCATGGGCGACACCGGGTCGCTGGCGCTGGGCGGCGCGCTGGGCGCCATCGCGATCTGCACCAAGCACGAGCTGGTGCTGGCCATCGTCGGCGGCCTTTTTGTGGTGGAGGCCATGTCGGTCATCATCCAGGTGCTCTACTTCAAGCGCACCGGGCGCAGGGTCTTCCTGATGGCCCCAATCCACCACCATTTCGAGAAGAAGGGCTGGGCCGAGCCGCAGATCGTGATCCGGTTCTGGATCATCTCGCTGATTCTTGCGTTGGTGGGGCTGGCGACGTTGAAACTGCGCTGATAGCGCGTGTCTCCAAGATGAAGGGCCCGGAATGATCCCCGTCACCTCCCATGCCGGTCAGCGCGTTGCGGTTCTCGGTCTCGGCCGGTCCGGCTTGGCGACCGCACGCGCGCTGAAAGCCGGGGGGGCGGAGGCGCTGGTCTGGGACGACAGCCCCGAGGCGCGGGGCGTGGCGGAAGCCGAGGGCTTCGCGCTTCTCGATCCGTCGCGCACCGGCACGCTGGAGGGTGTCGTGGCGCTCATTGCGTCGCCCGGCATCCCGCATCTCTATCCCGCGCCCCATGCGGGGATTGCGGCGGCGCTGGCGGCGGGGGTTCCGGTCGACAATGACATCGGCCTCTTCTTTCGCAACTTCGCGACCGACGACTGGAACGGCTTCGACCAGCCGTCCCGCGTGATCGCCGTCACCGGCTCGAACGGCAAATCCACCACAACCGCGCTGATCCATCATCTGCTGGCGGAAAACGGTCGCCCGACCCAGATGGGCGGAAACATCGGGCGCGGTGTCCTCGACCTCGATCCGGGGCAGGAGGGGGAGGTCGTGGTGCTGGAGCTGTCGAGCTACCAGACCGAGCTTGCGCGATCGCTGACGCCTGACATCGCGGTTTTCACGAACCTTTCGCCCGATCATCTCGACCGGCATGGCGGCATGGGCGGCTACTTCGCCGCCAAGCGCCGCTTGTTCGCCGAAGGCGGCCCGGACCGCGCGATCATCGGGGTGGACGAGGTGGAGGGGCAGTTCCTCGCCGACCAGTTGGCGCAGGGGCCGGGCGACGACCGGGTGATCCGCATTGCCTCGGGCGCAAAGCTGGAGGGGTTCGGCTGGGCGGTCTTTGCGCGCAAGGGGTTTCTGGTGGAATGGCGGCGCGGGCGGCAGGTGGCCTCCATCGACCTGCGCGGCGTGCCGGGGCTGCCGGGCGCGCACAACCACCAGAACGCCTGCGCGGCCTATGCCGCCGTGCGTTCTCTGGGTCTGTCGCCGAAGGGGATCGAGGCCGCGTTTCACAACTTTGCCGGTCTGCCGCACCGAAGCCAGCGGATCCGGGCGCGGGCAGGCGTCAATTACGTCAACGACAGCAAGGCCACGAACACCGATGCGGCGGCCAAGGCGCTGCAGGCCTTCAAGCGCATCCGCTGGATCGCCGGGGGCCTCGGCAAGGATGGCGGCATCCGCGCACTCGGCCCGCATCTGGGGGGGGTGTCTAAGGCCTATCTCATCGGTCACTCGGCCCGCGATTTCGCGCTGGACCTCGGCGCCGTGCCTTATGAGATCTGCGAGACGATGGACCGCGCCGTCGCCCGCGCGGCGGAGGAGGCCGAGCCGGGCGACACGGTGCTTCTCGCCCCCGCAGCCGCGAGCTTCGACCAATATCCGAACTTCGAGCGGCGGGGCGAGCATTTCGCAGCCCTCGTGGCAGCCCTCCCGGAGGACTGACGCGAGGCTGATGCAACCCTGATCCTGCGTGGGTCTCCGACGCTGAAATTTCTGCCCCCGCGCCCCGTCCGCGCGACGCTTTGAGCTTCCAAATCGCGGGCCCCTTCGCTAGACTTTCGCGAGATCCGGGGCGAACCCGGGCGACCGAGGCAGTGCAGGCGACAATCAGGCGGCTTTTCCCATGACCGAGATGGTTTATGGCTCCATGCCCGACAGGGTCATGGACCCGGTTCTACCCCGTTGGTGGCGCAGCATCGACCGCTGGTCGCTGGCGGCAGTCTTCATGCTTTTCGGCATCGGCATCCTCCTCGGTCTCGCGGCGTCGGTGCCGCTGGCGCAGAGGAACGGGCTCGACGCGTTCTACTACGTCAAACGGCAGGCGTTCTTCGGAACGCTGGCGCTGATGGTGATGCTGGGCATCTCGATGATGCCGCCGGTCATGGTGCGGCGTCTGGGGGTGATCGGGTTCCTCTGCTCCTTTGCAGCACTGGCCGCATTGCCGGTGTTCGGCACGGACTTCGGCAAGGGCGCCGTTCGCTGGCTCAGCTTCGGCTTCGCCTCGATCCAGCCGTCGGAGTTCCTCAAGCCCGGCTTCATCGCCATCGCGGCCTGGCTGATGGCGGCGAGCCAGGATGCCAACGGTCCGCGTGGCAAGACATTCTCCTTTCTCATCGCCGCGGTGATCGTGGTGATGCTGGCGCTGCAGCCCGACTTCGGGCAGGCGGCGCTGGTCGTGTTCGGCTGGGCGGTGGTCTATTTCGTCGCCGGGGCGCCGATGCTCATCATCTTTTCGGTGCTGGGTCTCGTCGGCGGGGGCGCATTCTTCGCCTACAACGAATCCGACCATTTCGCGCGCCGGATCAACGGGTTCCTGTCGCCCGACGTGGACCCCCGGACGCAGATCGGCTATGCCACCAACGCCATACAGGAGGGCGGCTTTTTCGGTGTCGGCGTGGGCGAGGGGCAGGTGAAATGGTCGCTTCCCGACGCGCATACCGATTTCATCATCGCGGTCGCGGCGGAGGAATACGGCCTGATCCTCGTCGTCCTCATCATCTCGCTCTATGCGCTGATCGTTGTGCGCTCGCTGTTTCGGCTGATGAAGGAACGCGACCCCTTCACGCGCATCGCGGGTTCCGGCTTGGCCTGCATCTTTGCTGTGCAGGCGATGATCAACATGGGCGTCGCGGTGCGCCTGCTGCCCGCCAAGGGCATGACGCTGCCGCTGGTAAGCTACGGCGGCTCCTCGATCATCGCCACGGGCATCACACTTGGCATGATGCTCGCCATGACGCGGACCCGACCGCAGGGCGAAATCGCCGAGATCCTGCTGCGCCGGGGCCGGTGATGGCGGCGCCGCTTCTCCTTATCGCGGCCGGGGGCACGGGGGGGCACATGTTCCCCGCACAGGCGTTGGCGGAGGCGATGATCGGACGCGGCTGGCGCGTGGCGCTGTCCACCGACGCGCGCGGCGCGCGCTATGCGGGCGGATTTCCCGACGCGGTGCGGGTAGAGGAGGTCTCTTCCGCCACGCCGGCGCGGGGGCGCATCCTCGCGCGCGCTCTGGTGCCGTTGCGCGTGGCGGGCGGCGTGTCGGGGGCGATCCGGTCGCAGATGCGCGACCGCCCGCGCCTCGTGGTGGGGTTCGGCGGCTACCCGTCGATCCCCGCGCTGGCGGCGGCGGTGATCCTGAAGCTGCCGCGCATGATCCACGAACAGAACGGTGTCCTTGGCCGCGTCAACCGCATCTTCGCGACCCGGGTGGCGGCGGTGGCCTGCGGGACATGGCCTACCGACCTGCCGCCGGGGGTGGAGGGCGTGCACACCGGCAACCCGGTCCGCGCGGCAATCCTCGAGCGTGCTGCCGCGGGCTATATCGCGCCCGGCGACTATCCGATGAGCCTGCTCGTCATCGGCGGCAGTCAGGGCGCGCGCATCCTGTCCGACGTGGTGCCCGCCGCCGTGGCGCTGCTGGCGGAGCCCTTGCGCCGCCTTCTCCGCGTCGCCCATCAGGCGCGCGCCGAGGATGCCGACAGCGCCGCCGAGGCATATGCGAACGCCGGCGTCCATGCCGAGGTGGAGCCGTTCTTTGCCGACATTCCGCGCCGTCTCAGCGAGGCGCAACTCGTGATCTCGCGCGCCGGTGCGTCGTCGGTGGCGGATATCGCGGTGATCGGGCGGCCGTCGATCCTGATCCCGTTCGCCGCAGCGACCGGCGACCACCAGACCGCAAACGCGCGCGGACTGGTGGACGGCGAGGCGGCGATCCTGATCCCGGAACGCATGCTGACGCCCGAGGCGCTGGCGGATCAGATCGCGGCGGTCCTCCAGGACCCCGCAGCGGCGCGGCGGATGGTGCGCAATGCGCTGGCGCTCGCGCGGCCCGATGCCACCGACCGGCTGGTCGAGGTGGTGGAGACCCTGACAGAAAGGACCGGGCCATGAGCGCCGCGACGAAGCTGCCACTGGAGCTGGGACCGATCCATTTCGTCGGCATCGGCGGGATCGGCATGTCGGGCATCGCGGAGGTGCTGATGACGCTCGGCTACCGGGTGCAGGGGTCGGACGCCAAGGCGTCGAAGATCACCGACCGGCTGGTGACGCTGGGGGCCGCGTTCCACGAGGGCCAGTCGCCCGCGAACCTGGGCGAGGCGGCGGTGGTCGTGATCTCGTCAGCGATCCGCAAGGGCAACCCGGAACTGGAGGAGGCGCGCCGTCGCGGCCTCCCCGTGGTGCGGCGGGCGGAGATGCTGGCCGAACTGATGCGGCTCAAGTCCAACATCGCGGTGGCGGGGACGCACGGCAAGACCACGACGACGACAATGGTGGCGACGCTTCTGGACAAGGGTGGCTTCGATCCCACGGTCATCAACGGCGGCGTGATCCACGCCTACGGCTCCAACGCGCGGGCCGGTGCGGGCGAATGGATGGTGGTCGAGGCGGACGAGAGCGACGGATCGTTCAACCGGCTGCCCGCGACCATCGCCATCGTGACCAACATCGACCCCGAGCATATGGAGCATTGGGGAAGTTTCGACGCCCTGCGGCAGGGCTTCCTCGATTTCGTCTCCAACATCCCGTTCTACGGGCTAGCGGTCTGCTGCACCGATCATGCGGAAGTGCAGGCGCTGGTGGGCCACATCTCCGACCGCCGGATCGTGACCTTCGGCTTTAACGCACAGGCCGACGTGCGCGCGGTGAACCTGCGCTACGAGGACGGTGTTGCGCATTTCGACGTGGCCCTGCAGTCGGAGGAGGGCGCCTCCGTCATCGAGGGCTGCACGCTGCCGATGCCGGGCGACCACAACGTGTCGAACGCGCTGTCCGCTGTCGCCGTGGCGCGGTTCCTCGGCATGAAGAAATCCGAAATCCGCGAGGCGCTGGCGGGCTTTGCTGGCGTCAACCGCCGCTTCACGCGCGTGGGCGAGGTGAACGGCGTCACCATCATCGACGATTACGGCCACCACCCGGTGGAGATCGCGGCCGTCCTGAAAGCCGCGCGTCAGGCCACCAAGGGCCGCGTCATCGCCGTCCATCAGCCGCACCGTTTCACCCGCCTCTCCAGCCTTTTTGAGGAGTTCTGCACCTGTTTTAACGAGGCCGACGTGGTCGCCATCACGGACGTCTACGGGGCGGGCGAGGATCCGATCCCCGGTGACACGCGCGACGATCTTGTGGCTGGCCTGATCGAC
>JBBSVE010000025.1:0-28374 GCA_038233815.1 Rhodobacterales bacterium
ACCCACCCCGAGGATATTTTCGGACAGAAAAAGGGAGGCGGCGCCGATGACCGACGGGAAGCTCCATATCATCGGCGGCGGCATGGCCGGGTCGGAGGCAGCCTGGCAGGCGGCCGCGATGGGGGTGCGCGTCGTGATCCACGAGATGCGCCCGGAGGTCGGAACCTTTGCACACCGGACCGGCCATCTGGCGGAGATGGTCTGCTCCAACTCCTTCCGCTCCGACGATCACGAGCGCAATGCGGTGGGACTGCTGCATTGGGAGATGGGGGCTGCGGACGGGCTGATCATGGACGTGGCGCGTGCGCACCGGCTTCCGGCTGGGGGGGCGCTGGCGGTGGACCGGGATCCGTTTGCCGAAGCGGTGACGGCGCGGCTGCGTGCCCATCCCCTGATCGAGATCGAAGGCGGGGAGATCACGGAGTTGCCCGCCTCCGGGTCGTGGATCGTGGCGACGGGTCCGCTTACCTCCGGCATGTTGGCGCAAAGCATCCGGGAGGCGACGGGGGCCGATGCGCTGTCGTTCTTCGATGCCATCGCGCCGATCGTGCACGCGGAGTCGGTCGACATGTCGGTGGCATGGATGCAGTCGCGCTATGACAAGGGCGAGACGGAAGCCGAGCGGACCGCCTATATGAACTGCCCGATGACGAAGGCCGACTACGAGGCATTCCTGGATGCGATCCTCGCCGCCGACAAGACGGAACTGCACAACGGCGAGGCGGCCTCCGCCCCTTATTTCGACGGCTGCCTGCCGATCGAGGTGATGGCGGAGCGGGGGCGCGAGACCTTGCGGTTCGGGCCGATGAAGCCCGTGGGACTGACCAATCCGCACAATCCGATGAAGCCTTATGCGGTGGTTCAGTTGCGCCGCGACAACGCGCTGGGGACGCTCTACAACATCGTGGGGTTCCAGACCAAGATGAAGCACGGCGCGCAGGCTTCGGTTTTGCGGATGATTCCGGGGCTGCGGGAGGCGCGGTTCGCGCGGTTCGGCGGCATCCACCGCAATACCTTCATCAATTCGCCGACGTTGCTCGATGCGCAGTTGCGTCTGAAGTCCCGTCCCAACGTCCGCTTTGCCGGGCAGATCACCGGCGTCGAAGGCTATGTGGAAAGCGCCGCGATGGGGCTTCTGGCCGGGCGGATGGCGGCGGCGGAGATGCTGGGGCGCGAGGTTGTGGCCCCGCCGTCCGAGACGGCGATGGGCGCGCTCGTCACCCACATCACGGGCGGGGCGGAGGCGAAGACGTTCCAGCCGATGAACGTGAACTTCGGGTTGTTTCCGCCGATTGACGCAAAGGGTGGACGCAATGGTCGGAAGGATCGCTACAAAGCCTATACCGACCGGGCAAAGGACGCTTTCACGGCATGGCTTTTGTAACGCGGTTCGCGCCCTCACCCACCGGGCCACTGCATCTGGGCCATGCGTTCTCGGCCATGCTGGCGCATGACATGGCGCAGGACGGGACCTTCCTGCTGCGGCTGGAGGATATTGATCGGCAGCGGTCCCGGGAGATGTGGGTGGAGAGAATCTGCGACGACCTGCGCTGGCTGGGCCTAGACTGGCCCGACCCCGTGATGCGCCAGTCGGAGCGGGGTGCAGTCTATGCGGAGGCGCTGGACCGGCTCTGGGCGCGGGGGCTGCTCTATCCCTGTCGCTGCACGCGCCGCGATGTGGAGGCAGCGATGTCGGCGCCGCAGGAGGGGGGCGCGGGGCCGGACGGGCCGGTCTATCCCGGCACCTGCCGGGGGGGCGACCGGCGCGGGGTCAGGCCCCGGGATACAGCGCTCCGGCTCGACATGGCGCGGACGCTTGAGGGAGTCCCGGACCTGCGGTTCATGGAGGCGGGCACCGGTCCGGTTGTCACGTCGCGGAACCACTATCTGGACCGGATTGGCGATGTCGTCCTGTCGCGGCGCGACATGGGCACGTCCTACCATCTGTCGGTCGTGCTGGACGATGCCGCTCAGGGGATCACCGACGTCGTGCGCGGTGCGGACCTGTTCGACGCGACCCGGATCCACGTGCTTTTGCAGCGGTTGCTGGATCTGCCCTCCCCTGTCTATCACCATCACCGGCTGATCCGCGACGCAGGGGGCAAGCGGCTGGCGAAACGCGACGATGCCCGCGCGCTCGCCACCTATCGGGAGGCGGGTGCGGGTCCTGAGGACATCCGCCGCATGGTCGGGCTTCAAGGGACGGAGACTTCCGTCCCGTCACGGAGCGCGGTGTAGAAACACGACCGCCGCCCGGTGTGGCAGGCCGGGCCGGTCTGGTCCACCCGCAGCAGGAGGCAATCCCGGTCGCAGTCGATCCTCATTTCCACCAGCCGCTGGACGTGGCCCGACGTGGCACCCTTCGGCCAGAGCGCCTCGCGCGACCGCGACCAGTAGGTGACTTGGCCCGTGCGGAGGGTCTGGGCCACGCTCTCGGCGTTCATCCACGCCAGCATCAGCACCTCGCCGGTCGCATGGTCCTGAGCGATGGCAGGGATCAGCCCCCGGTCGTCGTAGCGCAGATCGGCGGGATCGAAGGGCATCGTGTCGGTCCTTTGCATGGGCGGCGTGGAAGCCTATCTAACCGGGCAGGACAGGGGGAGGAAAGCGATGAGCGACGCGGACATGATGCGGCTCTACTCCGCGCGGATCCTGGAACTGGCGAGTGCGATTCCGCATCTGGGCCGGCTGGAGGCACCGGGGGCGAGCGTGCGGAAACGCTCGCCGCTCTGCGGATCGACGGTGACGGTGGATCTTACCATGACGGACGGTCGGGTTTCGGCCTTCGCACAGGATGTGAAGGCCTGCGCGCTGGGTCAGGCCTCGGCGGCGATCCTCGGGGCCGCCGTGCTGGGACGGACCGCGCGGGAACTGGGGGATGCGCGCGATGCGTTGCGCGCCATGCTGGCGGATGGCGGCGCGGCGCCGGCAGCGCCGTTCGAGGGCTACGGCGTGATGGAGCCGGCACGGGATTTCCGCAACCGCCACGCCTCTATCCTGCTTGCCGTTGAAGCGGCGGCGGAAGCGGCTGGATTGGAGGACTGAAAAAACCGCCGCGCGTCACTTACGACGGCGGCGGCAAAGTGTGGGTCTGGATCTGCGACGGGCATCCCCGGGACAGGGAGGTGCGCCGTCTCCAGACCGCGGGCAGGATCAGAAGAGGGCCGGCAGCGTCAGCCCCGCAAAGAGCAGGAGGAACAGACCCGCCGCGCCGAGCGCATCCTCCACGGCGGTGTCCGATGAGCGGTTGAGAACGGCCCGAAGATCGCGAATCATGATGTGCTCCCCCTTTGTTCGATTAATGTTCCTTTTCTGGGGTATCATGTAAAGGGAAAATTAACGGGTGTTAACCGAAAAGCCGTCAACCCACCGACAGCAGTCGGATCGCCCGGTCCTGATCGAGCAGCCACAACAGGACCACCGCCGCCTCGCCGCGCGCGCCCGAGAGGTGGGGATCGTCGGCGAGCAGCTTGCGCGCGTCACGCTGGGCCAGTGCCATCAGGGACGCCTGCCGCTCCATGTCCGCAACGCGAAAACGAGGTAGCCCGGACTGCGCCGTGCCGATCAGATCGCCCGCGCCGCGCATCGCCAGGTCTTCCTCGGCGATGCGGAATCCGTCCTCGGTATCGCGCAGAACCTTGAGACGGCGCGCGCCGCTTTCGGTCAGGGGGGACTGATACATCAGGATGCAGGTCGATTGCGCCGCCCCGCGCCCGACGCGCCCCCGAAGCTGGTGGAGTGCGGACAACCCGAAGATCTCCGCCCCCTCAATCACCATGATGGAGGCCTGCGGCACGTTCACACCGACCTCGATCACCGTGGTCGCGACCAGCACGCGCGTGGCACCCGAGACGAAAGCCGCCATTGCCGCATCCTTCTCGGCCACCGGCATCTGCCCGTGGACCAGCCCCACAACGCCTTCCCCCAGCGCCGCGCGAAGATGCTGGAACCGGGCCACGGCGGAGGCGAGATCCATGACCTCGCTGTCCTCGACCAGCGGGCAGACCCAGTAGGCCTGCCGCCCCTCGGCCACCGCTCCGCGCAGTTTCGCCACCACCTCCTCGATCCGGTCAGAGGCCACCAGCGCCGTGGTCACAGGCAGGCGTCCGGGGGGCTTTTCATCCAGCACCGACACGTCCATGTCGCCGTAGCTCGCCAGTGCCAGGCTGCGCGGGATCGGCGTTGCGGTCATCACCAACACATCCGCCGCCCGCCCCTTGGCCCCCAGTTCCATGCGTTGCGCGACGCCGAACCGGTGCTGCTCATCCACCACCGCGAGGCGCAGGTCGCGGAATGTCACGTCCTTCTGGAACACCGCATGCGTGCCGACGAGCACCTGCACCTCGCCCGCAGCCAGTCCAGCGAGCTTGCGGGCCCGGTCTGCCCCCTTGTCGCGCCCGGTCAGACATTCAAGCCGCACCCCCGCCAGCGTCGCCAGAGGCTCCAGCGCCTGCAGGTGCTGGCGTGCGAGGATTTCCGTCGGGGCCATCAGAACCCCCTGCCCGCCCGCCTCCACCGCGCCGAGAAGCGCCAGAAACGCGACCAGCGTCTTGCCGGAGCCGACGTCGCCCTGAAGCAGACGGTTCATCCGCAACGACGCGGCCATGTCGGCCGCAATCTCCGCCACCGCACGGGTCTGCGCGCCGGTGGGGGCGTAGCCCAGATGCGCCAGCACGGCCGATTGCAGCGCGCCCGTCGCGTTGGTGGACACGCCCGCAGACCGGCGGACCGACTGGCGTGCCAGTGACAGCGTCAACTGGTGCGCGAAGAACTCGTCATAGGCGAGCCGCTGGCGCGCGGGCGCGGTGGGCGCGAGATCGGCGGTGGTCTGCGGAGCATGCGCCGCGCGGACCGCGTCACCCCAGGCAGGCCACCCCTCGCGCGCCAGAAGCGCCGCGTCGATCCATTCGGCGACCCCCGGCAATCGGGCGAGAGCACCCTCCACCCCCTTGCCCACGAGCTTTTGCGTGACCCCCGCGACCAGCGGATAGACCGGCTCGAACTGAGGGAGCGTGGACGCATCCTCCATCCGCAGCACATGGTCGGGATGGACCATCTGCGCGACCCCGTCGAACGCCTCCACCTTGCCCGAAACGATCCGCCGCTCGCCCACAGGCAGATGCTGGGCAAGCCAGTCGCCCCGGGCATGGAAGAACACGATCTGGAAATCGAGCCGCCCGTCGGACACCATCACCCGCGTTGGACGGCCCTTTGTGCGGGGCGGGATATGCTCGCCCACCGTCACGGCCACGGTCACCGTCGCGGGCAGCGCCACATCGCGGATCGAGCCGCGCAGGGTCCGGTCGATCACCGAATTGGGCAGCAGATAGAGGAAATCCTTCGGCCGCTCGACACCCAGCGCACCCATCGCGCGGGCGGTCTTGGGACCGATCCCGGCAATCGTTTCCATCTCGGAAAACAGCGGGTTGAGGCGCGCGGGCCGGCTCATCGACCGCCGATCAGTGCGAGCCACGCATCCTCGTCGATCACCTCGACGCCAAGGGCCTCTGCGGCCTTCGTCTTCGACCCGGCCCCCGGACCCGCCACGACGAGGTCGGTCCGCGCGGAGACCGAGCCCGCGACCTTGGCGCCCAGCGCCTCCGCCCGCGCCTTGGCCTCCGCCCGGGTCATCCGCTCCAGCGTGCCGGTGAAGACCATGAGCTTGCCCGCGACCGGGCTGTCGGCCGCCGCGCGCGCCGCGACCGGCTGCACGTCGAGCATCGCGACCAGCACGTCGATGGCCGCCCGTTCCGCCGGATTGCCCATCGCGGTGGCGACCGACGTGGCCATCACCGCGCCCACGCCGTCAATCGCCAACAGGCCGTCCCACGCCTCGCCCTCGCCCGTGCTCGCCTGCGTCATCGCCGCCTCGAACGCGGTCCAGGTGCCGTAATGGCGTGCAAGAAGTGCGGCGCTGCTGTCGCCGACATGTCGGAACCCCAGCGCAAAGATCAATCGGTCGAGCGGGATCGTCCGGCGCGCCTCGATCGCCGCGAAAAGGTTGGTGGCCGATTTCGGGCCGAACCCCTCGCGGTTGCTCAGTTTCGGCAGGTTCGCGGAGTCGCGCGCCTGAAGCGTGAAAATATCGGCGGGCGTCTTCACCGGCAGGTCCGGATCGGCCCAGAACATCTCCACCTGCTTGGCGCCCAGCCCCTCGATATCGAACGCACCGCGAGAGACGAAATGCTTCAGCCGCTCCACCGCCTGCGCGGGACAGATGAGCCCGCCGGTGCAGCGCCGCACGGCATCGCCCTCCCCCCGCACGGCGGGCGAGCCGCACTCGGGGCAGATCTCCGGGAACCGGTAGGGCACAGCGGCGTCGGGCCGCGCCGCGAGGTCCACGTCGGCCAGCTTCGGGATCACGTCGCCCGCGCGGTAGACCTGCACCAGATCGCCGATACGGACGTCCTTGCCACCCCGGATCGCGGCGCCCTTGCTGTCGCGCCCGGCGATATAATCCTCGTTGTGCAGGGTCGCGTTCGACACCACGACACCGCCCACCGTCACCGGGGCGAGCCGTGCGACAGGCGACAGCGCGCCGGTCCGCCCGACCTGGATGTCGATCCCGGTGAGCCGGGTCCATGCCAGTTCCGCCGGAAACTTGCGGGCAATCGCCCAGCGCGGTGTGGCGGAGCGAAACCCCAGCCGCTGTTGCAGCGAGAGGTCATCGACCTTGTAGACCACGCCGTCGATGTCGTAGCCGAGCGTGGCACGCCGCGCCTCGACCGTCCGGTAATGGGCCAGCATCGCGTCGATATCGGGACAGAGCATGGTGAGGGTATTGGTCGGAAACCCCAGCGCGGACAGTCGCTCGATGGCGCCCGACTGCGTGGCGGCCAGCGGTGCCGACAGCATCCCCCACGCATAGGCGAAGAACCGCAGCGGCCGCGTGGCTGTGATTGTCGGATCCAACTGGCGCAGCGAGCCCGCGGCGGCATTCCTCGGGTTGGCGAAGGTCCGGCCCCCCGCTTCCGTCTGGCGGACGTTGAGCGCGCTGAAATCCGCGTGCGCCATGTAGACCTCGCCCCGGACCTCCAGAATATCCGGCGCGCCGCGCAGCCTATGGGGGATGTCACCGATGGTGAGCGCATTCGCGGTCACATTCTCGCCCACGGTCCCGTCGCCCCGGGTCGCGGCACGTTTGAGCCGCCCGCCCTCGTAGCGCAGGGCCAGCGACAGGCCGTCGATCTTCGGCTCCGCGGTGCAGGCGATGGGCGTGTCAATGCCGAGCCAGGATTGCACGCGGCCAAGGAACTCGACCACCTCGGCGTCGGAGAAGGCGTTCCCGAGGCTCAGCATCCGCACCTCGTGCGGGACCTTGGAGAAGCCTTCCGCCAACCCCGCTCCGACCGCGTCCGACGGGCTGTCACCGCGCTTGAGGTCGGGAAAACGCGCCTCGATCGCGGCGTTTTGACGTTTCAGCGCGTCGAAGTCGGCATCACTGATCCGGGGCGCATCTTGCGTATGATAGGCCACGTTCGCGTCGGCGATAAGCGTCGCCAGCCGGGCCAGTTCGTGGCGTGCCTCATCAGCCGTCATCGTCCCGGGATCGGTCGGCGTCTCCTCCATCGCGGGCCCCTCGTCGCGCTGCATGGTTCCAGCATTACGTGGCCGCCCCCCGGAGGTCCAGCGCGCGAAAAGTTCCGCGCGGCGGATCAGACGGGCGGCATCGCGCCCTCGCCGGACGCCACCCCGCCGGGCGTCAGGCCCCGACCGCGAGCCGGGTCATCGCCTCCCCCGGTGCCGGGTCGCGCAGCACGTAGCCGCGGCCCCAGACGGTCTCGATATGGTTTGCCCCGCCCGTCGCCTCCGCGAGCTTCTTTCTGAGCTTGCAGATGAACACGTCGATGATCTTCAGCTCCGGCTCATCCATGCCGCCGTAGAGATGGTTGAGAAACATTTCCTTCGTCAGGGTCGTGCCCTTGCGGAGCGACAGAAGCTCCAGCATCTGGTATTCCTTGCCCGTCAGGTGAACCGTCTTGCCGTCCACATCCACGGTCTTTGCATCGAGATTGACCGCGAAGCGCCCGGTGCGGATCACCGACTGCGCATGGCCCTTGGAGCGCCGGATGATTGCATGGATGCGCGCCACCAGCTCTTCACGGTGGAACGGCTTGGTCATATAGTCGTCGGCCCCGAAGCCGAAGCCCTTGAGCTTGCTTTCCGTATCGTCAGCCCCCGACAAGATCAGGATCGGCGTATCGATACGTGCAAGCCGCAACTGGCGCAGCACGTCATGGCCGCTCATGTCCGGCAGATTGATGTCCAGAAGGATCAGGTCGTAATCATAGAGGCGGGCGAGATCGATCCCCTCCTCCCCGAGGTCGGTACAGAAGACGTTGAGGTTCGCATGGGTCAGCATCAACTCGATGCTGCGGGAGGTCGTCGGATCGTCTTCTACCAGTAAGATGCGCATTCCAGGATTCTCCGTATCTATCCCCATCGTCGCCAGCGACACTGGGGGGCAATGGTTAATCATGGGTTACTGTCGCAAATGATCCGACAAATACAATCTAAAGTTGTCTATATTTCTGGATCGCCGTGACCTTCAGGGCATTTTCGCCATGCTTCTCCACCGCATCGCGCCAGAGCGCGAACTCCTCGATCGACAACGCATAACGCTGCAATGCCTCGGGTTCGGTCAGCAGACCGTGAACCACAGCGCGGACCACGACGGCCTTGCGGCTTGCGACCCACCGCCGGGTCGATTCGGGCGGAAGATCCGCCCGGCTGAGAACAGATCCGTCCGGCAAGCGGACCTGTCGCGGGCCTTCGACTTTTTTCAGATACATCACCACATCCCTCACCACACTGACGAAAGGATGCCGGATCGCGCTTAACCGGGCATGAAACCGGAGGGTTGAGAGTGCGGGGCATTTTCCTATATTGCGAGCCATTCCGGAAAGGCTGACCATGGCGCTCGATCACCCTCTGAACTCTCTCGGCTTTGCCAAACCGCCTGCGCAGACGTGCGTGGTCGTGGCGATGTCCGGCGGCGTGGACAGCTCGGCCGCCGCCGCCCTCCTGAAGTCCGAGGGCTACGACGTCGTGGGCGTCACGCTCCAGCTCTACGACCATGGTGCTGCGCTGGCGAAAAAGGGCGCATGCTGCGCCGGGCGCGACATCCACGACGCGCGCCGGGTGGCAGAGGCGATAGGCTTTGCGCATTACGTGCTGGATTACGAGAACACCTTCCGCGAGGCGGTGATCGACGAGTTCGCCGACGCCTATCTCGCCGGTGCGACCCCGGTGCCCTGCATCCGCTGCAACGAGCGGGTGAAGTTCCGCGACCTGCTTGAAACCGCGAAGGGCCTCGATGCCGATTGCATGGCGACCGGCCACTACATTCAGCGCCGCGAAGGCCCGTCGGGGGCGGAGCTTCACCGCGCCGCCGATCCGGCGCGGGACCAGAGCTATTTCCTGTTCTCCACCACACAGGCGCAACTCGACTATCTGCGCTTTCCCCTCGGGCATCTCGGCTCCAAGGCCGAGACGCGGGCACTGGCCGCGCGCTTCGGCCTCGCGGTCGCGGACAAGCCCGACAGCCAGGACATCTGCTTCGTCCCCGACGGCAACTACGCCGCCGTGATCGAGAAGCTGCGCCCCGGCGCGGCCGACCCCGGTGAAATCGTGGACATGGCGGGCACGGTGATCGGCGCGCATCGCGGGGTGATCCACTACACCGTCGGCCAGCGCCGCGGTCTCGGCATCGGGGGCCTTGGCGATCCGCTCTACGTCGTTCGGCTGGAGCCTGCCACGCGCCGCGTGGTGGTGGGGCCGAAGGCCGCGTTGTCGACCCGCACCGTGCGACTGGGGGAGATCAACTGGCTCGGCGACGCGCCACTCTCCTCGCGCGCGGAGTGGCCGGTCGCGGTCAAGGTCCGTTCCACGAGGCCGGCGCGGGAGGCGGTGCTGCGGCCCCTGGAGGGCGGTCTGGCGGAGGTGGAACTGCTGGCACCGGAGGAGGGCGTGTCGCCGGGGCAGGCCTGTGTGTTTTACGCGGTGGAGGGGAGTAGAGTGCTGGGTGGGGGGTGGATCAGGAAGGGGTGAAGGAACGTTGAAGGTTCACTCAAGAAGAAGCTTCAGGCCAAGTTTCCCCCGAACCTGCATTTGAGAATTAGTCAACCCTCTGCCATCGCTAGGCGTATTTCCCAAAGTGATAGATTCAAGGCCATCAAACTCTGCCTTTGCGACCAATCTTGTGTGTTTATTTTTTGATTTTTCCTCGTAACCATGACTAACCAAAATATTAGTCATTTCCGTTGCAAATCTACCTTTATCTTTTGACGCGCGACTCAAGTCTTGGACAAGCTCGGAAAGCGCAGGAGATGACGCGATTCTATCGCGAAACCTTTCGAAGATTAGTTTAGACCGAGGGTCCAAGCCAATGGTTTCGGAGTATTTTAGGGTAGTCCTAACGGCAAGTCCTAATCGATCCGAAATCTCACCAGAGTAAATTTCGGGTCTTATGAGCCCAACTAAATTGTCCAGCGAAAAATCACCCTCATCTGTTCCAATTTCATTCAGGATTGGAACGTCGACCTTTTGTTCCAGCTGATGAATCTTGTCTTGAAGGTTCGCGATCTCCTCCAAATATAATTTGTCACTTTCTTCCACAGTCAAACGCTGTCTCTCGCGTTGACGCTGAATTCTGAGCGACTGCTCCTGCAACTCAGTCCAATCCCAACCAATCGACGGCATTATCCCACGAATTGCGACAGCGCCCGCCAAGACGGAAGCAATGAGCTCTTTGGCATCGCTTATTTGCCAGCCAAAAAAATAGCGCCGCACTATTCCTTTCCCGGGAATTGAAAGGCCAATAGTGCCGCCGTAGGAGTTTCGTCCTGACGTTTCATCACGCAGACGAATAGAAAAAGCGCGGGTCGGCTCAGCCACAACGTGCGCTATTCCGCCCAATTGATAGGCAAGCCGTTCAATTTCTTTTCTGTTAAGTACCCAAGAGCCAAAATCTGTCGTTGAAATGTAGACTATAGGTAAATGCTGACTTGCGTTACCCAACATGATCGATTTGGCGGTGGAAAGATCTTCATTCGAATCTTCAAGCCAGATTACTTGGTCCGAAACAACTAGACTGCCATCCACGCCACCCCATCCGCTTTTTAACAGCGCTTTGATGAGATAGGGCTTCTTCGGAACCTCGACTTTTACTCCTGGCAAGCGAGCGACACATTCGGTCCTAAACCTCAGAAGATCGTCTTTTGTGTCCGCGCTAGCACGCCGGAGCACACCCTCTGTGCGCCACGTTCGGCCTTCCGTGTCGGGTAAATCATGACGAAATCCTATTGCTGACCAAACCTCTGAGACTCTCAATTCACGGATGCGTAGCTCTTCGCCTGAGGGCGATACGACATATGCGTTCTCACCATCCAAGCTCTCACTCGTTAAATAATTCAATACATCACTGTCTTCTATGCCACGCAGCCAAGCCATGACTTCAGCGACAAACGATCCTTTATTTTCAAGGGGCTTAACGGCGAACTCAGTGATGAATGGCAGCATCATTTTTTCCTCGGATTATTCTGACGTGAAGGTGATAGTTGATGAATGACCACCTGAGGTCAATTATTTTACCCCAACTTCTCCGCCACCATCGCATTGACCACCGCCGGGTTCGCCTTACCCCCCGTGCTCTTCAACACCTGCCCCACGAACCACCCTGCCAGCTTCGCGTTCGCCTTCGCCTTTTCCACCTGCGCAGGGTTCGCCGCGATCAGGGCGTCGATGGCGGCCTCGATTTCGCCCGTGTCCGTCACCTGCTTCATGCCACGCGCCGCCGCGACCTCGGCGGGATCGCCTCCCTCCATCCAGACCAAATCGAACAGGTCCTTCGCCATTCTGCCGGAGATCTCGCCCGCGCCGATCAGGTCCACGATGCCGCCGAGGTGGGCGGCCGACATCGGCGTCTCCGCAATCGTCAAACCCTCGCGGTTCAGCCGCCCGAAGAGGTCGTTGATGATCCAGTTCGCCACCATCTTTCCGTCGCGGCCCGCGGCGACGGTCTCGTAGAACGCCGCGTTATCCAGATCTGCGGTCAGGACGTTGGCGTCGTAGTCGGTGAGGCCGAAATCGGCCATGAAGCGGGCTTTCTTGGCATCCGGCAATTCCGGCATGGAGGCGGCAATCGCATCGACCCACGCCTGCTCGATCTCCAGCGGCAGGAGGTCGGGGTCGGGGAAATACCGGTAGTCGTGCGCCTCCTCCTTGGATCGCATGGAGCGGGTCTCGCCCTTATCGGGGTCGTAGAGGCGGGTTTCCTGATGTATCTCGCCGCCGTCTTCGAGGATCGCGATCTGACGTCGCGCCTCATAGTCGATGGCTTGAGTCATGAAACGCAGGGAGTTCATGTTCTTGATTTCGCAGCGCGTCCCCAGATGCGAAAAGTCCTGCGTTTCGGCATAGCGCTCATAAGCGCCGGGGCGGCAGACGGAGACGTTCACGTCGGCGCGCAGGTTGCCGTTCTGCATGTTGCCATCGCAGGTGCCCAGATAGCGCAGGATCTGGCGGAGTTTGGTGACGTAAGCCGTCGCCTCCTCCGCCGAGCGGATGTCGGGGCGGGACACGATCTCCATCAGTGCGACGCCGGTGCGGTTGAGGTCGACGAAGCTCATCGCGGGGTCCATGTCGTGGATCGACTTGCCTGCGTCCTGCTCCAGATGGATGCGCTCGATCCGCACCATGCGCGCGACGCCGGGGGCGAGGTCGACGCGGACCTCCCCCTCCCCCACGATGGGATGGTAAAGCTGGCTGATCTGGTAGCCCTGCGGCAGGTCGGGGTAGAAGTAGTTCTTCCGATCGAAGGCGGAGCGGAGGTTGATCTGCGCTTTCAGGCCCAGACCCGACCGAACGGCCTGTTCAACGCAATAGTCATTGATGACCGGCAGCATTCCCGGCATCGCGGCATCGACGAAGGCGACATTGGAATTGGGCTCCGCTCCGACCTTGGTGGACGCGCCCGAAAAGAGCTTGGCGTTGGATGCGACCTGGGCGTGGATCTCCATCCCGATGACGAGTTCCCAGTCGTGCGTCGCCCCCGCGATGGTCTTCGCTATGGGAGCCTCGAAGGTAAGATCCAACATGCCGGTGCCTTTCAGGATTCTGATCCGTCCTAGGGCGATGGCGTGCGGTGATCAAGCCGGGAGGGTCAGACCGTCCCGTCCACAGGCCGGCGAAACAGGCGGTAGAGCGGCGATGTCTGCACGAGGCTTACGTTCGGCGCATGCCGGCCGCCGAGGGACAGGGTGCGTTCGCGCAGATCCTCGATCGCGATCTCGGATTTCGGATTGAGGCTCGCGGCCGGAATTGGGCGGCCCATCGTCAGACGGAAGGGCTGGCGGTCCTTGTTCAGCAGTTCATGGAAGAGCGTGATGTCGCGCAGAGTCGGATGAATCGCGTCGAAGATATAGAACATCGCCGAATTGCGGGCGCGTATGTGAAGCGGGATCACGGGCAGGTCGAACTTTCGCGCGATCATCGCGGCGGAGGCCATCCACGGACGCTCATACAGGCGCAGGCCGTGCCGTTTGGCAAGCCGGCCGGAGGGGAAGATCACGCCGAGCCTGCCGTCGCCGATAGCCTTGCGGGTGAAATCCATCGTCTCGCGGGTTTTCGACATGGAGCGTTTCTCGGGGCGCCATTCAACCGGGGCGATCATATCCGCCATCTGCGGAAAAATACGCAGGATGTCGCGGTTGGTGTAGATGTAGAGGTCGGGTCGCAGGGCCTTCAGGGCGTGATAGACGATCACCCCGTCGGCGATCCCCGTCGGATGGTTGGCCAGCACCAGCGCGGGGCCGGTCCTCGGCAGATGCTCCAGTCCCGTCACCTCCACATCACGCGCGATGAGGGACGCGGCATAGGCCATGAGATCGGGCGTCGTCATCTCCCGCACTGCCGAGGCCGAAGCGATGGTGTGCGAATAGTCCAGCATCCCGTAGAGCAGCGCGCGCAGCGGCGCATGGCGCTTGCGGGCGAGCCACGGCGCGCGTTCGAAGATGAGAGGGTCGATCTGGTCGCGCATGATCTGAAGAATTAATCGGTTTGGCAAAAGGTTCAATGACGTTCGCGTCCGATTTGTCGCACGGTGCGACTGGCCTTCGTCCCGCGCTCAGTCCCCCAGCATCCGCGCCACCATCTCGCCCAGATCGCGCGACAACCCCCGCGTGTCCCGGATGCGGAAAAGCTCGCCCCGGATCATCGCCTGATGGTCCTCGTCATAGCGCGACCAGCTGTCGAACGCGGTGGACATGCGGGCTGCGGTCTGGGGGTTGAGCGGGTCGAGCCGGATCAGCCAGTCGCCGAGCAGCCTGTAGGCCGCACCGGACGCATGGTGAAAGCCTGCGTGATTGGCCGACAGCGCCCCGATCACCGACCGGAAGCGATTGGGATTCTTCCATTCGAACGCTGGATCTGCGGTCAGCGCCTCCACCACGTCCGCCAGCCGGTCCGGTGCGGCATGGACGGTCTGGAGCGTGAACCACTTGTCCATCACGAGCCGGTCGCCCTGCCAGCGGTCGCGAAAGCGGGCAAGCTCTGCCTCCCCCGCGGTGATGTCCAGAAGGCAGGCGAGGCTCGCCACCTCCTCGGTCATATTGTCAGCGCGCGCGAAAACGGAGCGAGCCGCCTCCCCCCCGTCGAGCCGGGTCTTGAGCGCCAGTGCGCCGAGCCGAAGCGCACGGCGGCCCGCAGCGGCGGCGTTCGGGCTGTAGGCGCCGGGCTCCGCAAGGGCGTCCATCAGCGCGCCGAGCCGCGCGCCCAGATGCTCCGCCAGCGCCTGCGTGAGGGCGCGGCGCGCCTTGAAGATCGCCTGCGGGTCGGGGACATGGCCCGCGGCGAACAGGGTCTGCGCCATGTCGTCGTCCGACGGAAGCCGCAGCGCCAGCGCGCGGAACGCGGGGTCGAGACTGTCGTCGACGATCACCATCTCCACCGCGGCCAGCCAGTCTGCGTCGGGTTCGGCGCCGTCCGTTACCATCCGGGCCAGCACGTCCTTGGCCAGCGCCCGCCCGGCGTCCCACTTGTTGAACGGGTCGGTGTCATGCGCCAGCAGGAACGCGCGCTCCGCCGCCGTTGTCGCCCGCTCAAGGATCACCGGTGCTGAGAACCCGCGCAGCAGCGATGGCACCGGGCGAGCGGCGAGACCGTGAAACGCGAAGCTTTGCGACGGCTCCGTCAGCTCGAGCACGGTGGTCGCCAGAACCTCGTCGCCGTTCGGGTTCAGGAGGCCCACGGCAAGCGGGATCACCTTGGCGGCCTTGTCGGGCTGGCCCGGCGTCGGCGGGTTCGTCTGCGTGACATGGAGGTTGTAAGTGCCGTCCGCGAAATCGTCCGTGACCGTCAGGCGCGGCGTCCCGGCCTCGGTATACCAGCGCCGGAACTGGGTGAGGTCGCGGCCCGTCGTATCCTCGAAGACCGCCAGCCAATCCTCGATCGTTGCCGCCTCCCCGTCGTGGCGGTCGAAATAGAGGTCGAGTGCTCTACGGTAGCTCTCATCCCCCACGAGGCGCTTCAGCATGCCGATCACCTCGGCGCCTTTTTCGTAGACGGTCGCGGTGTAGAAATTGTTGATCTCCACATAGGCGTCGGGGCGGACAGGGTGGGCCAGCGGTCCCGCATCCTCGCGGAACTGGCGCGCGCGCAGCGTCATCACATCCTCGATCCGCTTCACCGCCACGGACCGCATGTCGCCGGAGAACTGCTGGTCGCGAAAGACCGTCAGCCCTTCTTTCAGGCACAGCTGGAACCAGTCGCGGCAGGTGATGCGGTTGCCGGTCCAGTTGTGAAAATACTCGTGCGCGATGATCGCCTCGATCCGGGCGAAATCCTCGTCGGTCGCGGTTTCGGGCAAGGCCAGAACATATTTGGAGTTGAAAATGTTCAGCCCCTTGTTCTCCATCGCGCCCATGTTGAAATCATCGACCGCGACGATGTTGAACACGTCGAGATCGTATTCCCGCCCGTAGGTGCGTTCGTCCCATTGCATCGACCGGATCAGGCTGTCCATCGCATAGGCACATTTGCCCTCGTCACCCGGACGGACCCAGATGTTGAGCCGCACGGGCCCCCCCGAGGCGGTGGTGAAGTCGGCCGAATGGGCCACCAGATCGCCCGCGACCAGCGCGAACAGGTAGCAGGGTTTGCGCCACGGATCGGACCAGTGCCCGCGCGCGACCTCGTTGCCGTTCGACAGAAGGACCGGCAGGTCGTTCTCGATCGCCACCTCGAACCGGGTCATCACATCCGGGCGGTCGGGGTAGAATGTGATCTTGCGGAACCCCTCCGCCTCGCATTGCGTGCAATACATGCCGTTCGACATGTAGAGCCCTTCGAGCGCGGTGTTGGCGGCTGGGGCGATCTCCACCTCCGTCTCCAGCACGAAGGCCCCGTGGGGGAGGATGTCAGCCGGAAGGGTCAGGCCCAGCGCGTCCGGTGCGATGTCATGGACCACGCCATCGATGCGAAGTGCGCGGAGCGTCAGCCCCTCGCCGTCGAGGCGCAGGTCCACGGGCGCGGGCCCGGTGGGCGAGATCTCGAACCGCGCGGCCACGCGGGTCGTCTGCGGGTCGAGCCGGAAGGTGAGGTGGAGCGCGTCGATGCGGAACGGATAGGGCGCATAATCGGCCAGCCGGACGGGATCGGGCGCTTCGCCCCCCGAGGGCGCCGTGGGTGCAGGTGTGTCGGACATGGATCGCGCCTTTCATGCCGCCCGCCCGGACGGGGAACGGGTTCATCGCGCCGGACGTTAGGTCGGGAAGAGGGCGATAACAACTGCCCTCATCAGGGAGCAGGCGTCACCCGGACCCGCTCATCCAGTTCGAAAGGAAGATCATGTCGGCCCCCCGCACCAACTTGGACAAGCAAGCCAAGAACCACAGATTCTCTCTGGCAGGGATGGCGGTTGTGCTGTGTTTTGTCGCCCTCATTCTGGCCGGGATCATCTATGTGACCGCCGACCGCGGCAACACCCCGAGGGACGCTACGAACGTGGACGCGCCCGCGTCATCGCAAGGCAATGTCACCGCTGGTCCGACCACCGGCGATGTGCCGTCCAACGCACCGGCAGCGGGCGTCGTGGCACCGACCCCCGATCCTGCGAATGCACCGGCGGCGCCGTCGAATGCCAACAACTGAGGGAACGTAACCGTCTCCTCGGGCAATCGTGGTATCTGCCATGCGTTCGGTAGCAAAAAGCGATCTCCCGCAGAAGGTCTGCCCGGTTTGCGGCAGGCCTTTTTCGTGGCGAAAGAAGTGGGCAAAGGTCTGGGCCGAGGTGCGCTACTGCTCCGACCGGTGCCGCGCGCAGCGCCGTACGACGCCCGCCCGCGATCGGTAGGCCGGTGCGGCGCGGGTTGCCATCGCATCCGCCATCCGACTAACTGCGCGCGGCAGCCAAGGAGAGCGTCCGCATGTCCGACATGATCGCGAAAGACGGCATCGAGGTGGACGAATCCCTGGTCCGGTTCATCGAGAACGAGGCACTGCCCGGAACCGGCATAGAGGCGGATCGCTTCTGGCGTGGCTTCGCGCAGTTGGTGAACGACTTCGGCCCGCGCAACCGCGCTCTGCTGGCGCACCGGGCCGATCTGCAGAACCGGATCGACGGCTGGCACCTCTCCCACCGAGAGCGGAGCCATGACGCCGATGCCTATCGCAGTTTCCTGACCGAGATCGGCTATCTCGTCCCCGAGGGTGGACCGTTCGAGATCGACACCGCCAATGTCGACGAGGAAATCGCTACGATCCCCGGACCCCAGCTCGTCGTGCCGATCACCAACGCGCGCTTCGCGCTCAATGCCGCGAACGCACGTTGGGGTAGTCTTTACGATGCGCTCTACGGCACCGATGCGATGGGCGTGGCACCCCCGCGCGGCGCGTATGAGCGCGGTCAGGGCGGCCGTGTGGTGGCCCGCGCGCGGGTCTTTCTGGATCAAGCCTTCCCGGTCGAGGGGCTTTCCCACGCCGAGGCTGAACGCTACCGCGTGACCGGCGGCGCGCTGGAGGTCGATGGCCACCCGCTGATGCAGCCGAAGAAGTTTGCAGGCTATCGCGGCGACCCCGAGGCGCCGGAGACGATCCTTCTCGTCAACCATGGCCTCCATGTAGAGCTGGTGTTCGACCGCGACCATCCGATCGGCAGCACCGACCGCGCGGGGCTCGCCGATGTGCGGCTGGAAAGCGCCGTCTCCGCGATCATGGATTGTGAGGATTCGGTCGCCTGCGTGGACGCCGAGGACAAGATCGGCGCCTATCGCAACTGGCTTGGCCTGATGAAGGGCGATCTGTCCGAGACCTTCGCCAAGGACGGGCGGCAGATGACGCGCAGGCTCACCCCCGATCCCGCCTATACCGCCCCGGACGGCACCGCGATCACCCGCAAGGGCCGCGCGCTGATGCTGATCCGCAATGTGGGCCATCTGATGACCACGCCCGCCGTTCGCGACGGCGACGGCAACGAGGCGTTCGAGGGGTTGATGGACGCCGCCGTCACGACGTTGATCGCCATGCACGATCTGGCGCGTGAGGGCGGCAATTCGTTGACCGGATCGGTCTATGTGGTGAAGCCCAAGATGCACGGGCCGGACGAGGTGGCCTTTGCCGACGCGATCTTCACCCATGTGGAGGAGATGCTGGGGCTGGCGCGCAACACCGTGAAGCTCGGCGTGATGGACGAGGAGCGGCGCACGACCGTCAACCTCAAGGAGTGTATCCGGGCCGCGAAATCCCGTGTCTGCTTCATCAACACCGGCTTTCTCGACCGGACCGGGGACGAGATCCACACCTCGATGGAGGCGGGTCCGTTCAGCCGCAAGGATTTCATCAAGAAGAAGGGCTGGATCGCGGCCTACGAAATGCAGAACGTGGATATCGGGCTGGCCTGCGGTCTGTCGGGGCGCGCGCAGATCGGCAAGGGCATGTGGGCGATGCCCGACCTGATGGAGGCGATGCTGGAGCAGAAGATCGAGCATCCGAAGGCGGGGGCAAACTGCGCATGGGTTCCCTCCCCCACCGCGGCGACGCTGCACGCGCTCCATTACCACAAGGTCGACGTGCCGGCGGTTCAGGCACGGCTCAAGGCAGGTGGGCGGCGCAGCAACGTGGGCGCGATCCTCGATATACCGCTTGCCTCCTACCAACGCTGGACCGACGCGCAGATCGCGCGCGAGGTGGAGAACAACGCGCAAGGCATCCTTGGCTATGTCGTGCGCTGGGTCGATCAGGGCATCGGATGCTCCAAGGTGCCCGACATCAACGACGTGGCGCTGATGGAGGATCGCGCGACCTGCCGGATCTCCTCTCAGGCGCTGGCGAACTGGCTGCATCACGGCGTGGTCAGCACGGAGAATGTCCGCGCCGCGATGGAGAAGATGGCCGCCGTGGTGGACCGCCAGAACGCAGGCGATCCGACCTACGTGCCGATGGCACCCGGGTTCGATGGCATCGCTTGGTCCGCGGCCTGCGATCTGGTCTTCAAGGGCCGCGCGCAGCCCTCGGGGTATACGGAGCCGGTGCTCCATGCCCGCAGGCTGGAACTGAAAGCGGCGAGACAGCACAACCGGGCGGAGGGATAGGATGATACTGGAACAGGCACGGGCCATCGTCGCGGGCACTCTCGCCAAGGGCCGGGACGCAGGCATGAAGCCGCTCGCGGTGGCAGTTCTCGACGCTGGCGGCCATGTCGTCGCGTTCGAGCGGTCGGATGGCGCGTCTGTCGGCCGGTTCGAGATCGCGCGGGGCAAGGCCTACGGTTGCATCATGCTCGGGATGGGCGGTGCGGCGATCGAGGCGCGGGGCGAGGCGCAGCCGGTGTTCGTCACCGCAATGAACGGCGCCTTTGCAGGACGGTTCGTGCCCGTAAAGGGCGGTGTCCTTGTGCGCGATGCGGAGGGTGCATTGATCGGCGCCGTGGGGGTCACGGGCGACACGTCGGATAACGACATGACCTGCGCCGTCGCGGGGGTGGGAGCGGCAGGCCTGACGGCGGAGGCCTGAGATGACCCGCATTGCGGAACCGGTGGAGGGGCTGATCGTCCGCGACGCGAAAGCTGGCGACGAGACCGTCTGGCGCGCCTTGTGGCGGGATTACCTGCGCTTTTACGATGTCACCCTGCCGGATGCGGTGACGGACCTCGCCTGGTCGCGCATTCTGGACCCCGAAAGCCTCCTTCGCGCGCGTTTCGCGGTGGGGGGGGAGGTTCTGGGCTTCGCGCTCCACCACCGCCATCTCACGACATGGGCGGCCGGGATGGACTGCTATCTCGAGGATCTGTTCGTGTCGCAGGCGGCGCGGGGCCGGGGCGTCGGTCGGGTGCTGATCGAGGATCTCGTCCGCCTCTCCAGGGATCGCGGCGATGCGCGGCTCTACTGGGTGACGGACACGACGAACGTCCGCGCCCGATCGCTCTACGACAGTTTCACGCCGTCAGACGGCCATGTGCGCTACCGGATCAACCTCTGACGTCAGAGGGAGGCTTGCAGGCCCCCCTCCTCATCATCGGGGCGCCCCGTCCGGGGCGCCCGTCGATCATTTCGCCATCATCACGCTGGTCGCCGTGTGGACGTTCTTCTTCATGTCCCAGTTCACGGTGACCTTCTCGCCGGGCTTGAAGCTCATCTTTGACGCCTTGGGGATCTTGTAGCTGGTGCCGTTGTCGAGCGTCAGCATCATGGTTTTTGCGTCGTAGGACTTGACCGTGCCGTCGGTCTTGGTCGCGGCAAACGCCATCGGGGCAATGGCGGTTGCGGCCATCAGAACTGCGGGGAGGAGGATCTTGCGCATCGAAATAGTCTCCGTCTGAACCTGCCCCGCGGGGCTGTCGGTTCCATGCGGTCCCCATCAGGGCAGTGTCGTGTCGGCGGAACCTGTTCCGCCCGGCATGTCCTGGGGCCCGGAGTTGAGATATCGCGGCAAGGATCTGTCGCATAGCCCCTCTCACGCGGACGTAATCGGTCGCGACGGCCCGTGAGATGGATGAAATGTTTCACCATCAAGGGGTTCAAAGACTGACCATACACCCGGTCAGGGCCCGGAGTGGTCGCGAGGATGGAGGGGATTGCGTTCGGGGCGGGCGGGGGCTGGCGCGGTTGACGGGGCTCGAACCCGCGACCCCCGGCGTGACAGGCCGGTACTCTAACCAACTGAGCTACAACCGCAGCGCATGGCCCAGGCCCGCCCGAACGTGGAGTGGTCTTACGCAGGGCCGACGGTGGCGTCAAGCGGGGCACTCGAGAATTGGTCATTCTTTGTCCGTTGGACCGTCGGCAGCTATCGCATCTGTTTTCAGGATCGCCCCCCCTCCCCGACCACGATTTTCAAAGCGCATCAACGGGATCATACGGTAAGGCAATCCCGGGTGCGTCAGCTCTTGATATGTTCCTTGAAGGAGGCGACCGTCACACGTCACACGTCACACGTCACACGTCACACGTCAGACTTCAGACTTCAGACGTCGACGACGCGGGTGAAGTTATCTAGGTTCACGCCGCCATAGGTTGTGACGAATACTGCAGACGCGGGTTGCTCTGATCATCAACCGAAGCTTGGCCGACAATCTTGGATGTGTTCCATGCATTCATGTTCGCGATCGAGACGCCGTCCGCAATGCTTCATCCCGTCGAGAACAGGATGTACCGACATATCTTCTTGGCCTTACATCCATAGAAATAGATCGAAAAGCTTGTTCCGTCCGTGAAACTGACGATCCTGGGCGTGCCGCTGGAGCTCATCTCGAGCTTTGCGCGGTAACCCAGCTTTTACAACGCATCCACGATGCTCGAGGGGTTTGCCGTCTCCATGTCCTGCGCCAAAACCGGAATGGACGCCAGCGCCTCCCTTGAAAAAACCTTACCTAAACACGGTAGAGTGTCGACAAGACGATAAGACCTTTCAATCCGGCAATTCCCGCACTGTCGTGGGGATCGCGATCCGTTCGACAATGGCGCGACGTCACACCCGGGCGCTCGGGTTGCGCGCCGGCCAGTGGGCGACGCTGGTCCCGCTCCGGCAATCCTCGCCTCTGAATGGTGGGTGATGACGGGCTCGAACCGCCGACATTCTCGGTGTAAACGAGACGCTCTACCAACTGAGCTAATCACCCCACGCGGGCGCTGCCTAGCGGATCGGGGGCGGCCCGGCAAGCACCGGCTTTGCCATTTGCCAAGGGCGGGACGGCCGGTTTAGGGTCCGCCCGCAGCATCGGAGGGCCGCCTTGACATATCTCGTGGTTGGCAAGGGCTCCATCGGGCGCAGGCACGCGGAGAACCTTACGGCGCTCGGCGCGCAGGTGGAGCATCTGGGCTGGCGCGAGACCTCCGCCGATGCCGTGGCGGGCCGCCTTGCGCGCGGCGACGTGGCCGGCATGGTGATCGCCACCGCGACGCAGGTGCGCCTGCCGCTGGTGGCCGCGGCCGGGGATGCGGGCGTGGCGCTCTATATCGAAAAGCCGCTGGCCTATCGCCGCACCGATCTGGCGGCGGTCATGGCAGCGGCGGCTCCGGTCGCCAGCCGCTCGCTCGCGGGTTTCATGATGCGCTGGCATCCCGCCGTCCGGGCACTGGCGGAGATGGATGTCGCCTCCGCCTTCCGGTTCGACCTGACCATCGGCCATGACGTGACCAAATGGCGCCCGGACTGGCGGTTTGCCGACAGTTATGCTGCATTGCCCGAGGGCGGCGGCGTGCTCCTCGACCTCTGCCACGAGATCGACCTTGCGGCCTGCCTCTTCCCCGGCCTCGCTCTCGACGCGGTGTCGAGCGTGGGTCACGCCGCCTACCCCGGTGTCGACATGGCGAGCAGGCTGCACCTGACCGCCCAGAACGGCGCCTCCGGGTCGGTCGCGATGGACTATCTGGCCCCCCGGCTGATCCGGCGCTGCACGGTGGCCACGCCTTCGGCGGTTCTGGATTTCAATTTCGCGTCGCTCGACTACCGCACCGTTCGCGCGGGCGGCGTTCAGTCCCACGATCATCCGATGGAGCGCAATGCCATGTTCCTCGACGCCATGCGCGATTTCATGGCGCTGGCGGAGGGCCGCACCACGTCCGGCAATCAGCTTCTGCCGCGGCTCGACCGGGTGGGGACCAGCTGCGCGCTGATCGCAGAGGCGTGGGAGGCGAGGCAGTTCCGGGGCACGGTCGCGGTGGATCTTGGATAGGGAGGCTGCGCGATGATCCTCGGTCATATCGGCGCGCGCAAAGGCTCCAAGGGCGTGCCGGGCAAGAATTTTCGCATGATCGGCGGCAAGCCCCTGATCGACTGGTCGCTGGACCAGCTCCTTGCCTCTCCGCGCGTGGATGCGGTCGTGGTCTCCACCGACGACGCGGCGATCTACGATCATGCGGTGGCGCGGGGCGCGCTTCCCATCGGGCTGCGGCCGGCGCATCTGGCGACCGACGGGGCGGGGAAATGGGGCGTCTGGCAACATGCGCTGGATTCGGCGGAGGCGCAGACAGGGCCGGTGGAAGCGTTCCTCGATCTCGACTGCACGTCGCCCCTGCGGCTGGCGGGCGACATCGACGCCGCCCTCGATCTTTTCCGCGCCGCACGTCCCGATATGGTGATGTCTTGCTGCGAGGCGCGCAAGAACCCCTATTTCAATCTGGTGGAGCCGGATGCGACGGGCGCGCTCCACGTCTCCAAACCGCTGCCCGGCGGCGTTGTCGCGCGCCAGCAGGCGCCGGTGGTCTATGAGCATGCGGCCTCCACCTATGTCGTGGCGCCGGACTATCTGCGACGCGCGGCGGGGCTCTACGAGGGCCGGGTGATCCCTTATCTGATGCCGCCGGAGCGTTGCATCGACATCGACAGCCCGTTCGATTTCCGGCTGGTCGAGTTCCTGTTGCGGGACCGTGAAGGAGAGACGGCATGACGGACCAACTGACCGGGCGCACGGTCTTCATCACCGGATCGGGCGGCGTTCTGGGATCGGCCTACGTGCGCCGGATGCTGGCCGAAGGGGCGCGGGTCGCGGCCTCGGACCTGCCGGGTGCACGGGCCGACACGCTCCGCGCGGCGCACGAGGGCAATGCGGACTTCCGGTTCTACGAGCTCGACGTGGGCGACGAGGCGCAGGTGGAGAGCATCTTCCGCCGCATCATTGACGACGGATGGGAGCCGAACGTGGTTCTGAACAACGCGGCCATCACCGGCGAGATGCTGATGGGGGCGGGCAAGGCCTTCCCCGATTTCGCCAATACCAGCGTCGCGGACTGGGAGCGGACGTTGCGCACCAACCTCACCGGCGCGTTCATGGTGGCGCGCCAGATGGACCGCGACGTGGTGGGGCGCTGGCCCGCGACGCTGATCAATGTGGCCTCGATGTATGCGCTGAACGGGCCGCACCACGCGATTTACGAGGGGATGCCGTTCAAGAGCTTTTCGGCCTATTCGACGACCAAGGCGGGGATCCACGGGCTGACGCTCTGGCTCGCGGGCTACTGGGCAGGGCGTCAGGCGACGGTCAACACGATTGCCCCGGGCGCCGTTTTCAACGGCCATTCGGAGGAGTTTCAGGCCCGCGTTGGCAACCTCATCATGGCGGGCCGGATGGCCGCCCCGGACGAGATCGCGGATGCGATGCTGTTCCTGTGCTCGCGTCAGGCGGGCTACATGACCGGGCAACTGGTCAATGTGGACGGCGGTTTTTCCGGCTGGTAGTGAGCAAGCTTGGAATCGCCTCCAGCGTGCGCCGCGTGGCACCGGAATGGGCGGCGTAGAAGGTGTCGCACTGATCCTTCGTCGCATGGGGGGGCAAAGCCAGCGCCGTTGCCAGCGCGCCGAAATCGGCAACGGACAGGGCGACGCCTGCGGCCTCGGCCTCGACGAACGGATATTCGATCGTGTGGGTATCGGGTCCGGTCAGCGGCGGGAGGCCGAGCGCCAGCGGCTCTGAGATATTGTGCGATCCGCCGGGGGTGAAACCACCGCCGATGACGACGCGGGTGGCGAGGGCGAGGTAGAAATACATTTCCCCCAACGAATCGCCGAGCAGGATATCAGCGTCATCGAGGCTTGCGGTAGGGCGCAGGTCCGCGTCGAACGCCACGCTTCGACGCACGACCCGCAGACCGCTGGTGGCCAGCAGATCCGCCACCGCCTCGAACCGTTCCGGCTTTCTCGGAATATGGACGAACAGCGGCGGTTGTTCGCTTCGTTTTTGAGCATCGTCGCGCAGAGCTTTGATGACGCTCAAGAAACCTTGATCCTCGCCCTCCACGACGGACGCGAAGGCGATGACCGCGCGTCGGGGTTGCGCAGCGTGGCCCGCTGCGACCTGAGCGTCCGAGACGGGCTGATCGAACCGCAGCTCTCCCGTGACCGCGATGTTGCTCACACCGACGCGGGCGAAGCGGTCGGCTTGCACCTGCGATTTCACCAGCGCGCCCGCGAAGCCGCGCATCAGCTCCGCGCGAAGCCCGTCCTTGTCGCGCGCCGCGCTGGTTGAGGGATATTGGGCGTTGCACATGAACAGTGGAACGCCCGCCTTTCGTGCGGCGAGGATCATCGCGGGCCAGACCTCGATCTCCATCACCAGCCCGTATTCCGGTGTGAAGGCCGCGAGAAAACGGCGCAGGCACCGGGCCGTGTCGAACGGCACCCACGCCGCCCGGACGCGACCCTCCGCGATGGCGGCGGCAAAGACACGGGCCGTCTCGCGCCGGCCCGCGGGCGTGAAATGCGTGACGATGACGCGCTCGCCACGTGCCAGCAACGCCTCGATCAGCGGCACGGCGGAGCGGACCTCGCCGAGGCTGACCGCATGGACCCACACCGCCCCGGGCATCGGCGTGTGGTGGCCGAACCGTTCCGCCAGATGCGCGGCGTAGAGCGGATCCTTGCGCGCCCGCAGGCGGAGGTAGGCCAGAACGACCGGCAGAAGAACCCACCAGAGCACGCCATAGGCCCGGAGCGCCACGCGCAGGCGGGGGGACGGGAACTCAGCCATCGACAAGCGCCAGCAGATCCCGCGCCAGTGGTCGGATCCACGCGCGTGCCTCCTGCACCAGCGCCAGCGCCGCTGCGCCGTCGGGGAACGCCTCCGTCAGCGCCTGTGCAATGCCATCCGCCGTGACCGCGCGCGCTGCACCCACGGCGCCCAGCCGGGCATAATCCTCGGCGAAGTTCGCGACATGCGGCCCGTGCAGCGTGCCTTTGCCGAGCGTCGCCGCCTCCCACGGCGTATGGCCCTCGGTGGTCCCGAAACTCCCCCCCGTCACGATGCGGGAGGCGAGGCGGAGCCACAGCCCCATCTCCCCGAACGTGTCGCCGATCCAGACCGCATGGTCCCGGCCGGGAACCCCGCCAGCACTGCGCCGGAGCGTGGAAAGCGCGGTGTCCAGCCCCCGCCCCGGATCGCGCGGCACCAGCACTAGAAGCCAGCGCGGATCCTGCGTGACCAGTGCCGCCTGAGCGCGCAGCACGGCATGGTCATCCTCCGGGTGGGTCGAGGCGGCGAGCCAGATCATCCGGTCGCCGAGTGCCGCCCGGATACTCGAAAGCTCCGCCTCATTCACCGGAGGGGCCGGGGCTGCGGCCTTGAGAGGCGGGCCGATACGGACCTTCTGCGCGCCGAGCATGCCGAGATGGCGGGCCGACGCCACGTCTTGCGCCTCAACCAACGAAAATCGCGCGTAGAGGTCGGAATAGAGGCCCCGCGCTTTCCGATGCCGCCCGAAGGAAGCCGCATTCATCCGCGCATTGACCAGCGCCAGCGGAATGTCCCGCGCCGCAGCGGCGGTCACGGCACCGGGCCAGAGGTCCTGTTCCGACCAGATCGACAGGTCCGGGCGCCAGTGGTCGAGGAACCGCGTCACATACTGCGGCGCGTCGAGCGGCAGGAACTGGTGGCGCGTGGCGGGCGGGCAATCGCGGGCAAAAACCTCCCCCGACGACCGCGCGGTGGAGGTCACGAGGAAGGAGAGCGGGCCCGCCTCGGCATCCAGCGCCGCGATGAGGCCGCGTAGCGCCAGAACCTCGCCCAGCCCCACGGCATGGAGCCAGATGAGGCGGCCATCGGGGCGCGGCGCGGCGGTCTCTCCCAGTTTCTCGCGCCAGCGGGTCGGGTCCTCCCTGCCCTGTCGAAGCCGTGCGCGCAGGAGCGTGGGTGCCACGAGCGGGATCAGTCGGGACGCGGCCAGATAGGCGCGCAGGGCGATCCCTCGGTGCAGGTCAGGCGGGATCGCGGAATTCCTTTTGCAGGCTCTGGCGCCAGAACCGGTCCTCCCCCAGCACGGCGACGAAACGGTCGGCGGCGCGCCCGGTGCCGAAGCCCTCGTCGCGCGGATGGCTGCGGCCCCATGCCTCGCGCAGGAAATCGAGGATCGCCGCGCGGTCCCCCGCCTCCGCCACCGCGATGGAGCCTGCCTGCGCGCGGTTGTGCTGGCGCGTGCCGACGTCGAGCGACGGGACGCCCAGAAACGGCGCCTCGCGCACCCCGGCGGAGGAGTTGCCGACCATCACGCGCGCATGGCGCATCAGTTCGGAGAAATGTGCGAACCGCATCGAGGGCAGGATGCGGAAACGGTCCGCGGGCAAGCTGTCCAGCACCGCGAAGATCGCGTCCGACCCGGGGTCGTTGTTCGGTGCGATCACGACGAAGGCGCGCCCGGAGGCGTCGAGGGCGCCAAAGAGATCCCGGGCCTGCGCGGGGATCGTCGCCTGTTCTGAGGTGACGGGATGAAACACGGCGATGCCGTAGTCCTCGAACGGGATCGCGTAGCGCGCCTTCACGTCGGCCAGCGTCACGCCGGAGGGGGCGGCGTGGAAATCCAGTTCCGGCGAGCCGATCACATGCACAGAATCGGGCGGCTCGCCCAGCGCCATGACCCGGCGGGCGGCGGCCTGCGACGACACGAAATGTGCCGAGGCGAGCTTGGAGTTGCAGTGCCGGAAGATCTCGTCGATCGTGCCGGACACCTCGCCGCCCTCGATATGGGCCGAGCGGATGTAGTTCGTCGCGGCCACCAGCGTGCAGGCCAGCGCCTCCACCCGGTCGCCGTGGGTGAGGATCAGGTCGGGGCGATGCTCCGTCACGTAGTCCGAAAATCCGGTGATCGTCTTGGCGAGGATCAGGTCCTGCGGATCGCCGGGCCGCTGGTTGAGATATTCATGCACCGCGACCCCTTCGAGGCGGTGCACCTCCATCTTCGTCAGCCCGTAGCGGTCGAGCATGTGCATCCCGGTCACGAAGAAACGCACGTCGAAACCTTCCGCCAGCGCCGCGCGGGCCAGCGGCTCCAGCTTGCCAAAATCGGCGCGGGTGCCCGTGACGAAGAGGAGCGAGCGGCTCATCGCCCGTTCCCCCGCATGAGGTATAGGCTCTTGCCGATGAGGTTGCGCAGCCGGAGGGCATAGGCTGGCAG